>JBJTDB010000090.1:0-32641 GCA_046092145.1 Planctomycetia bacterium | reverse complement strand
ATGCGGAATTTGCGGCTCTCGTGGGCGCCCTCGCCCACGAGATCCGCAACCCGCTTTCCACGATCCGGCTCAACATGGAGCTGCTGGCCGAGGATTTCGAGACCACCGATCCGGAATCCCCGACCAAGCAGCGGGACCGCCGGGCCAGGGCCAAGATCGACCTCGTGCGGCAGGAGTGCGACCGCCTGCAAAAACTCCTCGGCGACTTCCTCGATTTCGCCCGACAGGAATCGCTGACGCTGGAGCCGGCGAACCTGAATGTCGAGCTCTCGCAGTTGCTCGACTTCTTCGCCCCCCAGGCCCGCGAAGGCCATGTCGAGATCGTCCGCTATCTCGATCCGGAACTGCCCACCGTGCGGCTCGACCGGGAGACGTTCCGCTCGGCGGTGCTCAATCTTCTGATCAACGCCGTGCAGGCGATGGAGAGCGGCGGGCAGATCGTGATCCGCACCCGCGCGGCCGGCCTTGGGGTGCTGCTCGAACTGATCGATACCGGAGGCGGCATGGATGCCGAAACGCTCGCCAAGGTGTTCCGAGCCTTCTACACGACCAAGCAGGGGGGCTCGGGCCTGGGGCTCCCGACCGCTCGGAAGATCGTCGAGGCACACGGCGGCACGATCGATGTCGAAAGCGCGCCGGGTCGCGGGACGAAAGTCACGATCTGGCTGCCGGCCCCGCCTCGGTTGCCGACCGGCGGACGGGCCGCCGACGACCCGGATTCGCCGCGTCTGGACGCCCCACCGCGTCCCTTCGTACCATCGTGATTCAACCCGTCGTTCCGCTGGTCAGCCACCATGCCCGCTTCCCGTGACCCATCCCCCCCGCTTGCCGAGCCGGCTTCCCAGGAACTCGTCGCGGTGCTCGTCGTGGACAACGACATCGTGCACGCACGGACCATGGGGGAAGCCCTCGGCCGCCTCGGCTACCGGGTGACGGTGGTCGGCAGCGGGTCCGAGGGGGCGAAGCGGATCGATCAGGAGACGTTCGACGTCGTGGTGACCGACCTGATGATGAACGACATCGGCGGCCTTGAAATCCTCGCCCGGGCCAAGCGGGCCTGCCCGGAAACAGAGGTGATCGTGGTGACCGGCCACGGCACCGTGCCGTCGGCCGTGTCGGCGATGCAGCAGGGGGCGTTCACCTACCTGCAGAAGCCGCTCGATCTCGGGCATCTGCGGTCGGCCGTGGAGAAGGCGTCCGAAGGGGTGCGGCTGAAGCGGCAGAATATCGAACTCATCCGCCGTCTCGACGAAAAGTTCGGGTTCGAAGGGGTCGTCGGATCGAGCCCGCAGATGCTCGCGCTCATCGAGCGGCTCAAGCGGATCGCCCCGACCGATGCCACGGTGCTCATCCAGGGGGAAACGGGCACAGGCAAGGAGCTCGTCGCGCAGGCCATCCATCACAACAGCCCCCGCAAGGCGAAGCCCTTCGTGGCCCTCAACTGCGCCGCCTTGAGCGAAAACATCCTCGAGAGCGAACTGTTCGGGCACGTGAAGGGGGCCTTTACCGATGCCTCGAGCGACCGTGTCGGCAAGTTCGAGTACGCCAACGGCGGCACCCTCTTCCTCGACGAGGTCGGCGACATGCCGATGGCCACGCAGATCAAACTCCTGCGGGTTCTGGAGTCGGGTGAGATCACCCGCGTCGGCTCCAACACACCGACGAAGGTCAACGTTCGCATTCTCTCGGCGACGAATCGCAATCTCGAGGAGGCGATCGCGTCGGGGCAGTTTCGCAGCGACCTCTACCACCGCTTAAAGGTCGTGACGATCGCCATCCCGACGCTGAGGGACCGGGCGGCCGACATTCCCCTGCTGATCGAGCACTTCGTGAAGCAGTTCGCCGCCAGGCACGGCAAGACGATCAAGGGCATGTCGGTCGCGGCACGGGTCAGGCTGGCCTCGTATGGATGGCCGGGCAATGTCCGCCAGCTTCGGAACGTCATCGAGAGCATGGTGGTGGTCGATTGCGACGGCACGCTCGATGTCGATGACCTGCCGCTGGAGCTCGAGCCCGACGCCGTCAGGGCGGCCGTGCCATCAGAGCCCGGCGCCGATGCCGGGATCGCGTCGCTCGTGGGGCGGCCGCTCGACGAGATCGAACGGGTCTTCATCACCGAGACGCTCAAGCTCACTGGCGGCAACCGCGAGCAGGCGGCCGAGATGCTCGGGATCGGGGAGCGGACGCTCTATCGCAAGATCAAGGAGTATCAGTTGTCGTGACCGCCGAGGCGGTCGCGACGACATGCTGGCCATGGGACGGATCCACACGCTGCCGATGTCGGTCGTCAACCGAATCGCCGCCGGAGAGGTGGTCGAACGGCCCGCGAGCATCGTCAAGGAGCTTCTTGAAAACGCCCTCGATGCGCGACCGACACGGATCGACGTGGCGCTCGATCAGGGGGGCGTCACGCTGGTGCGCGTGGTCGATGATGGATGCGGCATCGAACCCGACGACCTGCCGTTGGCGGTGTCGCCCCACGCGACGAGCAAGCTCCGATCGGCCGAGGATCTGGAGCGCATCGGCACGCTCGGCTTCCGGGGCGAGGCACTTGCAAGCATCGCGGAGGTGTCGCGGTTGGTGATTCGCTCGCGGCCCCCCGACGGCAGCGGCGCCTCGCTCGAGGTTGACAACGGCCGCACGGGAGAGGTGGTGCCGGAGGGGTGTGCCGTCGGAACCAGCGTCGAGGTGCGGCAGGTCTTCGGCAATGTGCCGGCTCGCCGCGCATTCCTCAGAGCTCCGCAAACCGAATGGTCTCATGCCTCGGAGGCGTTTGTCCGCACGGCGCTGGCGCATCCCGATGTCGCCTTCACGCTCTCCCACAACGGACGGCTCGTCCACGACCTGCCGGTGGCGTCGTCGTGGCGGGAACGGATCGGTGGATTGTTCGGCTCGCGATTGGCGGAGCGGCTCATCGACGTGTCGGCCGAGGATGGAGATATTCGGGTGAACGGGCTCGTCGGCCGCCCGGAGGACGACCAGGCCAGCGGCCGTCTGCAGCATCTCTTCGTTGTGGGGCGTCCCTTCCGCGACCGGTCGATCCTCCATGCCGTGCAGGAGGCCTACCGAGGGCTTCTGCTCACAGGCCGGCAGCCGATCGTGTTTCTTCAGTTCGACCTCCCGCCTGAGTTCGTCGATGTCAACGTCCATCCGGCCAAGATGGAGGTTCGGTTTCGCGATCCCCAACGGCTCTACAGGCTCGTGCTGTCGTCGTTGCGGTCGAAATTCCTGGAGAGCGACATGGGCACGTCGCTGCGGCCTCCTGCCGCCACCGTCGCGGCGGCGGCATCGCCGCCGTGGGCTGCCCCGGCGACCACGGCCGTTCCACCGGCCCTCTTCGTGAACGCGTCGTTTCCGATGCCGGCTGCCCCTCGCGCCGCTTCCGCGATGACGACCGCAGCCTCTGTGGCCGCGGGGCCCTCGGCACCGTCGGCCGAAGCCGGGCCGCCGGGAGCCGGCTCCGACCGCGGCTCCGACCGCGGCTCCGTGGCGCCGCCGATCGATCCCGACGAGCGGGCGGTGCAGATGCACAATCGCTACCTCGTCGTGGAGCGGGAAGATGGAATCGAGGTGATCGATCAGCACGCCCTCCATGAGCGGGTGCTCTTCGAGCGGCTCAAGGCCTCCGTGAACGAAGGGCGGCTCGAGGTGCAGCCGTTGCTCATCCCGGAGCAGGTCGATCTGACTCCCGCGGAACTGGAACTCGTGACCGAGCATGCGGGGGCTTTGGAGCAGGCGGGCATGCGGGTGGAACCGTTCGGCGGTTCCACGGTCATCGTCATGTCCAAGCCCGTGCTTGCAGGGCGAGCGCCCGCGGCGACGATCGTTCGCGAGGTGATCGATCGTTTGGCGGCGGCGGCGCCCGAGGCTGGCCCCGGCATGCTCGTCGAGGAGGTGCTTCACGGCCTCGCCTGCAGGGCTGCGATCAAGGCGGGCGACCCGTTGTCGCAGGAAGAGGTCGATGCCCTGGTCCGCGACCGACACGCCGTGCAGGATGCACATCATTGTCCGCATGGGAGGCCGACCTCCCTCGTCCTGTCGCGGCAGGAACTCGACCGCCAGTTTCGTCGCGTGTGATTCCCTGCCGGACCCGATGAAGAAAGCGAGCCTCCAAGCGACATGATCTGCGTGGGAATCGGGCGTGGCCGCCACCGCCACATCATCGCCGAGCAGAAGTTCCTCGCCGAGCAGGGAGTCGGTTTGGTGGAACTGCGACTGGACTACATCCAGGGACCGGTGCAGGTGAAGCGGCTCCTGGCGGACCGGCCATGCCAATCGATCATCACCTGCCGGAGGGCCACCGACGGCGGCCGCTGGGAGCAGTCCGAGGAGGCTCGGCAGTTGCTGCTACGGACGGCGATCGTCGAAGGGGCCGACTATGTCGATCTGGAGGACGACATCGCGGCACAGGTGCCTCGATATGGGAAGACGAAACGGATCATCAGCCATCACGACTTCCACAAGACGCCCACCGATCTGGTCGGGCTCCACCGGCGACTGGCTTCTCTCGACGCCGACATCGTGAAGATCGCCACCATGGCCAATCGGGTGGACGACAACCTGCGGATGCTGGAGCTTGTCCGATCGGCTACCGTGCCCACGATCGGACTGTGCATGGGCGACATCGGCACACCGTCGCGGATTCTCGCCGGCCGCTTCGGAGCCCCCTTCACCTTCGCGACGTTCAATGACGAGCGGGTGCTCGCGCCGGGGCAGATCGGCTGGCGGCAGATGCGAGATGTCTTTCGGTACGATGCGATCACTCCCGCCACGAAGATCTACGGCGTGGTGGCCGATCCGGTGGCCCACAGTCTGAGCCCCGTCGTGCACAATGCGGCGATCGCCTCCGCCGGAATCGACGCGGTCTATATCCCCTTCCGCGTGCCGGCCGAGCAGCTCGACGGATTTCTCGAATCGGCCGACCGTTGGCCGCTGGCGGGCGTGAGCGTGACGATCCCCCACAAGCAGGCGGTGCTCGCTCACGCCACGCATCAGGACGACCTGGTGCGATCGATCGGCGCCGCCAACACGCTCTCGTTCCGGCCCGATGGAATTGCCGCCTTCAATACCGACGCGACGGCGGCGGTGGAGAGCCTGCGAGCGGCACTGGCCGAAGACGAGGTGCCCGCTGCACCGACGGGTCTGAAGACGGACCTTGGCATCCGGACCGCGCTGGTTCTCGGTGCCGGCGGCGCGGCACGGGCCCTCGCGTTCGGCCTCCGAGAACGCCGGGTGGAGGTGACCGTCGCTTCGAGGACGATCGAAAAGGCCCAGGCGATCGCGATGGCGGTCGGCTGCAAGGCCATCGACTGGAACTCTCGGTATCGGATTCCGCACGACTGCATCATCAATGCGACGCCGATCGGCATGCACCCCAACGTCGATGAAACGCCCTTCCCGAAATCGCATCTTCAGCCGTACATGACCGTGTTCGACACCGTCTACAATCCGGAGAACACGCTGTTCATCAAGGAGGCTCGCTCGCTCGGTTGCCGGACCGTGACGGGCGTCGATATGTTCGTCAGGCAGGCGGCGCATCAGTTCAGGATCTGGCACGGAATCGACGCCCCGGACGCCGTGATGCGGGAGGCCCTCAAGCGGGCGACCGCATCGGCCAAACCACCCGGTTGATCCCCGGCAGGCCGCGGCGTCACGTCGTGCACCATTGGAAGCAAGCACATGCCGCGAATCACGCTCATCGGCTATCGGGGCTGTGGGAAATCGACGGTGGCGGAACGCCTCGCCGCGAGGCTCGGATGTGGCTGGCAGGATGCCGACACGGTGCTCGAAGAGGAGGTCGGGTGCACGATCGCTGACCTCGTCCGGGGCCGAGGCGAGCCGTTCTTTCGGGATGTCGAGGCGGCCCTGCTTGCTGGTCAGCTGTCGTCGTATGACGGCGTGCTGGCCACGGGAGGTGGTGTCGTGCTCCGTCCGGCGAACCGTATTGTCTTGCGTCAAGCCTACCGTCCGGTCGTCTGGCTCACGGCCCCGGTCGATGTGGTGCGGTCCCGGCTGGCTGCCGATCCGACCACCGCCGCCAGACGTCCCGCGCTTTCCGGCAGTGATCCGTTGGAGGAGGTGGCCGCGGCGATCGCCGCCCGCGAACCGCTCTATCGGGAGTGTGCGGACCATGTCATCGACACCTCGCGCGCGGGGTCGGACGCCGTCGCCGAGGCGATCGATGCGTGGCTGAAACGGGAGTGGTCGTCATGAATGACTGGACATCGCTGGCCCATGGCTGGAGTGGGGTGTTGGTCGCGGCCGTGGCGGGGTTCGTCGCCGGTCGGCTGCTCACGGCATCCGTCGGGCGGTGGCTGGGGGAGCCGGTGCCGCTCCAGCGGCTTTCCGACCTGCTCTGGGTCGCCGTGGCGGTCGGGCTGTGGTGGTGGGAGGTTCATGCCGGTGGTCTCACGCCCAGATCCGCCGACGGCGTTGGGTTCCCGACGGCTCCGGTCGCGCTGCTTGCGCGATGGGGAAGCCATCTCGTCTTGTTCGTCCTGCTGGCCGCCGCGACCTGGATCGACATGCGGCACCGCGTGATTCCCGACTGGATCACCGTGACAGGCGTACTTCTCGGCCTCGCCGTGGCGTGGCTCCTGCCCGAGCCGTTCCTTCCCGTCGGATTCGAAATCGAGCGATCGTTCGCGTCGCCTCTCGTCGTGCCCGACCTCCTTGCGGCCTTTGGTGGGCTGCGGTCGGCCCCCGGGCCGTCTTGGCTCGGAGGATCGCCGAACGTCGTCGGCGGCCTTCTGGTCGCGGTGATCTATGGTGGCTGGTGGCTTTTCTGCACCGCGCCCTTTGTGGAGGCGGAGGATGGTCAGCGGCCGTCGCCCATCACCGAGCCGCGCACGCTGATCCTGGTGTTCGGACTGTCGGCCTTGGCGGCGGCATGGTTCATCGGGGGGCAACGGTTCGACGCGGTCCGTTCGTCGCTCATCGGGCTGGCCGTGTCGGCCGGGCTCGTGTGGGCGATTCGCGAGGGGGCGAGCCGCGCCATGGGGCGGGAGGCGATGGGTTTCGGTGATGTCACGCTGATGGCGATGATCGGTGCCTGGCTCGGATGGCAGCCGTCGGTTCTCATCTTCTTCATGGCCACGTTCATCGGCCTGACGCACGGGCTGATCGGTCTCGTCCTCCACCGCGACAACGAACTTCCCTACGGCCCGAGCCTCTGCTTGGCGGCGGTGTTGGTGGTCGTCGCCTGGCGGCCATTGTGGGAGCGGGTGCACGAGGCATTCGCCGATCCGCTGCTCTTGGCGATCGTGCTCGTGATCGTCGTGGTGCTGACGGCCGTCGCGCTGGCGGTATGGCAGTGGGTCCGGGACGACGGCTCGGGGACGGCATGAAAGCCCACAACGAGGGTTTTTGGCCATCCGATCGGCCGTGTCTGGGCCTTGTGCGGGGGTGGCCGGTTTTCTACGATCCCCCGCCCTTCATTCCGGTTTCTGATCTCGGAGCGGGAGCATGCCGAGCCGTCTGCTGGTCACCGTCGTCGCCGTGCTCGCCGTGGCGACGGGCTGCACTGGCAACCCATTCAAGAGGCCGCAGGCCGGGCCGATCAGCCTCGAGCCCCCCCCCGGCGTCGCGGCGCCGGCCCATACCCTCCACCAACCGCCGTCGGCCGTGCCCGGGCCCGCGATGCCCTCCTACTCCAGTCTCGACAGCCGTGACCTCGAAGTGGCGCTCTCGCGGAGCCGCCAGGAATCGCAGGTGATGCAAGACGAGATCGCCGCGCTGCGGGAGCAGCTTGCGAGCACCTCGACCCAACTGGCCCAGGAGCGATCGACCGCACGGCCCACGGCTCCCGTCGTGGCGAGCGTGGATGCCACGCCGCCGGTCGTCATGGAATCGACGGTCGGACAGCTGTCGTTGCCCGGGCTCGAGAAGCGATTCGACGGCGGCGTGGTGAGGATCGAGGTTCCGGCCGACAAGCTTTTTGAGCCGGGCAAGGCAAACCTATTGCCCGGTGGCGCGGCCATCCTCACGCAGGCCGCCGAGGAGATCGAACGGGTCTATCCCGGCCATTTCATCGGCATCGAGGGGCATCTCGATACCGAGCCCATGGCCGACACGTCGTGGACGTCACCGCACGAGTTGACGGCGGCACGGGCGACGTCGGTCTTCGATTTTTTCACCAGTCGTACGCCCCTCGGCCAGGGGCAGCTCTTCATCGTCGCGCATGGGGCGAACCATCCCGCCGTGTCCAACGCCACGGCTGCAGGACGGTCGAGAAATCGGCGGATCGAATTGGTGATCTATCCGGAACGTTCTGGTTCCGGGGCCGAGCATCCTGCCGCCCGTTCGCCGCTCGGTGCGGCCGGGGGGGCGACCGCCGCGACCCGGGCAGCATGGCAGCCTGCGGCGCCGTGAGCAGCGGGGAGCCGTTGTGTTTCGGCCCCCTCGACCTACACTCGACGCATGGTCACGATCGTCGACTACGGCAGCGGCAACCTCCGCAGCGTCCAGAAATCGTTCGAGCGTCTTGGTGTCGAGGCATCGATCACGGCCGATGCCAATGTCGTTGCCGTCGCTCCGAGGCTCGTCCTTCCCGGTGTCGGGGCGTTTGGCGACGCCATGCAGGCGCTTCGCGCTCGGAACCTCGTGGAGCCGATCCAGGCCCACCTCCGGGCCGACCGGCCATTCCTCGGCATCTGCATGGGCCTGCAGCTCCTCTTCACGACCGGCTGGGAGGGAGGGCGGCACGACGGCTTGGGCGTGCTGCAAGGCGAGGTGGTGCGTTTCCAGGTGCCGGCCGGCACGAAGGTGCCGCACATGGGTTGGAACACGGTCTCGTGGAAGGGGGCCACGAGGCCTGCAGGCGTGGCCGACGACGATTGGTTCTATTTCGTCCACTCCTATGTCGCCCGCCCTGCCGACGAGTCGGTAGTCGCGGCGGTCACCGACTATGCAGGGCCGTTCTGCTCGGCTGTGTCGCGGGGACGGCTGTTCGCCACCCAGTTCCATCCGGAAAAGAGCCAAGAGGCCGGCATGCGGTTGCTACAGGCTTTTCTGCAGGCGGGCTGATGTCGTTGCATCTCACGTTGTTTGTCCATGGTTCCGTCTGAAAGCGGACGAAACTGACTCGCAGGAGCACTCCCGATGGAACTTTGGCCGGCGATCGATCTGCGTGGCGGAAAGTGTGTGCGCCTGATGCAGGGCGACTACGCCCGCGAAACCGTCTTCGACGACGATCCGGTCTCAGTCGTCCGACGGTTCGTTGCCGGGGGGGCCCGTCGTCTCCATGTAGTGGACCTCGACGGTGCCAAGTCGGGACTGCCGCTTCAGGCCGATCTGATCGGACGAATGGTGCGTGCGGCCGGAGTCCCATGCCAACTCGGCGGAGGTATCCGGTCCCTCGAGACCGCCCGTGCCTATGCGGCTGCCGGTGTGCAGCGATTGGTGGTGGGGAGCGTGGCAATCGAGCAGCCCGACCTGCTCGAGCAACTGGCCGACGATCTGCCTGGGCGAATCGTGCTCGGACTCGACGCACGAGACGGCCTCGTGGCGACACGGGGCTGGATCGAAACCAGCAGGCTCACGGCCATCGATGTAGCCCGACGGCACGAGCACCTCCCGCTGGCCGCCATCGTCTACACCGACATCGCCAAGGATGGCATGATGGCCGGCCCCAACCTCCCGGCGCTCACCGACATGCTCAGGGCCGTCCGCGTGCCCGTGGTCGCATCGGGCGGGATCTCGTCGGCGGACGACATTCGCGCGGTCGCCGTTGCCGGGGCCGCCGGTTGCATCGTCGGCCGCGCCCTCTACGACGGGGCGGTGACGCTGGGGCAGGCGCTCGAGGCGGCTGATGATCGGCCAGTCGCCGCCTCGTGAGCCCCCTGGGACCGTGCCGGAAGAGTCTGCCCCGCTTTCCGAGTGTGTGGCGATATCCCTTGGTTTCGCGCCATGCCGCCAAGAACCCTCAATTTCCATCCCGTTCCCCGCCGACCGCTACAAGGCGCCCGGTCGCACGGTTTGCACGGGGCCGCGAAGCCCCCCTACGATCAAATCCATGGCTACCGACGTTCGCATCAAGGAGCAGCTTCCAGAACTGACGCGGCGGATCGTGCAGACCTACCACGACGTCCCGACGATCCACTACCTCGGCCACTGCCCGCTGCCCAACAACGAGTCGATCATCTCCATCTGCGAGGATCTCAAGGAGATCCTCTATCCTGGGTATCGTCGGCGCGAAAACCTCCACATGGGCAACGTCACCTACCACGTGGGTGACCTCGTCGATGGACTCCACGACAAACTGACGACGCAGATCGGCCGTGCCCTGCGGCACGACGTTTCGGCGCGGCAGGCGGCAGGGCATGCCATGGGTCCGTCGGCGATGTCCGACGCCGCGCAGCACTGCGTCGAGGAGGGAGACTTCGAGGCCCTCGGTCAGGCGAAGGCCGTCGAATTCCTGGAGCGGATCCCCGACGTGCGAAGGGTTTTGGCGACCGATGTCCAGGCCGCCTACGACGGCGACCCGGCCGTTCGCACGCTCGACGAGGTGATCTTCTGCTATCCGGGGCTCGAGGCGGTCACGATCCACCGGCTGGCCCACCTGCTCCACTCGCTCGGTGTACCCCTCATTCCACGGATGATGGCGGAGTGGGCCCACTCGCGGACGGGCATCGACATCCATCCCGGTGCGACGATCGGCGACCACTTCTTCATCGATCACGGAACCGGCGTGGTCATCGGCGAGACCTGCGAAATCGGCAGCCACGTCAAGCTGTACCAGGGCGTCACGCTCGGCGCCGTCTCCTTCCAGACCGACGGCGACGGCAATCTCGTCCGTGGCACGAAGCGGCATCCGACGATCGAGGATTTCGTGGTGATCTACGCCAACGCCACCGTTCTCGGCGGCGCGACACGGATCGGCCACCACTCGGTAATCGGCAGTAACGTCTGGCTCACCCGGTCGATCGACCCGCACACGACCGTCGTCCTCGAAAAGCCGAAGCTCCGCATGCGTGGCGAGGCGCCCACCCCGGACTTCGACTACCAGATCTGACGGCGCAGCTGGTGGATGGTATGGCCCGGCACGGGGCTGCCTGAGCCCTCTCGTCGGACGTTCGCTACGGACATCCTGTCCTTCGCTCACTGCATGTACGCTTCGCTTCGGCATCCGGCCTTCGCTCGCTCCCATAGCCCGCGAGAGGGCACAGGCAGCCCCGTGCCTCCCCCGTCTGCAGAGCGACCGTTGAGCGAGGCTTCGGGTGACCCGTGCCCCGGGAGCCGGCGTTGCTGGCCAGCGCAGCCACGATGGCGGAGCGCAGCCAGCATCGAGTGAGCGAAAGGCATGGATGCCTGAAGCGAACGTCCGGCGACGGGGTACGGGTCACCCGAAGCCGGCTTCAGCACTCTGGGCAGCCTACCGCGGCTGGTCGCTCATGACCGTGCCGTCGATCACCACGCCGATGCAGTGCGTCGTGTATTCGAAGGGGTCGCCGTCGAAGATCGCAACGTCGCCGTCCTTGCCGACTGCGAGCGACCCGACGCGAGCCGCCACCCCGATGATCCGTGCCGCGTCGATCGTGATCGTCGCCCAGGCCTCGTCGAATGAGAGGCCATGGGCCGCCGCGAGGGCGGCCTCGAAGAGTGCCACGCGGGTCTTGGGCACGTAGCCCTCGTAGCCGCTCTGCAGGGCGACGGGAATGCCCGCCTTCCGGAGCGTCGCCGCCGTCTCGAAGCTCAGGTTTTCGGTTTCGCCGGCGCCTGCCCGCCGCATCGTGGGGTGCGCGATGACGGACACGCCGGCCGCCTTGATGCGGTCGGTGAGCAGGTAGGCCTCCGCCGCCGAGTCGAGCACGATCCGGAGATTGAATTCATCGGCGATGCGGAGGGCCGAGGCGATGTCGGCGGCTCGGTCGGCGGTGATCACGAGGGGCCATTCTCGGGCGAGAACCTTGGCGAGCGACTCGAGCCGAAGATCCTTGTCGGGCCGCTTGGATTCGTCCGTGAGCGACCGCTTGCGGAGGTATTCCTGCGCCTTGACCAGCTCCCCGCGGAGCATCGCCACGGCCTTGCTGCGAGTGCCGGGAGATTTTTTGTCGGCGCCGTCCCCCTTGGGGCGGGCGTCGTCGCCGAGCGTCACCGCCACCATGGCGACCGGTTTGAGGACGGCCTCGTCGGCTGTTTGGCCCCTGGTCTTCGCGATCATGGTCTGTCCGGAGATCAGGGCGCCGGGCGCGTGGCCGGTATGGATCGTGGTGACGCCGAAGCCCCGGACCCACTCGATCAGCCGTTCCTGCGGGTTGTAGGCGTCGATGGCGCGGAGCTCGGGCTGCATGGGATCGACCGTGTCGAGTTGGTCCTGATCCTGGGGCTGGTTCAAGGAGCCGCTCAGCCCCACGACGGTATGGGCATCGACGAGACCCGGGGTGACGACCGCGCCACGAAGCAGCCTCATTCCCTCCGGAATGGGCACCTCGGCCGCCGGGCCCACCTGTCGGATTCGACCCGCCTCGATGAGCACCACGCCGTCGGTGATCGCCGGACCGGCCATCGTGTGCACGGTGTCGCCGCGGATGGCGATGGTTCCATCCACTGCCCCGGCGCCATTCGCCTGCCACGCGGCGATGGCTGCGCATGCCGCGGCGGTCAGTGGACGGGCCCAGCGGGCGATTCGTGTCGTGATCATCGTTTCGCCTCCGCCCGCGTCGCCATGCAGCAGCTCTCGGCCTCCTGATCGCGGCTGGCACCGTAGCCGCCCACGGCGAAGAGCCGGTCGTCGGGGTCGTCGCGATCGAAGACCTTCCTGCCCTCGACGAAGGTCTGCAGCACCTTCGCGTGAACGCTCAACGGGTCGGCCGACAGGATGATCAGGTCGGCATCCTTGCCCGGCTCGAGCGAGCCGATTCGGGCATCCAGGTCGAGCATCCGCGCCCCGGCGAGCGTCAGGGCCTCGAGCGCCTTCTCTCGCGACATGCCCGCACGCACGCCGAGGGCGGCCGTCCGCAGGAAGAGCCTGGAATCGGTGACGGGGTCGTCGGTATGGAACGCGCAGGCCACCCCCGCCTTCTCGAGCACCGCCCCCGTCATGAGAGAAAAATCGATCGTCTCGATCTTGCCGCCGGGGCTGTCGAGCACGATCACGGAGCAGCCGACGCCCGATTTCGCGATCTCATGGGCGACCTTCCAGGCCTCGCTGGCATGGTGCAGGACGACCGTGAAGCCGAATTCATCCCGAAGCCGCAGCACGGTCATGATGTCGTCGGCTCGGTGAGCATGATGGTGGACGATCTTCCGTCCCTCGAGCACGTCGACGATCGCCTCCAATTCGAGGTCGCGATCGGGCTGCTTCTCGCGGTTGCCCGCCGCCTGCACGAACTTGTCTCGATACTCGCGTGCCTTGATGAACTTCTGCCGGACGAGCGCCGCCGATTTGCCGCGTGTGCCGGGGAACGGTGGATCCTGCTGGGAATTGGTGCCGTTGGCCATCTTCAGTCCGCCGAGGACCGCCCCTGTGGCGTCGCGATAGAGGATGTCGTCGATCGTGTTGGCCGGCCGCAGTTTTACGTAGACGGTCTGGCCGCTCGCCAGATGGCCCGATCCGGGCATGATGTTGAGCGTGGTCAGTCCGCCGGCCCGGCATTTCCGGAAGCCGGCGTCGCGGACATTGATCGAGTCGAGGATTCGCACGTCTGGCTGCAACGGTCCGCTGCCGTCGCCACCCCTGCCCCCGCCGACGTGGCTGTGGGTATCGACGAGGCCGGGCATGATCACCTTGCCCGTGGAGTCGATCCGTTCAGCGGTAGGCGGGATGGCCGTCGTCGCAGCCGGACCGACCGCCACGATCCTGCCCCCGTGCATCACCACGGCCCCGGATGGGATCGCGGGACCGGAGATCGGAATCACCTCGGCGCCCACGAACGCGACAGGACGCTCCTGTGCGGCAGCCGGACTCCCCAGCACAAGGAGGATGACCGCCCGTAGAAACACGCCGATGCGAGGTGCCTTCACCCCGTCATTATCCGCGTCGCTCGGCCGCCCGCACAAGAGCCCGTGCGGTCGCTTCCGCCTCGATCTTGGCGGCGATCGCCTCATCGCCGGTCGCGGCCTCGGCCTTGAGTTTTTCGAGGCCAGCCCTGGCCTCGGCAAGGCTCAGTTTCTCACCGGGGATCGCCCGCTGCGTGATCACCGTCACCGAGTCGTGCCCCACCTCGACGAATCCACCCTCCACGAAGGTGCGGCGGACGGCATCGGTGGCCTCCCCCTTCTCGCCCGAGATCCGCACTTCGCCCGCCCCGAGTCGCCCGATGAAGGGCGCATGGCCTCGCGCCACGCCCCGCTCACCGTCGAAGAGCGGCAGGGTCACGAACCGGGCATGCGCGTCGAAGACCGTGGCCTCCGGCGTCACGATGACGCATCGAACGGTGCCGGACTGCTTCGAGTCTGCCATGGGAGAAGTCCTCTCGAACGTGGGATCAGGCCTTCGCCGCCATCTTCTTCGCCTGCTCCTCAGCCTGCTCGATCGGGCCGACGTACATGAAGGCCTGCTCGGGCAGATGATCCCACTTGCCGTCGGCGATCTCCTCGAAGGAGCGGATCGTATCGGCCAGGCTCGTGATCTCACCCGGCTTCCCGGTGAACACCTCGGCCACGAGGAACGGCTGCGAGAGGAAACGCTCCATGCGCCGAGCCCGGTGCACGACGAGTTTGTCCTCCTCGGAAAGTTCATCGACGCCGAGGATCGCGATGATGTCCTGCAGTTCGCGGTACCGCTGCAGGGTCCGCTGGACGCGTCGGGCGATCTTGTAGTGTCGCTCGCCGACGTACTGCGGGTCGAGGATGCGGCTCGACGAGGCGAGTGGATCGACGGCCGGATAGATGCCCTTCTCCGAGATCGATCGTTCGAGATAGAGGAAGGCGTCGAGGTTTCCGAACGCCGTCGCGGGCGCCGGGTCGGTCGGGTCGTCGGCCGGCACGTAGACCGCCTGCACGCTCGTGATCGCGCCCTTCGAGGTGGAGGTGATCCGCTCCTGCAACGCTCCCATTTCCGTGGCGAGCGTGGGCTGGTAGCCCACGGCGCTCGGCATGCGGCCCAGGAGGGCGCTCACCTCGCTGCCCGCCTGGGAGAACCGGAAGATGTTGTCCACGAAGAGCAGCGTGTCGGCGCCGGTCGTGTCGCGGAAGTACTCGGCCATGGTGAGCGCGGAGAGCGCCACGCGGAGGCGGGCTCCCGGCGGCTCGTTCATCTGGCCGAAGACCATGCACGTCTGCTCGATGACACTCCGGCCGGTGTCGCCGATCTTGGCCTCCTGCATCTCGAGCCAAAGGTCGGTTCCCTCGCGGGTCCGCTCGCCGACGCCGGCGAATACGGAGTAGCCGCCGTGGGCGGATGCGATCCGGGCGATGAGTTCCGTCAGGATCACCGTCTTCCCCAGGCCGGCACCACCGAAGAGGCCCGCCTTGCCGCCTCGGACGAACGGCGTGAGCAGGTCGATCACCTTGATGCCCGTCTCGAAGAGTTCGGTCTTCGTGGAGAGCTGGGTGACCGGCGGCGGATCGCGGTGGATCGGCCACCGTTCCTGGGTTTCGACCGCGCCCCGGTTGTCGATCGGCTCGCCGAGCAGGTTGAAGACGCGGCCGAGCGTCGCCTTGCCGACCGGCACCGAGAGCGGCGCCCCCGTATCCACCACCTCGGCGCCGCGGGTCAGACCGTCGGTCGAGCCGAGGGCGACGCAGCGGACCTTGCCGCCGCCGAGATGCTGCTGCACCTCTCCGACGAGACGGAGTTCCACGCCCTTCTTCGCACTGTCCACGCGGACGGCGTTGTAGATCGCCGGGATCGAGTTTTCGGGGAACTCCACGTCGAAGGTGGAGCCGATGACCTGGGTGATGCTGCCGTTTGCCATGTCTCTTCAGCCTTTGCTAGGGGAATCCAACTATTTCTTGAGGGCCTCGACACCGCCGAGAATTTCCATGATTTCACCGGTGATCTGCGACTGACGGGCCCGGTTGTACTGTCGCGAGAGGCTCTTGATCAGTCCGCCGGCGTTTTCCGTGGCGGCCTTCATGGCCACCATACGGGCCACCTGCTCGCTCACGGCCGCGTCGAGGAAGCACTTGAAGAGCCGTGAGAGAAAGCTCGCCGGGAGGATCTCTTCGAGAATGCTCTCGGCCGAGGGATAGAAGTCGTACTCGTCCGAGGCGAGTTTGGCGGGGCGGCTCGCGGGGCCTTCGCTCGCGGGAGCCGCCAACGGAAGCAGCGTCTCCGTGACGGCCTGCTGCTTCGCGATCGAGTCGAACTTGGTGTAGACGACGTCGAGGCGATCGATCGCACCCGTGGAATAGGCTTCCAGATAGGACCGACCGATCGGCGCGACCGCCGCGAACTCGGGCTTGTCCTCGAAGCTGGTGAACTGCTCCGCGATGTCCACGCCACGGAACCGCAGCGCCGAGATGCCCCTCTTCCCCGAGACGCTGACATGGGCGGGCACCTGCTCGCTCCTCCATTGGCCCAGAAGGGCCACGGATTGCCGCACCACGTTGGAGTTGTAGCCGCCGCATAGGCCGCGGTTCCCGGTGAGCACGAGCACCGCCGCACGCTTCGTCGGGCGGATCTCCAGCAGCGGGTGGGCCACCTCGGCCCCGACGCTGGCGATGTTCTCGAGAATCTTCGCGAGGTGTTTCGTGTAGTCCCGCGCCGCGACCGACCGGTCCATCGCCTTCTTGAATCGTGCCGTGGCGATGAGTTCCATCGTGCGCGTGATCTTTCGGATGTTCCTGACGGACTTCCGGCGTCGATCGAGTGCCCTGGCTTTTGCCATCGTGTGCGACCTGCGGCGTGCCTGATTCGAACCTGGTTCCTGGATTCCCGGCTATCGAGCCCCGGCAAGTTTCCGCGACTCGCTCCCCGACGCCGCCCGTTGCCGCTTGTACTCGGCAATCGCGGCCTCGAGCTGCCGCTCGCTCTCCGCGTCGAGTTCCTTCGATTCCTCGATCCGACGGCGCAATTCCGGCACCTGATCGCGAACGAACGTCAGGAAGCCCTTTTCCCAGTCGGCCACCTCCTCGCGTTTGACTTCGTCGAGGTGACCGCGTGTGCCGGCATAGATGCTCAACACCTGATCGACCACGTCCATCGGGGCGTATTGGCCCTGCTTGAGCAGCTCGACCATCCGGTAGCCACGGTCGAGCCGCTGCTGGGTCGCGGCATCGAGGTCGGTGCCAAGCTGGGCGAAGGCCTCCAGTTCGCGGAAGGACGCCAGGTCGAGCCGCAGACCGCCGGCCACTTTCTTCATGGCCTTGGTTTGAGCGGCACCACCCACGCGAGAGACCGAGATGCCGGCGTTCATGGCGGGCCGCTGGCCCGCGAAGAAGAGGTCGGGCTGCAGGTAGATCTGTCCGTCCGTGATCGAGATCACGTTCGTCGGGATGTAGGCCGACACCTCGCCCTCGAGCGTCTCGATGATCGGCAGCGAGGTGAGCGATCCGCCGCCGAGCTCTTTCGAGAGCTTCGCCGATCGCTCGAGAAGACGGCTATGGGCGTAGAACACGTCGCCCGGATAGGCCTCGCGGCCCGGCGGACGCCGCATGAGCAACGAGAGTTGGCGGTAGGCGGTGGCCTGCTTCGACAGATCGTCATAGACGATCAGGGCGTGCTGGCCGTTGTACATGAAGTGCTCGGCCATCGCGGTGCCCGAGTAGGGAGCGATGTACTGCAGCGGTGCGGCCGTGCTGGCGCCGGCGACGATGATCGTCGTATAGTCCATCGCGCCGTGCTTCCGCAGCGTGTCGATGGCCACGGCGACCGATGAATCCTTCTGGCCGACGGCGACGTAGAAGCACTTCACGCCGCTGTTCTTCTGGTTGATGATCGCATCGATGCCGATAGCGGTCTTGCCCGTCTTGCGGTCGCCGATGATCAATTCGCGTTGGCCGCGTCCGATCGGCGTCATCGCATCGACCGCCTTGATGCCCGTCTGAAGGGGCTCGCGAACCGGGGACCGCTCGGCCACGCCGGGGGCCAGGGTCTCGACGGGGCGGCGGAGCTCGGTCACCACGGGGCCCTTGCCGTCGAGCGGGTTGCCGAGCGGATCGAGCACACGGCCGATCACGGCGTCGCCCACCGGCACGCTGAGCAGCCGGCCCGTGCTCTTCACCTCGTCGCCCTCGGTCACCTTGAGGTAGTCACCGAGGATGATGACGCCCACCGAGTTTTCCTCGAGGTTGAACGCCAGGCCGGTGATGCCGCCGGCAAACTCGACCATTTCGCCCGACATCACACCGGAGAGGCCCCAAACTCGGGCGATGCCGTCGCCCACTTCGAGCACGCGGCCCACCTCGCGGACATCGATGCCCGACTGATAACGGGAAATCTCCTCGCGGAGAACGGATGCGATTTCGTCGGTCAACTGTGCCATGAGTACTCCCCGGTTTGAATGGCGTGGATGTTTCGAGTGTGGAGACGTTCGCCGAGCCGGGTGAGCCCGGTGGCGACCGACTGGTCGTAAATGGTGTCGCCGATGCGGACGACGAGACCGCCGATGATCCCGGGATCGACGACGAAGGCGGGGGTCAATCGAGCGTTCAAGGCCTTCTCGACGTCGGCGACGATCCTCGCCTGTTCCGCGGCGTCGATGGCGACCGCCGTGGTGAAGGTTGCCTGGCGTCGCCCAGCCCGTTCATCGACGAGCCGCTCGGCGGCGGCCGTAACGGCCGCGAGGATTCCAAGTCGGCCGTGCCGGGCGAGCACGTGGAGGGCGTTGACAGTGGTTGGGGTCAGTCGGCCTTTGCCGATTCGATCGATCAGCGCCGCCTTCTCCTCGGGTGGCACCTTCGGTGATGCGAAGACGGCCTGTGCCTCCGGAACATTCGGCAACACCTCGCGGGCGAGCGTCGCGAGTTCACCGAGAACGGCGTCAACGCACGTCGCCGCGTCGGCCGCCTCCACGATGGCCTGCGCATAAACCTTGGCCACGCGGTCCGACGCGATGTCGATCTGGGCACCGGCGGACGGGCTGGCGGAGGTCGATCGGGACATCGGGTGGGCTGCCTCGTTGGCTCAGTTGACGCTCGGGCGGCTCGAAAGGCTGGCGATCGAGTCACGGACAAGACGCGACTGATCATCCGTTCCGAGTTTTTCCCGAAGGAATTTGCCGGCGACCTCGACCGCCAGATGGCCGGCCTTCTCGGCGATCTGCGAGAGGGCGTCGTCCTTGGCGAGTTTGATCTCGTGTGTTGCCCGTGTCCGTTCGTCCTCGGCGGCCTTTCGGGCCTCTGCGACAATCGACTGCTTCGTGCTCTCGGCATCCCGACGGGCCTCTTCCAGCATGCCGCGAACCTCCTCGGAGGCCTCCGCTAATCGCCGCTCGTAGGAGGCCAGCATCCGCTTCGCCTCCTCGTTGGCCGCCTTCGTTTCCGCGATCTGGCGGGCGATCCCCTCCTCCCGCTTCTCGAGGCCTTGCATGATCGGCCTCCAGGCGAACTTCGTCAGCAACGCCAGGAGCACGAGAAAGACGGCGAATGACCACACGGCAAGGTCGGTCTGGAACCAGGCGGGGCTCTCGAAGGCGCTTTGGCTGACCCCAGTCGGCACGTTGTGGCCGATCTCGGTGGAATGGCCATGGTCGTCAGCGGCCGCGATCAGGTCGGTCGTTGAAAGCACCAGAACACCGAGTGCCATGGCCAGGGCAAGACACGAGCAACGCATCGCTTGAGCGGGTATCACGAGAGTGTGCTCCGGACGATCGGACGAGGGCTTGTTTTCGTTTGGCAACACTGGGTGGCGCGGTGACCCCAAGCGGTCTGCCCGCCACCATACGGGACAACTTCAAAATGAACGTTCTGCCCGGCAAAGGGGCGGGAGGGATCTCCACCCGACCCTTCGCTGGGGCAGTTGGCCCGGAAGAACGCCGAACTGCGTTCCGCCAGGCAACGGGCTTACTTCTGCGAGCAGATGAACAGCGCGTAGAACGTGAAGCCTTCGATGAGTGCGGCGGCGATGATCATGGCCGTCTGAATGCTGCCTGCCACCTCCGGCTGCCGGGACATGCCTTCATAGGCCGATGCGGCGAGTCGGCTGATCCCGAACGCGGCGCCGATTACCACGAGCCCGACGCCGAAGTATGACGTGAGATCGATCAGCGAGCGGCCGGTGCCGTCTTGGGCGCTGGCCACGTCGGAACAAACAACCATGAGGGCGACCACGGCCATGCTGACGAGAGTGCGGGTCGAGAACAGCGAACGAATCATCAATCAAACTCCTTGCAAAGGGGAACCGGACAGATGCCCGGAGACGGTTGAAACGTAGTAACGAACGGTTTTCAGTGGGTGTCGACGGATCGGAACGCCGCGGCGTTGTTCTAACGATTTCGCCGAGGATGGGTAGAGGGCATGCCTTGAATCTCGATTTTCAGATCCCAACAGGGTCAGTGCTGGTGGACGGCGGCTCCGATGAACAGGGCCGACAGAAAGGTGAAAATGTACGCCTGAAGGAAGGCGACGAACAGTTCGAGCACACTGAAGAGCGTGCAGCTCACGACGCTGATGCCGGTGACGGTCGCCCACAGTCCCATGGAGTAACTGGCGGCCGCCGAGATCAGCCCCATGATGCCGAGCAGAACGAGGTGGCCGGCCACCATGTTGGCGAGGAGACGCACCGCGAGGATGAGATGCTTGATGCACAGACCGAGCATTTCGATCGCAAAGATCATCGGCTTGAGCAGGATCGCAAGCGGCAGGGGCAGATCCATCGATGGCACCTGGTTCTTGAAGAATCCGAGGAAGCCGAACTTGAGCATGCCGGCCACCACGACCGTGAGGAACGTGACGCCTGCAAGCGCGAGCGTCACCGAAAAGGAAGCCGTCGGTGACCCGGCCCAGGGAACCATGCCCAGAAGGTTGCAGCCGAGGACGAAGAAAAAAAGCGTGAGCAGGAGCGGGACGAATCGGTCGCCATCGTGCAGCTCACGATGGATCGTGACGGCGGGGCCGCCCGCACCTGCGAGCGATGCCGATCCATGCCCATCGTGATCGTGCCCCTCGTCGTGATGGCCATGATCGTCGTGTCCGTGATCGTGGCTGTCGATGGCGGGCCTCGCGATCTGATCCCTGACGAAGAGGATCATCGACTCGAAGAGGTTCGCAAAGGCTCCCTTCGCCGGTTCTCCCGACTGAAGACGTTTGGCCAGTCGCGAGAACACGAGCAGCAGGATTCCACCGAGCACCAGTTCCAGGATCATGTATTTGGAAATGCAGAACCCGGACTTTTTCTCGTAGAGGCTGTCCAGCGTGCCGAACGGCTGCGGAATCAGGATCTTGCCGTCCATCGCGCGGTTGAATTCGGCGACGTCGGTGATGTCGGGCCGACCATCTCGCAGGAATTGAGGCACATTGTCGAGACGCTGCCAGTCGTGCCGCCAGAACGCCTTTGGCACCTCGAAGAAGTAGGCGTCCTTGAGATGGTAGATCGGATTGTGGTCTGACATCGTGGAATTCGTGGTTGGCGGGCGAGGTCGAGAGTTTGCTGCATGCGGCCCAGATCGTCAAATCGCTTCGTCGCCGGGGCGGCCGCGGGGCCCTTGTTGGCCTTGGGAGGCCACTCGAATGACGTCCGCGGCAAGCCCTGCGAGGTAGAAAGCCACCAGATACTTCGAAGCACCCGCGGAGCGAAGCCCGTCGCCTGCCGACTGCAACCATCCAAGCGCGGCAAGTGCCGGGAAAATCCGCATGGCCATCGCGGCGAGGGAACTGGAAACACGGGCCGCCGGCGTCGTCACGCGGCGGATTTTCAAGGCCCAGGCGGTGACGATTCCCACGGCGCACACGGCTGCCGCGAATGCGATCGCCTGGAGCTGGACCACCGAAGCAGGGCCGATGGCGAGAGCGACCGCAATGGCCGCACTCAAAGCCCCCATTGGGAACAGAAGACCCGAAGCCGAAAAGCCACCACCTCTATGATTGTTTTCCATCACGGCCCCTCGTGATGGCCGGATTTTTTCAGGCGCGCCAACGAAAGAATGGCAACCGCGACCCCTGCCACGAGGCCGAGGGGGGCCAGGATCGAGGTGCCGAGTCGAGCGTCCAGCCATGAACCAGCCACGCTCGGTAGGAACATGGTCAATCCGATTGCCATGATGCGGGACACCCACGCCATGGCCTCGCCGATCGGGGATTTTTGCTGCCCTCGCTCCATGCCCCGAGAATACCCTGTTGCGCCGTTCCTGGCCTGCCTGTAGGCCCCGGTCGACCCGCAGAACGCATGCCGTTATCGTTGGCGGGTCGTTCCCCCCGGAAATTTCGTGGAGTCTGCCCGTGGCAGCCCGCAGGCACCGCCGCCGTCGTCGTCCGTCGCGACGGGCCGCTTCCGAGTCTATGGGAGGTATGTCCGAAGCGTGGCCTTCGGGCCAGCCGACCGTGCTCCGGATCATGGCCTGTGACGGGGCCAGTTCGCATGAGTCGATGGTGGCATCGCCACAGGAGTTGACGATCGCCCGCGAGCGGTGGCCGGTGGTCTGGCTCGATGTCGACGGCTTCGGCGATGCCGCGATGATTCACGCCGTAGGCGAGGTGTTCGAGATTGGCGACCTTGCCCTCGAGGACGCCGTGACCCCCGACGAGCGGCCCAAGGTCGAGGTGTTCGGCCACCAGCTGCTGATCGCGACGCGCATGGCCCGCTTCGACGGGGAATCGATCATCACCGATCCGATGGCGATCTTTCTCGGGGATCGCTACGTCATCACGTTTCACGACAGGACCGTGCCGGATGGTTTCGCGAGCGTGCGAGAGCGGATCCGTCATGGTCGCACGCGACTGGGACAGCTTGGTGCCGACCACCTGTGCGCTTTGTTGCTCGATGCCGTGATCGACGGGTATTTCCCGGTCCTGGAGCAGTTCGGAGACCGTCTCGAGGCGATCGAAGAGGAGGCGCTCGACAATCCCACACGCGACCTTCTCGGGAAGATCCACGACGTGCGCACCGACCTGATGGCCCTGCGTCGCGCGCTGTGGCCGACGCGCGATGTGCTGCATGCCCTCGGAAGGGAGTCGACCGTCTTCGTGGGCGACCATGCCCGTCAACATTTTCGCGACAGCTACGACCACACGATGGAACTGCTCGATCTCACCGAGGGCTATCGCGAGATTGGCAGCGACCTTCGCGACATCTACCTGGCGAGCATCAACAATCGGATGAACGACGTGATGAAGGTGCTCACGGTCATCGCGACGATCTTCATGCCGCTCACCTTCATCACGGGCTACTACGGCATGAATTTCAACACGGCTTCTCCATGGAATATGCCGCTGTTGAACTTCCGCTACGGATCGCTCGTGGCGGTCGGGATGATGGTGGCCACGACGATCGGAATGGTGGTGCTTTTCTGGCGCCGCGGCTGGCTCCGCCGTTGGCACTAGCGACACGCATATCCACGGCATCCTGCCGAGCCAAGCCCCTCGGCGCGTGAGAGATACTGCCGAGGCAAGCCCCTCGGCGCGTGAGAGATAAAGACTGGGGAACTAGGATTCGAACCTAGACTAACTGGTTCAGAGCCAGTCGTGCTACCGTTACACCATTCCCCAAACGGGCGAAGTGCGACGTCAAGAGAGTACCGTGAGTCCGCGGGACGGGCAATCGCGCCCGAAGAATCCCCGCGGGTGGCCTGGTGGATCGTTGGAGGTGTCGTGGCGGTGGCAGAACTTGTTTTTCTTTCCGGCAATCGCTCCGGGGAGCGGATCACGCTGGCCGTCGGCCGGACGACCATCGGCCGGCATCCCGGCTGTGATCTCGTCATCGATGAATCCTCGGTGAGCCGCCAGCACGCCGCCATCATCGTCGATGACAACGCTGTCTTCGTCGAGGATTTGCAGAGTCGCAACGGCACCTTCATCAACGGCGATCGGCTGACCGGCCGTCGCACCCTCGACGACGGAGATGAGGTGACGATCTACGACCGACGGCTCCTCTTCCACGCCGGGCACGAGCCGCTGTCGGCCGTGATGGCGACGCAGCACGTCGATCTCGAGGACGTGTCCGAGGACACCGGCCCAGGCTCCCAGATCCTGTCGCAGGTCGATATGCACGGCCTGTCCATCGATGCGTCGGCCGGGCTGAAATCGGAAGCCCAGCTGCGGGCCGTGGTCGGATTGCATCGGGCGCTTGGGAGTTCGCTGTCGCTCGACGAGGTGCTGCCGAGGATGCTCGACGGCCTGTTCGGAATCTTTCCGCAGGCGGAGCGGGGCTTCGTGCTGCTCTCCGATCCGAAATCGAAGCGGCTCGTGCTCCGCGCCAGCCGGATCAAGGGCAAGCCCGAGCCAGGGCCGCTGCGGCTGAGTCTGTCGCTGCTCGACAACGTGGTGAAGACGAGGCGGGCCGTCCTGTCGGCCGACGCACTCTCCGACAGCCGGTTCGACGCGAGCCACAGCATCATCGACTGCCAAATTCGGTCGGTGATGTGTGTTCCCGTGGTCCGCGGCGAGCGAGACGTGCTCGGCGTGGTGCATGTCGATTCCCGGGACCCTCGCAGCCGATTCGACCAGTCGGATCTCGAAGTGCTCGCCGGGATCGCCGGCGACGCCGCTCAGGCGATCGAGCAGGCAGTCAACCACGACGAACGGATCGGCCAGGAGCAGCTCAAGCGAGATCTGGAGCTCGCCCATCGTGTCCAGCAAGGTCTGCTGCCGACGACGCCGCCGACCATCCCCGGCTACGACGTCTTCGACTTCTACGAAGCGGCCCAGCATGTGGGGGGTGATTTTTTCTCGTATGTACCCTTGGCCGGCGGGGCGATCGCCGTCGTGCTCGCCGACGTGTGCGGCAAGGGGGTCTCGGCCGCCCTGATGATGGCGACCCTCGCGGGAGACGTTCGGTATTCCCTCGCCAGCGAGGCCGATCCGGCCGTCGCGGTGGCGAGGATCAACGAAGCGTTTCTCCGCAGCGGCTGGGAAGACCGTTTCGCGACGATGATCGTCGCCGTGCTCGAGCCTGCGTCGGGGCGGGTCAGGCTCGTGAACGCAGGCCACCTCCCCGGCCTGATCCGCGATGCCTCCGGCGGCGTGCGAACCGTCGGGGCCGACGAATCGGGGCTTCCGCTGGGGGTGGATTCGGAAATTGTGTACGACAGCTGCAGCGACACGCTCCGGCCAGGCGAGGCACTCATTCTGTTTACCGACGGCATCAGCGAGGCCATGGATCACCAGCACCGGTGCTACGGCACGGAGCGACTGACCAGCGTCCTTGCGGAACCGGCAAAGACTGCCAAGGACTTGGGGCGGAGAATCCTGGCAGACGTGGAACGTCACGCGGCCGGTCAGGTCCGCACCGACGACATGTGCCTGGTGTGCCTCTCCCGAAACGGCGGGTGAGCCGACGGCGGAACAGTCCGCCCAGAGGCCCAAAACGGCTTTCCGCGACCGGCGGTTTGAATCCCGGTGGGCGGGGGCCGATATGACCATCGAGCGAGTCTCGTGCGTCGCGACGTGCGGCGGAGCCGCTGGTGATCCTGGTGGTTGGGGGGCGAGCGATGAGTTTCTTCGAGTGGCTGCGGGAAGGGGTTCGGCAGGCGGTCGTGCTCGGATTGGCCGATGCGGTCGAAGATGTCGGCACGCGGAACCGCGGCGAGGATCTCGGGCCGGCGTTGGCCCAGTCGCTTCGTGATCGGCTTGGTGTTCAGAAGGAGACCGCCGTCCTCGACGCGAATCCGCTGGCCTCCGTGAAAACAGGAAACCGCCGCCGACTGGGCCGCTCGCTCGACATTTCGGCCGTCGATGCGGTTCGGAAGGCCGCCTGACAGGTGCGGTCAGGTCCGAGGCCGGCCGGCGACACAGTGGGTGATGCCGTACTGCTCGTCGAGCGCATCGCCCTCGAAACTGACGTCGGGGAGTGTCGTGATCGCCGCGCGAAGTTCTCTCTCCCAGCTCGATCGAATCTCGCTCAGTTCGGCGTCCAGCAGTCCGAAGCGGCGGTAGCGACGCACACAGAGGTCGTTGTTGGCGTAGACCAACAGGTCGATCGGCGGTCCCACGGCCACGTTGGACCGCATGGTCGAATCGAGCGAAATCAGCGCGTACTTCACCGCCTGTTCGAGAGAGGTGTCTGAAAATCGGATCCCGCGATCAAGGATCGGGCGACCGTACTTGCTCTCGCCGATCTGCAGAAAGGGAGACGACCGTGTACACCGCAGCGGATTGCCCTGGGCGTAGATCATGTAGATTTGCGGCTCTTCTCCCGCGATCTGGCCTCCGAGCAGAAAGTTGACCGAGAAGGCGATGTTGTCGCGCTCCATGTAGGGACGGTCGAGCGCGGCCACTTCGCGGACATGCCTGCCCACGCACCTCGCCGCCTCGTAGAAATTTCCGACGGTCGCCAAGCCCGCCCCGTCATGGAATTCCTGCTCGATCCTGGTGAGGATCGATTGGGTCAACGAAAGGCTTCCGCTGGAAAGCAGCGTGAAGAACCGCTCGCCCGGGATGACGAAGTTGTGCATCTTGCAACAGATGTCAACCTGATCGATGCCGGCGTTGGTTCTCGAGTCGGAGGCCATCACCAACCCGTGCTGCGTCCGAATCCCGAGGCAATACGTCATCGCATCGTCCGCCTTTCGAAACGAGGAATTCGCAAACGGCGCGCCGTTTGCAGTAAGGAAGTGTTCGTTTGGTTGCAAAATAGCGGAAACCCGCGTGGATTCAAGGAATCCAGGTCCCGTGGGCTGGACGCTGCAACGACGTGCTGCGCAGAGTCCGCGCAGCGATGCGGTGTCCGTGCGCAGGCGGTGCCTCCGATGTCTCGACCATCTCCGGCCGTGAACGACTCATATTCAGGCGGTGCTGATCAACGTGCGCCTGTCGGGCTTTTGAATGGATACGAGGTCGGGTCGGCATTCGATGAGATGTTCGACGCATCGTCGAGGCCGCGACTGCCGTATCGGCGACTGGCTCATCTCCTCGGGCAGACGTCGTCCGAGGAATTTCGCCGCAGAAAGGCGATGACCGACCTGTCGATGCGTCAGGACGGAGTTGGCTTCACGGTCTACCGGGCCGAAGAGGGAATCGAGCGGGTGTGGCCGATGGACCCCGTGCCGCGGATCATTCCGGCGGACGAATGGAAGCGAATCGAATCCGGACTCGTCCAGCGGATCACGGCGCTCAATCTCTTCCTCTGGGACGTGTATCACGAGCAGCACATCCTGCGAGATCGGGTCGTGCCTCCCAGGCTCATCCTGCAAGGAGCCTCGTTTCGTCGTGAATTCGTCGGTGTCGACGTGCCCCGTAAGATCTATATCCACATCTGTGGAACCGACTTGATCAGGGATCAGACTGGCGAATACCTCGTGCTCGAGGACAACGGCCGAACGCCCTCCGGTGTGAGCTACATGCTCCAAAACCGCCAGGTGCTCAAGCGGGTCTTCCCGTCACTTTTCAACGACCACGACGTGCTGCCAAACGACGATTATCCGGCAGCACTTCTCGACGTTCTCCAATACATCGCTCCGGAAGTGGCGGCGACCCCGACGGCCGTTCTCCTGAGTCCCGGAATGTATAACTCCGCGTACTTCGAGCATAGTTTTCTGGCGCAACGGATGGGGATCGAACTGGTGGAGGGGCGCGACCTTCTCGTCGATGCCAACCGTGTGTTCATGCGGACCACCCGTGGTCTGCAGAGGGTCGATGTGATCTATCGACGGATCGACGACGACTTTCTCGACCCCCTGACCTTCCGGCCAGACAGCGTGCTTGGTGTGCCGGGGCTGGTCAATGCGTATCGCGCCGGCAACGTCGCCTTGGCCAACAGCATCGGCACGGGCATCGCCGATGACAAGGGCGTCTACCCGTTCGTGCCCGCCATGATCCGCTATTACCTGAAGGAGGAGCCGCTCCTCAACAATGTCGAGACCTTTCGGCCCGAGATTCCCGAGGAATTAAGCCATGTGCTGGCGAATCTCGAGACGCTGGTCGTCAAGCGGGTCAACGAGTCGGGGGGCTACGGGATGCTTGTGGGGCCAGCATCGACGGCGGAACAGCGGGCGGAGTTTCGCGACGCCATCCGGGCCAACCCGAGGGATTTCATAGCCCAGCCGACGATCCAGCTCTCCACTCATCCGACGTTCATCGACGGAAGGCTCGAGGGAAGGCATGTCGACCTGCGGCCCTTCGTGCTCTGCGGGGAGCGTGTCGTCGTCACGCCGGGAGGGCTGACTCGCGTGGCCCTTCCGAAGGGCAGCCTCGTCGTCAACAGTTCTCAGGGGGGCGGGAGCAAGGATACCTGGATCCTCGCCGATACCGCCAAGGAATGAGGGGAACATGCTGAGCAGGGTCGCGGATGCATTATTTTGGATGGGACGCTATCTCGAACGATCCGGCTGCCTCGCCCGAGCCGTCGATGTGACGTTCCACCTCGAACTCGATCTGCTCGGGGTTCTCTCCAATCCTGTCGAGTTGGAGTGGAATGCCCTCCTTTCGATGCTGCGGCAGGAGCCGCCCCGTCCGGGCGACGGTGAAAGTCCCGTGGCGGCCGTGCCGCGGTGGATGCTCCTCGACCTGTCCAACCCCGGAAGCGTGATGTCGTGTATCAATAGGGCTCGCAACAATGCCCGCAGCATCCGCGGTTCGATCAGCCCGTCGATGTGGCGGGAAATCAACAAGCTGCACTGGCGTCTCTCGGATGCCTCGTTTCAGTCCAGCGTCGTCGAATCGCCTCACGATTTCTGCGAGGAGACGCAGGTGGGCGTGCTGTTGTGCCATGGCGTCTGTGACGCCACGATGACGCATGACGAAGGCTGGCATTTCATCCAGTTGGGGATACACCTCGAGCGAGCCGACAAGGTGCTGCGGATTCTCGACTCGAAGTTCGGGCTTCTCGAGCGGGGGCTCGGCATCGACCTCCCCTTTCAGAACCTGCAGTGGGGTGCTGTTCTCAAAAAGTGCCGCGCCTACGAGGCGTACCAGCGTCTCTACATCAGTCGGGTCGAGCCGGAAAGGGTCGTCGAGTTCCTGGTGGTGAATGCCGACTTTCCGTATTCGGTCCGCGCCTGCCTCGAAAGGGTGCTCGGGTCGCTCACCGAAATCAGCGGTCGCATGCCGGGACGCTGCGACAGCCAGGTAACACGGACCGTCGGGAGACTCGTCAGCGAATTGACCTACCTCGACGTCGGGGCCCTGGACGGGGAGCAGGTTCATGGATTTCTTGGAGATGCGTTGGCCCGCTGCGGTGCTGTCGGCCAACTGCTCCAGCAGCAATACGCTCTCCAATGACATCGCGCGAGGGAGTACGTGCATGATTCTCGAGGTTCAGCACGAGACACTGATGGAATATTCGCAGCGGGTGCGCGAATGGCAGTGTGAGTTGAGGATGGAGCCCGTCAGTGACTCGCTTCAACGGTGCCATTCGTTCCAGATCACGGTGAGCGAACCGGCGACGGTCTTGCGATACCTCGATGGCTTCGGCAACCGAGTGCATCACTTCAATCTTCTGTCGCCTCAGCCGACGGTGCGGGTGCGTGCGGCAAGCATCGTCGAGACGGAGGATACGATCGTCAGCCCGATGGTGAGCCAAGCGGCGTTCCCGCTGGACTCGGAGACTTTTCCGCTGGAAACACTCGGTGTACTGCCGTTGAGAGGGCCGGTGCGGGATACGCCGCTCGTGGCGCCCCATGTGGAGGCCCTGCGGCCCCAGGTGAGGACCCGCGTCGGCATGTGGGTGTGCCAGGTCGCCGAGTACATCCGCTGCCGGTTCGAATACGCCAAGCATGTGACCGACGCGACATCCCCGATCGACCATATCCTGGCCCATGGCAAGGGAGTGTGCCAGGATTTCACGCACCTCATGATCGCGATCCTGCGGAGCCACGGAGTCCCGGCCCGGTACGTCAGCGGCTACGTGCATCGGCCCAACAAGGAATCGCAAAGCCATGCATGGTGCGAGGTCTGGCTGCCGGACGTCGGGTGGGTCGGATTCGATCCCACCAACGGGTGCCCGGTAAACGCGCACTTCGTCAAGACCGCCGTGGGACGTGACTTTTCCGACGTGCCGCCCAACAAGGGCACGTACCGAGGAAGCGGCGAGGAGCGGATCGAGGTTCGGGTCGCAACTCGCACACTCGACCGACTCCCCTCCCTCGCGTGGCACGACCAACTCGCTCCGCTCGACGGGCCGTTACATTCGGTGCTTCGGGGCTCTGCGGCCCGTGACGCGTTCCTTCCGGATGCGGACGAGCAGATGCAGCAGTGAGAATGCCGCGGACGTATGGGTGGCGAGGCCCCCGTCACGTCCTGGTGCCGACGAGCAGCGGCAGATCGACCGTGATCGTGGTGCCCTGCCCCGGTGCGCTGGCGATCACCGCCTCCCCTGCCAGCAGCCGCGATCGCTGACGGATGCCCTCCAAGCCGAATCGATCCTCGGGGACGCGAGCCGCATCGAAACCGATTCCGTCGTCGTGCACGGCCACCCGAATCGTCCCGGGGTGTTCCCCGTCCCGTCGGGCGATTTGGACCTCGACGGTGCGGGCGTTGGAATGCTTCCTGGCATTGGAGAGCGATTCTTGCACGATCCGGAAGATTCCGGTTTCGAGCTGGGATGAAAGCCGCTCCTTCGGAAGATCATGGGTGAATGACACGGTCGGTATGTCGAGCCGAGCGTCGGCCACCAGCGATTCGACGGCATCGACGATGCCGAGTTCGTCGAGCGCGGGGGGGCGAAGGCCGCTGATCAGCCGTCGCGACTCATCGACGGCGGCCCGCAGCAGCCTGAGGCTTTCTCGCAGTTCGCGTCGCTCGGCGGCGGGCCCCGCCGCATGCTCGAGCGACTGCAGATGCATCATCGCCCCGGCGAGGTATTGCGAGAGGCCGTCGTGAATCTCGTAGGAGACCAGTTGCCGCTCCTGTTCCTGAATCTCCAGGAGCCTGCGGAGGACCTGCCGTTCACGCTGCAGCGTCTGCTCCGACTCCTTGAGCGGCAGGATGCTGTGGCAGCAGGCGAGCACGCCCGCGATCTCACCCGCCACATGAATGGGGCCGAGGCGAATCGAGAAGTAGTTGACGCTGCCGTCGAGTTGACGGACGGTCGTCTCGGCCGAGTGTGTGGTGCCCGTGCGAAACACGTCATCGATGGCGTCTCGAAGGGGCTGGGCCGATTCGGGGGTGGTGAAGGCGTCGATGTGGCGCCCGACGACCTGGTCCATGGTGAACCCGTCATCGACCTGGCTGCAGAAGCGAATGGTGCGGTCCCGATCGACGACGACGAGAAAATCGTCCGACGTCAGACAGATGGCCCGCCAGAGGGCGGCCGTGTCGCGCAGGGTGGCTTCCCAAGGGATCGGTTGCGGCGACTGGGAGGGGGAGTCGTTCATGGAGCAGGAGTCGTGGTCGTCTCGCTGGTGTCGCATCACCGCTTCGGCCTGGGAATGCGACCGCCGGGGCGGCCGCCCCGGCCACGTGCCGCCCTTCCTCGCCCCACGCGGCCTCCTTCGCGCAGCGAGGAGATCTGGTCGCGGATCGTCGCAGCCCGCTCGAAATCGAGTTCGGCGGCAGCCTGCATCATGTCGGCTTCGAGCTGCTCGAGAATCTCGGCCTGCCTTCGCCCCGATTCGTCACCCTGCCCGACCGCCTCGAAGACCCTCGCCCGGGAAGCCGACTCCGCCTCAATCCCGGCGCGGATCTCCTTGCGGACGGTTTCGGGCGTGATCCCATGCGCCGTGTTGTAGGCCTCCTGGAGGCCGCGTCGGCGGCGGGTCTCGTCGATCGCCTGCTGCATCGATTCCGTCACCGAGTCGGCGTAGAGAATCACGCGGGCATTCACGTTGCGGGCCGATCGGCCGATCGTCTGCATCAGGGATGTCTCGCTCCGAAGGAATCCCTCCTTGTCGGCGTCGAGCACGGCGACGAGCGACACCTCCGGCAGGTCGAGCCCCTCGCGGAGGAGGTTCACGCCGACGAGAACGTCGAACTTCCCCTCCCGCAGGTCGCGGAGCAGTTCCACACGTTCGAAGGCGTCGAGTTCGCTGTGAAGCCACTTGCAGCGGACGCCCCGCTCCTGAAAGTAGGTCGAGAGATCCTCGGCCAGTTTCTTCGTCAGCGTGGTGACGAGCACCCGCTGCCCCGTCGCCACGGTGCTCTCGATTTCGGCGGAGAGATGGATCACCTGCTGCTTCGCCGGCACGACCTCGATGACGGGATCGAGAAGACCGGTCGGGCGGATCACCTGCTCCACCACCTCGCCCTTGGTCCGATCGAGTTCCCATGGGCCGGGCGTGGCCGACACATAGACCGTCTGGTTGAGTTTCTTTTCCCACTCCTCGAACATGAGCGGTCGGTTGTCGAGGGCGCATGGGAGTCGGAAGCCATGATCGACGAGCGTCATCTTCCGGCTGCGGTCGCCGGCATACATGCCGCGGACCTGCGGCACGGTGACATGCGACTCATCGACGAAGAACAGGAACTCCTTCGGGAAGTAGTTGAAGAGCGTGTCGGGAGTGCTTCCGGGCGGCCGGCCCGAGAGGGGGCGGGAATAGTTCTCGATGCCCGGGCAGAAACCCGCCTCGAGCAGCAGCTCGTTGCGATCCACTACGAGCGGGGCGACATGGCCCTGGAACGGGGGAAATTCCGCGTCCGCGGCGACTCCGTGGAGATCTGGCCCCCGTACGACGAGCTGGCATGCCGCGTCGAGTTTTGGGGCGACTCGATCGAATCGATCGCCATCACGCAT
>JBJTDB010000089.1:0-3834 GCA_046092145.1 Planctomycetia bacterium | reverse complement strand
TGAGCCCCACCGTGTCGGCCACCCACCCACCCGCCGCCCCCATGGGCGTGGCCGCGCGGCCCCCCCGCGCCCGCCCACGCCGGGGTTGTTTCATCAGCCGGGGCGAAAGCCCCCGTTCACGTTGATGATCTGACCGGTGACGAAGGCGGCCCGGGGTGACACCAGCCAGTGCACGGCTGCCGCGATGTCCTCGGGCGTACCCCAGCGGCCGAGCAGGCTCTCACGCACCGCCCGCTGCTGCCATGCATCGCTGGCGCCTTGGCCCCAGGCCGTGCGTATCCAGCCGGGCGCCACGCAGTTGACCCGCACCTTCGGCGCGAGCGACTTGGCAAGGCTCTTCGTGAAGGCCATCACGGCCCCTTTGGTGGCTGCGAACAGTTCGCCACTATCCCCCTCCATGCCCATGGCCGCCTGATCCCAGCCGATCGTCACGATCGAGCCCCCTTCGCGGTCGGCCATCAACCGACCCACGGCCCGCGCCACGAGCATCGTGGAGACGACATCGACCTGCAGCAGCGCGTCGAGTTTCGTTTCGAACGGCCATCGGGCCGCCTCCCCCGTGAGCACGTCGGCGCCGGCGATGAGCGCGACGGCATCGACCGCCGGGAGGTCACGTTCCACCGAGGCGACGAGCGACGCCACTCCCGCTGGATCGGCGAGGTCGGCCAGAAACGTTCCCGCATGCGCCCCCCGGGCGGCCAGTTCGGAAGCCACCGCCGCCGCCCCCTCGGGCGACCGTCCGTGAATCGCCACTCGGGCACCGGCGTCGGCCAGTGCGATCGCAACGGCTCGCCCGATGCCACGCGTGCCGCCGGTCACCAGCGCCGTCCGCCCTTGAAGATCGTTCACGGAGCGGCCTCCGCCAGGGAGGGCTCAGGCGAAGGGTCGAGCACGGGCAGCTCGTAGCAGGCCGCCTCCTCGGCGTTGCGAACCAGCAGCATGCGGCCGGCGATGCACGGGTTGTTCCACGTCTGCCCATTGATGGCCGCCAACCGGGCCACCACCTCGTGTTTCGCGGACGAGGCCTCGACCAGCACCACCTCACCCGATTCGGCCTGCACAAGCAGGAAGCCGCCGATCCGCAGCACCTGCCCCTGGCCGTATCGCCCCTCCTTCCACGCCCGCCGACCATCGGCCAGTCGAACGCATTCGAGGATTCCGTCCGACAGGCCGTAGACATGTCCATCATGCACCGCGACGTTGGTGAACTTCGTCTTGAGAAGTTTCGAATCCTGCCAGATCGGGCGAACCGGCCAGAGCTGGCCATCCGAAGGCCCGGCATCGATCTCGAAGACGGCGGAGCCGATCCCGTAGCCCTTGGAGATGAAGAAGCGGCGGTCGTCGAGGGGCACCAGCTGCGAGCAGCTGGCGTCGGAGTTGGAATGGCCCGGCCATTCAACCATCCACAGCATCCGGCCGTCAGCGGGATCATAGGCTGCGGCGTGCGACTCGTTGACGCTGACCACCTGCTCACGACCGCCGAACGCGACGAGCATCGGCGAGGCATACGCGATCTGCTCGTCACCCGCCGTCCACCGCCGCGCCCCGGTCTCCCGATCGTAGGCCACGAGCGAAACATGCGGTGATTGGCCGGCTGCCGGTGACCGACGCGGGCCTCCGGCCGGCACGATCACCATCTCTTCGGTGACCAGCGGCGATCCCGCCCGGCCCCAGGCCACGGCCACCGCATGGGCATCGGGATCGATGCCGAGGTCGTCGAGAACGTTCTTTCTCCATGCGACGCGGCCCGTCGCGCCGTCGACGGCATGGAGCCAGCCCGTGGCACCCGTGGCGTAGACGATGCCATCGCGGATCGTCGGCGTCGATCGCGGACCGACGCCGCCAAGGATCGTCTCATGCCGTGTCGGCACGGCGACCGCCCACTCCGGCTCGCCCGTGGCGATGGCGTGGCAGGTGATCACTTCCTCGTCGCCCCGCTGTTCGAGCGTGACGGCATGGTCGCCGCATGTCGCGAAGCCGCTCCATCCGGCGCCGATCGGCCGCTTCCAGACGAGCCGGGGCGGCCTCGCCTGCCACTCGGGATCGAGCACGGGCGAATCGACGCCACACGTGCCGGACGGTCCGAGAAAACGCGGGAAGTCGGCGTCGGTCGCCGTCCAGGCCGCCGCGGCTTCGGCGCTGGCCAGATTTTGCCGCGAGAGCAGCCGGTCGCGGGGAGCGGCCCACCGCCAGTTGAATTCGGGCACGAGATCCCCGGACACCCGCTCGATCCGGAGCGTGCCGGCCGCCACCACCACGCCACCAAGCAGCCCCCCGAGGACCATCTGCTTGAGGTTCCTTGAATATCCGCTCTCGCGAACCAACCACACCAGCAGCGACAAGAGCCCCGAGAAGCAGAGGATGAGCGTGATGATGTTTCGGACCGCCTGATCCACGATCGAGCCGACGATCGGTTCAAGAAGCCCTCCGCGGACGAGCACCACCGCCGCCGCCAGCGAGGCGAGCGTGATGAAGACGCGGCGAGGGGGCGAGAGCGGGCGCGAGGCGGGAGCGACGTTTGACCCGGTGGAAGGCTTGGTTTTCTGCATGACACACTTTTACACGATCGGCCCTCCCGGCCGGGAGGCGATGTTCCTTGTCGGTCGCCCACGGGCGGACTACACTCGCAGAAACCCATTTTTGCCGCGAAAAAACGCATGCTTCATCCGAATCGTTCCAACACCGCCGGCCCCTCGACCACCGCGGTGCATGCCGGAGAAGCGAGGCAGAAGCCCGGCTTCGCCATCACCGACCCGATCTTCGCGGCATCGACGTACACGTTTCCCGACACGCAGTCGATCGTCGACTTCATCGAGGAGAAGCAGCCCCGGGAGGAATATGGTCGCTACGGCAACCCCGGAGAGCGGGTCGTCGAGGACAAACTGGCCGCCATCGAGGGGGGCGAGCAGGCGGTGCTCTTCGCAAGCGGGATGGGGGCGCTGGTCGGGCTGCTCATGGCCCATCTCAATGCCGGCGAGGAAATCGTCTTCTTCGACGAGTGCTATCACCGCAGCCGCGAGTTCTGCCGAAAGCATCTGACCCGCTTCGGTGTCGGCTTCCGGGAGGTCCGCACCTGCGACTACGCGGCGATGGAGGCCGCGATCACCCCGCGGACGAAGTTCCTCGTCAGCGAGTCGCCGACGAATCCGCACCTGAGCGTGGTCGATATCGAGCGGTTCGCCGACATCGGCCGCCGTCACGGAGTGCTGACGCTCATCGATGCCACGCTCTGCACACCCTACAACCTCAAGCCGCTGGAATCGGGCGTGGACTTCGTCCTCCACTCGGCGACGAAATACCTCGGCGGCCACAACGACCTGCTGGCAGGCGTGGTGATCGGCGCGAGGGATCGGCTCGAGCCGGTTCGCCACCTTCGCGGCATCATGGGCGGCGTCAATTCGCCGCACAACGCCTACCTCCTCGAACGGGGTCTCAAGACGTTTGCCCTGCGGATGGAGCGGCACAATGCCAACGGCCTGGCCGTGGCCCGATTCCTCGAAACGCATCCGCGGGTCGAGCGGGTGCTCTACCCGGGTCTGGAGAGCCATCCCTTCCATGACATCGCCGCCTGCGCCGAGATCGCCCATGCCGCGGGGGCCCTGCTGGCCTGCGACAACACGCTCGCGACACCGGCCCTCTCGCGGCCGCTCGAAATGGGTGCCGACATCGTCATGCACTCGGCCACGAAGTACATCGGCGGCCACAGCGACCTGTTGGGCGGGGCCCTGGTCGTGCGCGACGCCGAACTCGGCGCCCGCCTGCACTGGCTGCAGAACGCCACCGGAGGCGTGATGGGACCGCTCGAGTCGTTCCTCTGCTCGCGAGGGCTCAAGA
>JBJTDB010000088.1:0-17901 GCA_046092145.1 Planctomycetia bacterium | reverse complement strand
ACCTCGACATGGTCGGGCGGCTCACCGACAACAAGCTGATCGTCCATGGCACCGGCACCGGCACGGGGCTCGAGCCGCTGGTCGATCGGCTCACGACAGACCATCGCTTCGACGTCGCCAAGGAGTCGGGAGGGTTCGGCCCAAGCGACCATGCCAGCTTCTACGCGAAGAAGATTCCCGTGCTCCACGTCTTCACCGGCTCGCACTCCGATTACCACCGCCCGTCCGATACGTCCGAGAAGATCGATTACGAGGGCTTGGTGCGAATCACCCGCCTGGTGGCCGACGCCGTCGCGGCGCTGGCGTCGGTGTCGCCGCGTCCGGAGTATGTCGAGGTGGCTTCGAAGCAGTTCGCCCGCGGCGGCGACCGTCCCTACTTCGGCAGCATCCCGGACTTCGGCAAGCCCGGAAATGGCTATGCGATCACCGGTGTCACGAAGGATTCGCCGGCCGCTCTGGGCGGCCTTCAGGGGGGAGATGTCATCGTGCGGCTCGGCGACAGCGCGATCACGGGCCTCGAGGACTTCGACAGTGCCCTGCGGAAGCACAAGGCGGGGGAGACGATCCCGGTCGTCGTGAACCGCGCCGGCAACGAGGTCGCGCTGGAGGTCACGCTCGGCAGGCCGAAAGAGTGATCACCCGCACGTCGTGATGGCGATCTTTCGATTGTCCGGTGGTGCCGGTGAACATGGGGTACACTTGAGGGTTTCGTGGCATCCCACACCGGCCGCCATGCCCGGCGGCACCCCGAGAGATCGAGAACGCATTTTTTGATGGCCAAGACCAAGCCTCCCCGCACCACCGACACTCCTTCCCGTCCAGGCCGCGTTCCCTTCGCCTCGTTGGGGCTCTCGCCGGAACTCCTCGAGGCCGTCGAGCGCATCGGTTTCGACACGACCTCGCCCATCCAGTCGAGCACCATCCCGCTGCTCATGGAGGGCCACGACGTCGTCGGTCAGTCGGAGACCGGGTCGGGCAAGACAGCAGCCTTCTGCATCCCGGCGATCGAACGGGTCGATCCATCCATGCCGCGCACTCAGGTGCTCATCCTGACGCCGACGCGTGAATTGGCGACGCAGGTGGCCGAGGAGGTTCGAAAGCTGGCCGCGTTCAAAAAGGGGGTGCGGTCGGTGGCGATCTACGGGGGCGCCTCGTATGACCGTCAATTTTCAGAACTCAAACGGGGCGCGCACATCGTGGTCGGCACGCCCGGGCGGCTGACCGATCACATGGCTCGGGGCACGCTCGATCTCTCCTCGGTGAAGATGCTGATTCTCGACGAGGCTGACCGGATGCTCGACATGGGATTCCGTGACGATATCGAGAAGATTCTCGCGGCAGCTCCCGAAGAGCGTCAGACGGTTTTTTTCTCGGCGACGATGTCGGCCACGATTCAAACCCTGGTCCGCAGTCACTCTCGCGACGCCAAGACGGTGACGATCCACCACGCCCCGGCCGCCGGCGTGCCGCTGGTCGATCAGGTGTATTACGAGGTGCGGCATCACGCCAAGTTCGACACACTCTCGCGGCTCGTCGATTTTTACGGGGTCAAGAGTGGGGTCATTTTCTGCAACACGCAGCAGATGGTCGACGAACTCGCCGATGCCCTCGTGGCCCGCGGTTGCTCCGCGGAACGGCTCCACGGGGGCATGGCCCAGGCGCAGCGGACTCGCGTCATGAACAATTTCAAGAAGTCGGCGTTTTCATTTTTGGTGGCGACCGACGTCGCGGCACGCGGCATCGACGTCAATGACCTGGAGCTCGTGGTGAACTACGACCTCCCGTATGACGCGGAGGATTACATCCACCGGATCGGCCGCACGGGGCGGGCCGGCCGTACGGGGCGGGCCGTGACGCTCGTTTCCGGTGCCGGCGTGTACAAACTCCGCGCGATCGAGCGGTTCACGAAGACGAAAATTCGTCGCGAAGAGGTGCCGTCGGCCGAGGCGGTGAAGAGCCGGCGTTCCGACGCCCTCTTCGGGAAGCTCTGCGAGACGCTCGATGCGGGGGGCTTTTCAAGCGAGTCGTCGTTCGTGGGGCGGCTCGTGGAGCAGGGGTACTCGCCTACGGAGGTGGCGGCGGCGATTCTCCACCACTTCTCCCCGCCGCCGGTCCGATCCACGGCCGACGAGCCATCGCCCGACCGCGGTGACGGCAGCCGAAAGAAAAAGCCGCATCATGCGTCGTCGAGATTCCAGCGACGCGGCGGCGAGCGACGGGGTGCTCGACGCTCACTCGGCCCCCGCGGCTGACGGCTCGCGAAAAAGCGAGGTCGCCTTCCGGATGTGCCGCGGTTGAATGACGTCGGTTGCCAGTCCCAGCCGCTCGAGCAGCAGGATCAGGTAATAGGTGACGTCGAATTCCCACCACGAATGCTGCACGCTCGCGCTGGCAGGATCGTGATGGTGATTGTTGTGCCAGCCTTCGCCCATCGCCAGGATCGCGACGAGCCAGTTATTGCGACTGTCTTCATCGGTGGCGTACGTTCGGTAGCCGAAGAGGTGCGTGAGTGAGTTCACGCTCCATGTGATATGCCAGACGAGCACGGTGCGCAGGAACACTCCCCAGACGAGCCAGCTCACGGCGAGTCTCACGCCGTGTGTCCAGTCGCCCCCCGTCCACCGTCCGACCAGCAGGCCGGCGGTTGCGTAGAGCGCGGCGTGGGCCAGGTAGATCGCGACGATCGCCGCCGGATGCCGTTCCAGGTAGCGGTAGTAATCGTCGGCGAGGATGTCGCGGGCGTAGCGGTCGAAGAACGCGAACGACTTCCGGTCGGGCACGCGGCGAAAGAGCCAGCCCACATGCGACCAGGCGATCCCCTGGCGCGGCGAGTGCGGGTCGGGATCCTCGTCGGAATGGCGATGGTGCAGCCGGTGGTTGGCAACCCAGCGGGCCGGCGTGTCTTCCAGGGAACACAGGGCGATCGTGGTGAGCGATCGCTCCAGCCAACGCGGAACCTTCAGGCTGCGGTGGGCAAGGAGTCGGTGGTAGCAGAGGTTGATCCCAAGCGTGCCGAACACCATCGTGCCAGTCGCCGCCAGCACCAGGCCAGACCAGCTGAAGCACCACGCCCGGAAAGCGAGGCACGCCAGTGCGTGTACGGTAACGATGGGAACGACGTACTCCCAGTGAATGCCATGGTTTGCGGTTCGAGCGGAGAGTGAGGTCGATGCCAAGAATGTGCCTTCGCGTGTCAGACGGTCGTGATGACGGGGAGAGAACACCGAGTTGAGAGGATGGAGGCCATTCTGACAATGGTCCACGCCCCCGCTTTCTCCTCATCGCGGCCGGGCGTCGTGCCGGTTGTGACAGATGGGCAAGACGAGGGAGGGCTGCCTGCTTCGGGCTCCGGTGACGGCCATCGACGATTCGTGATTTCACGGGTTTTTTGGGATTGAGCCGTGCACGGGTGCCTGCCATGATCCCGCCCGCTTCGAACCCACGGCACTCCCTCGCCGCGGCGTTCGAATCCCGTCCACCACGCAAGGAGTGCATCCCGTGAACAGGCTCTTCACCGGCATCGTCTGTGGGGCTCTCGCCGCCCTCGTCCCGGTCTCGTCGTCCGCCCAGGCTCCCGCTCAAGCCCCCGCGCAGGCTCCCCACGGGGGGCCGGCCGTCCATGCGGCGGTCGTGGATGTCGGCTACATCTTCAAGAACCACGCCCGCTTCAAGGGGGCGATGGACAAGATGAAGGACGAGGTGATGACGGCGGAGAACAGCCTCAAGAACGAGCGTGACCGGATCAATGGCCTGATGGAGCAGCTCAAGGGCTTCAATGTGGGAACGCCCGAGTACAAGAAGCTCGAGGCGGAGATCGCCAAGGCCCAGGGCGATTTCAACGTCAATGCCCAGCTCCAGAAGAAGGACTTCATGGACCGCGAGGCGAAGGTCTACATGCAGGTCTACGACGAGGTCGAGAAGGCCGTCGCCCAGTTTGCCCGCGAGCACAGGATCGCCATCGTGCACCGGTTCGACGGCGACCCCGTCGATTCAAGTGATCGCAATCAGATCCTCCGTGGCATCACGAAGCCGATCGTGTATTACGAGCCGGGCATCGACATCACGCCCGACATCCTCAAGATGCTCAACGGTACGCCGGTCGCCGGGGCCGCCCAGCCGCGGGCCCGGTAACCGCTTCCCCATGCTTTCACCCGTTCGCGTTCGATCGCAGCAGACGCTCCGTCGGCCGGCCGTGGTGTCGGGCGTCGGGTACTGGAGCGGTTTGCCGAACCGGGTGGAGATGCGGCCCGCCGCGGCCGGCAGCGGGGTCGTCTTCGTTCGGGACGACTTCGATGTGCCGGTTCGGGTCCAGGCGACGGTCGATCGCCGGGTCGATGCGGTCGCACGGACGAACCTTGCCGTGGCCGGGGTCTGCGTCCAGATGGTGGAGCATGTGCTCAGCGCGCTGGCGGGGATGGAAATCGACTGCTGTGAAATCCACCTGACGGCCGAGGAGCTTCCGGGGCTCGATGGCTCCTCTCGGGCCTATGTCGATGCGATCGAGTCTGCCGGGGTCGAGTCGCTCGGTGCGCCCGTCGAGCCGATCGTCGTCGATCGGGTTCTTCGCATCGGTGACGAATCGAGCTGGGTCGAGTTGGCTCCGCCACGGACGGCCGGGTTGTGCCTTGAATACGAACTGGAGCACGACCACCCGTCGATCGGCCGGCAGCGGCTCTCGCTGCATGTCACGCCGGAGTCATACCGCGAGCAGCTTGCGGCCGCGCGAACGTTTCTCACCGAAGAAGAGGCCGGCCGGCTGCAGGCGGCTGGCCTGGGGCTTTCGGTGGGGCATCGCGACTTGATCGTTTTCGGCTCCGCCGGGCCGATCGACAACGAGTTGCGATGGCCTGATGAGTGCGTGCGGCACAAGATGCTCGATCTGGTCGGCGATCTCGCGCTCGTGGGGCAGCCGCTGCACGCCTCCGTGCGGGCCCGCCGCAGCGGCCACAGGCTCAACGCCGAGGCGGCGGCCTGTGTTCTCTCCTGCAGCCGCGACATGGTGGCCGCGTAGCATGAGCGTCGAGATTCATCCGACCGCGATCGTCGAGCCAGGCGCCCGTCTCGAGGAGGGTGTTCGGATCGGGCCATCGTGTGTGGTGTCTGGGCGGGCCGAGATCGGTCGAGGCACGGTGCTCGCCAATACCGTCACGATCGCCGGGAGCGTGATCCTCGGGGAGGGGAACGTGATCCACCCCTACGCCGTCATCGGCGGTGAGCCCCAGGACACCAGCTATCGCGGAACGGAGACGCGGGTCGTGATCGGCGACCGCAACGTGATTCGCGAGCATGTGACGATCAATCGTGGCACCGAGAAAGAGTGCGGCGAGACGGTCGTCGGCAGTGGAAACTACCTCATGGCCGGCTCGCACGTGGCCCACGACTGCGTCGTCGGCGATCATGTGATCCTGGCCAACGGCGTGCTCCTCGGCGGGCACGTGCGGGTCCACTCGCATGCCTCCCTGTCGGGGGCCGTCGCGGTGCATCACTGGGTGACGATCGGCGGCTGGGCGTTCGTGGCCGGTGTGAGCCGGGTGCTCCACGACGTGCCCCCCTTCATGCTTTCGGAGGGAATGCCCGCACGGCCGCGGTGCGTCAACACGGTCGGTCTCCGTCGCGGCGGATTTTCCCGTGAGGCGATCGACGCAGTAACGGAGGCGCATCGGCTCCTCTATCGGGCCAAGGTCGGCCTCGAGCCGGCGAGGGAAATCCTCCGGTCGCAGGGCATGCTGATGCCGGATGTCGTTCACCTGCTCGAGTTTCTCGGCCACCAGCAAGGGGGCCGGCACGGGCGCGGTCGGGAGCAAAGGAGGGCGGCATGAGTCGTATCAAAGTCGGCGTCGTGGGCTGCGGTCACCTGGGTGCGATCCATGCCAGGCTGCTGGCTGCACGGACGGACGTCGAACTGGTCGGCGTGGTCGATCCCTCCCCGGAGTCTCGGACGAGAGTGGCGGAGGCACACGGCTGCAGGAGTTTCGAGAATCCGCGGGATCTCGTCGGCGCGGTCGATGCCGCCGTCGTGGCGGCCCCCACCGGACTGCATGCCGCGGTGTCGCTGCCGCTGCTGGAGGCGGGCATCGACCTCCTGGTCGAAAAGCCGATCGCCGCCACGGTCGAGGACGCACGGGCCATCGTCATTGCCGCCCGGCGGCATGGCCGGGTCGTCGCGGTCGGCCATGTCGAGCGGTTCAATCCCGCCTGGCGGATGGCCGTCGAGCGGGCTGGGCGGGTGGTCGCGGTGGAGGCCGCGCGGCAGGCGCCCTTCACGTTCCGCTCGATGGACGTCGGCGTGGTGCTCGATCTGATGATCCACGACATCGACCTTGTTTTGTCGCTGGAGCCCGGCCGCCTGGAGCAGGTCGAGGCCCACGGCTTGCGGGCAACCGGAGGCCACGAAGACATGGTGCGGGCGAGGCTGTCGTTCTCGTCGGGCCTGGTCGCCGATCTCTCAGCCTCACGGATCCATCCGACGGTGCGACGAACGATCTCGGTGGTATCGAATGACAGCGTCATCGACGTCGATTTCAATGCGAAGACGGTCGCGATCATGACCCCATCGGCCGACGTGCAGAGCGGGGCGTTCGTGGCGGCCGACGTGCCGATGGACCGCCGGGCTGCGATGAAGGAGACCTTCTTCAACGACGTGCTTCCGAGGCAGACGCTCACGGCCCCGGATGCCAATGCCATCGTCTGCGAGCACGACGACTTTCTGGCGGCTGTCAGCACGGGCCGCGGGCCACTGATCCCCGGATCGGCGGGAGCAGCGGCACTCGAAATCGCCGGCCGCGTGCTCGACGCGCTCGTCTGCACCCGATTCGGCGGCAGCTGGGGGCCTGCGGTCGTTCCCATCGGGCATCGCGGAATGGCGGCATCGCCGGCCCGCAAAACCGGCTGAAGCTTCGCAGGCGGCAGAGTCGCTTTCCGCCGACGGGAAATCGTGGCTCGTCATGCCGATATTCCTTCGTGCGTGCAGCACGGAGGGGGCCATGGTTCGTCCGTCTGGAAAACTGTCGTGCGTCGTCGCTGGGTTGATGGTGGCCGCCGTGGCCCGCGCCGATCAGCCTGTGCCGGCCGCGCCGCCGGTCGTCTTCGAGGGATTCGGGCTCGGCGACTTCGAGGCCTCTGGCTCGATCGCCGCTGCGTTGCGGGGCGCCGTTGCGGAATCAGACTCCGACGGGCCGCCGCTTGATGTGGTGGTGCGCGGACCGACGGGGCGGCAGGCCGTGGCGGAGCAACTGGCTGCCGAAATCCGCAGCCGGATCGACGACCTCGGCTTCTCAGCCGGTCTCGTCACCACGCCCGATGTGATCCATGAGGGGCCGGCCGTGTGGGTCGGTGGCATGCAGCTGGAGTCATCGCATGGCGAGGGCCGCGAACTCTTGGAGTTGCGGACATCGGTGTCGCAGGTTCAGCAGTCGGGGGTGCTCGGCATCGAGCTTGGTCCGAGGATCGAGCGGCGTCTGAAGCGCGGAGCCGTCCTCTTTCTCGACGGGTAGGCCGAGGCCAAGGCGCTCAAGTCGATCGAAACCGGGGTCTGGTCGCTGCCGGGAGTCTCGGACGACGCAACGGTTGGCGTGACGGCCCGCACCGGGCTGAGTCGATGAGCCGGCGTGTAAGCCGGCGTGGCGTCGTCTATTGCTCACAATCAGGGCGAGCGATAGAAGGCGTCGAAGAAACGGTCCTGCATCCTGTGGAGCCATGAAACGTGCGTCCCATCGCGGGAGCCCGTCCGCGGATTGCATGGGCCGCGGTAGATCGGCCCACACGATGGCACGCCTGTCTTGCCGACCAGATCGGCCGGGCAGGGCGGCTCGGAGGGATGGCACGGGGGAGGAGGCACGCATGGTGACAGCGCCCTCGGTTCGCCGCAGTGATGAAGCGGTTCAAGCCCGGCATACCAATCGAATGGAGAATCCGTACGCGGTGGAAGGAGTCCCCCCATGCCGACGATCGGATCGCTGCCCGTGACCGCCGGGCTGACGTCGGCCGTGCCCGTGAGCGGATCCGGAGTGACGGGTTCGACCGCCTTGAACGGTTCGGCCGTGAGCGCCGGAGCCTCGAGCGTTTCATCGGCGCGGCCGACCGCCGAGGTGGCGACGATCGATGCAAGCGCGACGCGGACCTGGATGGCCGAGGGCCGGGGGCGAGGTGGTCTCATGGTCGGTCAGTCCTTCCAAGCTCGGAAAACCATGTTCGGGAAACCATGTCGATCATGTGCGGTCAGGGCGACGGGAGCGGCTGCACCTGGCCGGCTGCAGGGGGCTGGGGCTGCGCGGGGCGCTAGGGATCCCGGCCCACGCGGGCGGCATCTCCGAGTTCACGCACCGGATCGGTGGGCCGCGCGGCCGGTGCGTCGGGCGGGGGCGGGAATGCCTCCAACTGGAGCAGGTCGGCGATCGCCACGGCCGAGATCCATCGTTCCGCCTGGGCATCGACATAGGCCAGCTCGGTTTCGGTGAGCGTGCGCTGCGCCTGGAGGAGGCTCAGGAAGTTCACCTCGCCACGAGCGTAGAGCTGCTGCGTGAGCTGCACCGTCTCACGGGCCTTGGGCAGGATGTATTCCTCGTACCAATCGACCAGCCGCTGCGATGTCCGGTAGCCCGCGATCGTCTGGGCCGCCCGGGTGGCGAGGTCGAGTTCGATGGTTCGCAGCCCGGCCCGCGACGATGCGATGTCGGCCCGTGCCGAGCGGATCGTCCCCTGGTTGCGGTCGAAGAGGGGCACTTCCAGCATGACCTGCATGAGCCCCTGATTCTGCGGCGGATAATCGACTTGTCGTTGGTAGCCGCCCATGACGTTGATGTTGGGGATCGGCTCGACGACGGCCCGCTCGAGCGCCCACTGGGCCCGCGCGATCTCGGCTTCCGCCGCCCGTGGTGCGGCGTTGCGCCGGACGATCGCCTCCTGGAGCGGCTTGAGGTCGAAGTCGGGAAGTTCCTGGAAGAGATCGGCCTCGATCGCCTGCACGTCGGCCCGCGGCAGCCCGATCGCCGCCGCCAGTTCTCGGCGGCCGGCCTCGATGAAGACCGAGGCGTTGAGCTGTCGCACTTCGGCCCTGTCCCGCTCGACGCTCCAGAAAAGAACGTCGGCCTTGGTCGCCTCACCTGCCGACGCGAGTTCGGCGCCGATCTCGTAGGAACGCTTTGCGATGTCGAGCAGAAGCCGGTAGATCTCGACCCGCCGCTGCGAGACCAGCAGCGAGTAAAAACTGCCACGGACGCCCGTGAGCACGTCGAAGCGTGCTCGGATGAGTTCGTATTCCGCCTTCTGCACTTCGCGGAGGGCCGCCTGTTGGGAAAGCCTGAGTTTGCCGGCCGTGACGATGTCCTGTGTCATGTAGCCGTTCCACTGGCTGTCGGCGCCCGCGATCTGGGGAGACGACCCGGCGAGCATCGGGTTGGGGTAAAGCCGTGCCTGCACCGCCTTTCCCCGGGCCGCCTCAACCGCCGCCCTCGCTGCCCGCAGCCTCGGATGGCTCTGCTCCGCGAAGGCCACGAACTCCTCGAGCCGCCGCGGCGTGGGGCCATGCCAGGGATCAATGCCGACCTGTGGCGGAATCGCCTCGTCGGCCATCGCACCAAGAGGAATGCCCGGCTCCTCGATCCTGAGCGGCTGTGGCGGGGTCTTCCATTCGACCGCAAGGCTCGGAATGACCGCTGTCGTGAGGATCACGGCGGCCACAACGGCTTGAAGGCAGCGGTGTATGCGACCCGCGGGTAGCCGATGGAATGCCATCAATCGATCTCCAAAACCGCGAACCACGGGTTCGCGTATCCTGGAGATCGGCCCGCATTCCTCACCGAATCAGCAAATCGGCCAGGGTTTGCCAGTCTTGACGAACGACGGCTGCGGGGGCCGGCCGTCCTGTTGAACGGCGCAAGCGAGGGGCCCGAGAGAAGACGGCGTCAGGCCAGATCGCGATCCTGGAAGAGGACCAGGGCCACGAGCAGGGCCACGGTCGCGTAGAGGCCGGCATAGAGGGCCGCCCAGCCCAGGTAGCCCCATGGCACGGGCACGCCGCCCACGACGGCCGCCTCGATCGTGAAATGCTCGAGCACCGGCAGGAGTGTGGCGAAGAGTTGGCCGACGAACCGCACGATCGCGAATTTTCCAACGCTTGACTGCACGATCAACGGCACGAGATGGCCCAATGCGTAGACCGTGAAGCAGACGATGAGGTTCGGCACCATGCCCAGCCTCGTCGAGACGGCGAGGCTCACCGCCGCCAGCAGGATCGTCTCGAGGAACGAGAGCACGAGGCCCGGAACGATGGTGATCATCTCGGCGGCGCAGTCGCTCCAGAGCGGGTCAGTCTTGGAGCTTTCGCGGGCGTCGTAGACGACTTTCAGGCTGGTCGTGGCCAGGAGGATGCTTCCCAGGATGAGGAAGACCAGGGCGGCTACGAGCACGAGCCCGGCGTACTTGCCGAAGACAAATTGCCACCGGCGGACCGGCTTCGAGAGAACCGTGAGCGCAGTGCGACCTTCGATCTCGTCGGCGACCGCCACGCTGGCGGTCCAGATCACGACCAAGAGCGCGAGCACCTTGATGAGCGTGAGGCCGCTGTCCTTGAGCATTTTCACGTCCTCGCCGAACGTGTTGTAAGGGATGACGATGAAGGCGATCAGGAGCACGGCACCTGCGATGAGCGCCACGGCGAAGACCGGCTGACCGATCGCTTCCTTCGTCGTCGCCGCGGCGATCGCGGCCATCCGTCGCGGCAGCAGTCGAAACGCGGCGTAGACTCCGGCGATGGAGAGCAGGACGATCGCCGTCCACGGCAGGATCGCCACCTGCGGGAACTCGGGCACCAGCCTCCAGCGAACCGACAAATCGACCGGCGACTCCGAGGCATTGGTCGCCTCCAGTTTTGCACGCTGGCCCAAGAATGGATTGGTGGCTCCGCCCGCCCGCTTCCATGTCCAGGGTTCGTTGGCCGCGAGCTCGACATCGGGAACCTTCGTCAGCGCGAAGCCCTCGATCGGCTGCTGGGTGCGGACAAGCAGGGCCGCGGTGCTCCGTAGTTCGAACGAGGCGAGCTCCTGCGGCCGGAGGTCGAGCGGGATCTCCTGCAGCGTCGCCTTCGGAGCGACCGTGATCGTCCGTGATTCCTCGCCAGCGGTGGCGAGCCGTCCCAGCGACCGGGCGATCGAACGGACCGGCACCAGGGGCGTGAAGGCGATGGCGACTGCCGACATCGCAAGGAGCAGCCATGCGAACGGGCCGAGAAAGCCGTCGTTGAGGCTGCCGCGGGCCTCGGCCGCCTGGCGCGGATTGACCAGGCGGAGGAGGGCCCAGGCGAGGAGAATGACGAGCGTCGCGATGAGAGCCCCGGTGCCGAGGAGCCACAACGGCGGCAGGGCGATCAACCAGCGGTTTGCGAAGAGCGGAGCGATGGGAAGCATGATGTCGTTCCTTCCAAGCCCTTGGAAGTCTTCATTCTGACTCCGACTCGGCCAAAATGGAAGCGGTCGCCGTTCCAGGGCCTGCCAGCACCGTGGAGGCTGGCCCGTCGAGCGGCCAGCGGGCCAAGACGTCGTGGAGCTGGTCGAGGGTTATCGATTCCACGATCCTCAGGTCGTCGGTCACCGAGCGGTAGGTCTGCTCGTGGGCCCATTCCATCCCCAGGCTGAAAAGACGCCGCCGCGGTCGCTCACCCGCCAGAACGACCCGTCCCGAGAGCTTGTTGCGGGCCCGCTCCCATTCCTGCCGCGTGATGCCGCCGGAGCCGGCCACACGATACATCTCGTGGATTCGTTCCAGCAGCGGGCCCGCGTCGTCGGCATCGCAGGAGAGCTGGGTCACGAACAGACCGGCATCGAGAAAATCATGATGGTGGCAGGAAGCATGTTCCGCCGCGCCCGGATCGACGAGATCCCAGTAGAGGCGGCTGCCGGAATCGTCGCCAAGCACGATCGCCAGCATCTTCGCCGCGAATCGCGAGTCGTCGGCCCCGTCCGGCCCGGCCGTCATCCGGACGGCGTATTCCAGGGCCGCCGCGGGGCGGATCAGCTGGTCGACCGTCGGGCGGGAGGGGCCGGCCGAGGTGGACGGCACCGCGCGATCGGGGAGCTGCACCGGGTGCCAGTCACCGCACAGGCGGCGGGCCGACTCGACGAGCATGGGAAAATCGACGGCACCGGTCGCAGCCAGCACGATGTTGCCCGGAGCATATCGGCGGCGGTGGTAGTCACGCATCGCCTCCACGGGCAAGGCTTCGATCGAGGCGACGCTGCCGAGCACGCTGTTGGCCAGGGGATGGCCGGCGAAGAACGCGGCGCGGCAACGATCATCGGCACCGAACGGCGGCTGGTCGTCGTACATCCTGATTTCCTCCAGGATGACGAGCTTCTCGGTGTCGAAATCCTCGCCGCGAAGCGCGGGCCGCATCATCCGCGCGAGGAGATCGGTCGCTTCCTGCTGCCGCGATGGCAGCACGGCGGCGTAGTAGACCGTGTCCTCCTCGCTGGTGAAGGCGTTGGCCCCGGCCCCCATCCAATCGAAGCGACGGTTGATCTCGTCGCCCGAAAGATCGGTGGTTCCCTTGAAGACCATGTGCTCGAGGAAGTGGCTGGTGCCGGCGATCGCGGCGGTTTCATCGCGGGCTCCGGTCTTCACGAAGAAGCCGACGCTCGTGGAGAGCGCGGCGTCGTCAACCTCGGCGACCACCTCGAGGCCGTTGTCGAGCGTTTCATGAAGAAACCGCATCGGGCACCTCCAGGGGCTCGCTGCCCAGCGAGACGACGGTGAGATCGGAGGCGGGGTGGGCCGCGAGGCTTTCCTCGATCGATCCGACCGTGATCGCGTCGAACCGACGCAGCTCTTCCTCGAGCGTGCGGATGCGGCCGAGGTGATACCACTGCCGCGCGATGCCTCCGGCACGCGCGGCGCTCGACTCCTGCTGCATCACCAGGCCGCTCGTGGCCCGGGCTTTGACCCGGTCGAGCTCCTCCCGATCGATCGATCCCGGGAGACGGGCGATTTCGGCGAGCATCACGTCGAGCGTCTCCTGGGCCCGTGCGGCCGTGGTCCCGGAATAACAGATGGCCGTCGCGAAGTCGCGGTGCGTGTGGTAGCCGGCCGACACGCTGTAGCAGAGGCCGCGACGCTCGCGGACCTCGGTAAACAGCCGGGAACTCGATCCGCCGCCGAGGATCGCCAGCGCCGCGGTCGCCTCGTACGACGCCTCGTCTCGATACGGCGGCAGCGACCAGGCGATGGCGATGTGGGTCTGCTGTGAGTCATGGGGCACGTGATACACCCTGGGGCCACGTCCGCCGGCGGTCACGGAGGGGGCCGCCTCGGCCGTCCAGTCGCCGAGGAGCGAGTCGATGCGTCGCACGACGTCGTCCCAGTCGATGCGGCCCGCGATCGCGATGATCGTGCCTGGAGGTCGCACGTGCCGGGCGACGAAGCCGCGGACGTGCCCGAGGCCGAGCGTTTCGATCTCGGATGAGATTCCTTCGGCCGGCATTCCCCACGGGGCCGGATAGGCGAGGCGGCGCAGCGCGGTGATCACGCGATGGCTCGGGTCGTCCTCGATGCCGGCGAGATTCTGAAGGACGACCTGTCGTGCCTTTTCCAGTTCATCGGCATCGAGGAGCGGGCGGCGAAGAATATCGGCATAGATCGACAGCGCGTCGGGTAATTGCCGCGCAACCATGGCGCCTGAAAAACTGGCATGGCTCGTCGTCACTCCCTGGGACCACTGCACGCCCGCGTTCTCGAGATCCTCGACGATCCGTCGGCCCGTGCGATCCCCGGCTCCGCGGAGCATCCTCTCGCCGGCCAGCGAGGCGAGCCCCGATTGCCCGGGTGGATCATGGATGGCGCCAGCCGGCGCATGAAAGGCCACCGCGACCGATTCGAGGCCGGGCAGATGCTCGCCGACCAGGACGATGCCGTTGTCGAGGGTCGTCGAAAAGAGCGTCTGTTGCGGCATGAGGTCCGTCGGCGATCCCCGCGTGAAGGAATCAGAGGATTGCCGGTTCGGCGAGGACGGCCAGTTCGGTCGCCGCGGCATCGACGACCTTATAGACCGTCTTGGACCGCCGGAACCCGAGCCGTTGGTAGAGGCGGACGGCTCGCGAGTTGTCGGCCGTCACCTCGAGCGATCCTCGAGGCACGGCAAATCTCCGCAACCCCGCCATCGCCTGCTGGATGAGCGCCGTGCCCAGACCGAAGCCGCGGTGCCCTGGGATGACGCCGATGTTTTGAATCGTGCCGACACCGTTGGCATCCACGACGGTCTGGATCGTGCCGCACCAGAGGAGCCCTTCGGGACCGTGCCCGCAGGCGACCAGCCACGTCGCGTCTGGGACGAACCCGGACTTGTTGCGGATCTCCCGCATCAGCCTGCGACAGCCGTCGAGATCACCGAGGCAGGGAAAGACGATCGCGTCGATCTCGTCGCGGAAGCAGCGAAACTTGGTCCGGGCGTGAACATCGACAAGGGCTTCGTTCCAAGGAACGAACCGGTAGCCCGGAGGCAGAAAGGCGGGAGCCACGGCCGGGGAGTCCCGCCGAAGATCGACCTCCATCCGGAACCGCTTGAAGTAGGTCGATTCCATGGCCCATGTCCGGGGGTGCAACGACTTCCTGACAATAAGAATGCACTCTTTTTCGGTCAACGCGCCGGTCTGGTTTTGTGGGTCGAATTGCGGGAGACCGGCCAATTGAATACGATACACATGATTTTGACGCATCAAAAAATGATTTTTGGGAATTCAAAAAAAGGGACTCTTTGGTGCCGGGCGATCGCCGCCGCGGCCGCTCTGGGTGCGATCGCGGCGGGGGATGCCAGGGGCGATCGGCCCACGGTGGTGGCAACCACGACGGTCGTGGCCGACCTGGTCCGCCAGGTCGCCGGCGACCGAGCCGCGATCGATTGCCTGATGGGACCTGGTGTCGATCCACATTCCTACAAGGCAACACCCCGCGACGCTGACCGGCTCTCACGTGCCGACCTCGTCGTCGCCTCGGGCCTGCGGCTGGAGGGAAAACTCACGGCGATGCTCGACCGGCTCGGCCGCAGGGCGCGGGTGGTGCAGGTGGCCGACTCGCTGCCGGCAGACCAGCTCATCGAGGTGGCCGACGGAATCCACGATCCGCATGTCTGGTTCGATCCTCGGCTGTGGGCGACGTGCGTGCGGGCGGTCGTGGGGCCGATGGCCGCCATCGATCCGACCGGCCGCGGTGGCTACACGTCCCGAGGCGAGGAGTTTTGTGCCCGGCTCGAGCGGCTTGATGCAGAGGTCCGCGAGCGGATCGCGACGATTCCCGCGCAGCGACGAGTGCTACTGACATCCCACGACGCCTTCCACTATTTCGGTCGGGCGTATGGCCTGGAGGTGCTCGCGGTGCAGGGAACGAGCACCGAGAGCGAGGCGGGGCTCAACGACGTGAACGGGCTCGTCGATCTGGTCGTGGCCCGACGACTGCCGGCCGTATTCGTGGAGACGAGCGTGGCGGATCGCACCATGACGGCCTTGCGGCAGGGGGCCGAGGCCCGTGGACATCGGACGCGGTTGGGAGGCCGACTCTACTCCGATGCCCTCGGAGAACCGGGCAGCGGCGGCGAAACACTCGAAGCGGCGCTGCGGGCCAATGTTGCGGTGATCGTCGCCGGTCTCACCGGAGATGGTGACGAATGACAGCCTCGATGAACCCGAGCACCCGGCCGCCGATCCTCGAGTTTCACGATGTCACCGTGGCCTATGGCCGTCGCCCGGTTCTCTGGAACATCGATCTCGTGATCGAGAAGCCGTGCCTGTTTGGGATCGTCGGGCCCAACGGCGCCGGCAAGAGCACGCTCCTGAAGGCGGCGCTCGGCCTTGTGCCACCAGCCGCGGGAGACGTGCGATTTTTCGGAGAGTCGCTCGAACGGGTCCGCCGTCGCGTCGGCTATGTTCCGCAGCGTGAGACCGTTGACTGGGATTTTCCGGTGAGCGTGATGGATGTCGTCCTCATGGGCACGTATCCTCGGCTCGGCTGGATCCGTCGGCCGGGGGCGGCCGACCGGGCGGTTGCCCGTGACTGTCTGGAGCGAGTCGGCCTGAGCGATCGTGTCGACTGCCAGATCGGCCGTTTGTCGGGAGGACAGCAGCAGCGGGTCTTTCTGGCGAGGGCGCTCGCCCAGCAGGCCGACGTCTACCTGCTCGATGAACCGTTGGCGGGCGTCGATGCCCGGTCGCAGGAGCAGATCTTCCAGGTGCTCGCCGGGCTCCGCGACGCTGGGAAACTCGTCGTCGTGGTTCACCATGATCTGCGAACGGTGGCTGATCGGTTCGATGCGGTGGCCCTGATCGACATGCGGCTGGTCGCTGTCGGGCCGACCCGCAGTACCCTGACGCCCGAAAATTTGCGACGGACCTACTCCGGCTCGCTCGACGTCCTCGAGGAGGTCGGGAGGGCGGTGGAGCAACGGGGACGGACGCGATGATGCCACTCGCCAGCATCGACCTCTCTCGCGTGCTGGCCTACAACACGCTCGTGGTCGCCGCGGGCACGGCGGCCGTGGGGTTCGCCGCCGGCGTCGTCGGCAGTCTTGGCGTGCTGCGAAAGCGAGCGCTGGTCGGTGATGCCGCCTCGCACGTCACGCTGCTGGGCGTGGCGGTGGCCTTTGGCATGACCGGCAGCCGAAGCCTTCCCATCCTGCTCGGCGGCGGATTTGCAGCGGCGATGATGGCCCTCGGCGTGCTCGTCCTCCTGCGGCGATTCACTCGAACCCGGGACGACGCGGCGACGGCAATCGTGCTGAGCGTGGGATTCGGAGCCGGCATCGCGATCGTCGCCGGCATGAACGCGCGAGGCGTGCCCGGCAGCGCGGGGCTCGAGCAGTTCCTGCTGGGGCATGCGGCCGCGCTCACGCTCGGGGAGGCGGCGCTGCTGGCCGGCGTGTCGCTGGCGGTGGTGGTCGTGGTGGCGCTGTTGCTGAAGGAGATCACGCTCGTCGCATTCGATGCCTCCTTCGCGGCGGCCACGGGATGGCCCGTGGCCATCGTCGATTATCTGCTCGTCGTGCTGCTTGCGCTGATGGTGGTGGTCGGGCTGCCGGCGGCGGGCGCGGTGCTCGTGACGGCGCTGGTTGTGATTCCGCCGGTCGCCGCGCGGCAGTGGACCGACCGGGTGGAGCGGATGCTTTGTGTCGCCGGCGGGATCGGGCTTTGTTCCGCGGTCGCCGGCGTGGTGGCAAGCGCGGCCGTGCCTCGGCTTGCCACCGGTCCCCTCATCGTGCTGGTGGCTGGGGCGATCTTCGCGGTGTCGTTCATCGCAGCCCCGCAGCGCGGATGGCTGGCGCGGAGGATGCGGACGCGGACCATCGACATGACCTGGTCCGAGGGCGAGGGGAGGACGCCGTGAGCGGGGCCGACGTTCTTGCCGCCATCGGCGGGATTCACGGCTGGGCGATGGCCACGGCGGCGGTCGTCTCGGCCGGGGCCGCGGTGGTCGGCAGCCTTCTCGTGGTTCGCCGGATGAGTCTTCTGGGAGACGCCATCAGCCATGCCGTGCTGCCTGGCGTCGTGCTGGCGGTGCTGGCGGGAGGGAGGCCCGGCGGTCCGCTCGTGATCGCCGGCGCCGTCGCGGCCGCGCTCCTGACGGTCTGGCTGACGCAGTCGCTGCACGACCACGCGGGGCTCTCCGAAGACGCCGGCGCTGGCGTCGTCTGCACCACGCTCGTCGCGCTGGGTGTCGTGCTCGTCACGGCCGTGGCATCACGAATCGACATCGATCCCGGCTGCGTGCTCTACGGAGTTCTCGAATTGGTTCCCTTCGACACGGTCACGATCGGCGGCATCGACATGCCCCGGGCCTTTGTCACGGCGCTGGTGGTGCTCGTGGTGGCCGGCGGGTGGATCATGCTGACCTGGAACCTGCAGGTGTTCGTCGCGTTCGATGCCGATG
>JBJTDB010000087.1:0-1340 GCA_046092145.1 Planctomycetia bacterium | reverse complement strand
GTCCCATCCGACCCGCAAGGCTCAAGGCATCCACCGCAGGGGCCCCGCCAATAATGAGTTGAATCGCAGCGGCGTCGGCCTCACGTGATGGGCCGCGGTGCAAGCCATCGACAAGGGCTTTTCGCCGCGATCCGATTGCATAAATGACATCTGCGGCTGATGTGGGGCCGCAGAGCCCAGGCCATTTGTCGCCGAGAACCTGAGAAAGGTCTGGCATTACGTCGGCGATCGAATCGACCGGCTCCGAAGTCGTCGCATCACCGCGTGGAATCATGGTGACCGCCCCGCAGACTGTGAATGCTCCTGCCGGCTCCAGGATGACAGCCGGTCGTCGCTTGCCAAAGTAGACAGGAGACTCCGCCGGATCGGCGCCCCAGCGGTTTTCATGGCGACCAATCTCGAGCCCGTTGTCGGCAGGATCGAAAAAAAACAGACGTTCCGAATCGTCCTCGAGGTCTTGTCGCCACCCCACGAAGGCGATGGCGTGCCCACATATGGTGTCAGGGGCGGGCATGCTATCGAGAGGAATGGGAGTTACGACGCGCACAAGAGACGCGGACTCTTGCTCGGACGACGGGCGGCTTCGCTCTGCCGTGTTCTGACGCTCGTGAGCGGTTTGCCGAGCAGAAGAGGTCTGACGGTCTCCGTCTTTATGTGCGTTAGCCTGGTTTGCCTCAGGCTGGCGGCATCCCAAGAGCGTGCAAAGCACCAGCACACCCACAACTGTGAGCAAGCCGGTGGAGGGATCCACGTTTGTATGCGGCGATATCCCGAGAGCACGAGCCCGCATGACACCGCGTTCACGCATGTCATCGTGAGCAAGACAGCCCCAGGCAACGTCGAATGACGTTGGCATAAAACAGTTGCCTCGTCCAAAAACGTATCGGGAGTTCAGCGCCGATCCAGAACCGAAAGGTTGGCACCCCCGCAGCGGGGTGTCAATCCCCCGTGCAGCCACAAACTCAAGCGGGTCGGGGCGATCGCGAGCCCCCTCAGCGAACGATCACCCGTTCGTCGGCCGCCGTGGCCGCCCGCACGGTGCCGATCCGCCAATTCGTGTGGCCGAGATCGGCCAACTGGCTTTGCACGCTGTCGGCGAAGTGCGGCGCCACGACGAGCACCATCCCGATGCCCATGTTGAAGACGCGGTCCATCTCAGCCGGATCGATCGACCCGAGCCGCTGCACCCAGCCGAACACGCCGGGTGTCGCCCAGCTGCCACGCTCGATCTGCACCTGCGCCGTTGCCGGCACGATCCGCGCGAGGTTCTCCACGAGGCCGCCGCCGGTGATGTGGGCGATACCGTGCACGACCTGCTTGACGCGATAGTGACGCAGCAC
>JBJTDB010000086.1:0-7117 GCA_046092145.1 Planctomycetia bacterium | reverse complement strand
CGCTCGGCTCCGATCCGGCGAACCCGAACTTCTCCATTCGCGACATGGCCCTGCCGGGCGGCGTCGACGGCGCGCGGTTCGCCACCCGCCAGAAACTCCGCGACATCGTCGGCCGTCACTTCCAGCGGATGGACGACAATCCGAACCTCCAGGCGATGGACGAGTTCTACAAGCGGGCCTACGAGCTCGTCAGTTCCACGCGGGCGCGGGCGGCGTTCGACATCTCGGCCGAGGCGGCTGACATCCGTGAGGACTACGGCCGCAACGAGGAGGGCAAGCGGCAGCTGCGTGCGCGGAGGCTCGTCGAATCGGGCGTGCGGCTCGTCACGCTCAACTACGGTGGCTGGGACATGCACGCGAAGATCACCGACGGCATCGGCCGCACGCTGCCGGCCTTCGACCAGGCCTTCGCCACGCTGATCCGCGATCTCGAACGGCGCGGCCTGCTCGATTCGACGCTCGTGATGGTGTCGAGCGAGTTCGGCCGAACGCCAAAGATCAACAAGGACGCCGGCCGCGATCACTGGCCGAAGGTCTTCTCCATCGTGCTCGCCGGCGGCGGCATGAAGCGTGGGCTCGTGTATGGGGCGTCGGACTCGATCGCGGCCGAGCCGGCCGACAACCCGCTCACCGTCGAGGATCTCGCGACCACCGTCTATCACTGCCTCGGCATCGTGGCCGACAAGGAGCTCGTCGCCCCCGGCAACCGGCCGGTGGAAATCGTCGACGGCGGCACGGTGCGGAAGGATCTGCTGGCCTGATCGGGAGAGGCGCTCGCCTGTCCGGCCCATGGCATCCGCTCGCAATGCTTTCGTTCTCGTGCTCGTCTGGCAGGCGGCCGCCGTCGCCGCGCCGGCCCTGAACCGCATCGAGCCTCCGGCCGCACAGCAGGGGAGCGAGATCGAGATCACGATCTCCGGCACCGAACTCGACGAGCCGCAAGAACTCTTTTTCGAAGACGGGCGGATCACCGCGACCGCGATCGCCACCGACAAGGAGAATGTCGTGAAGGCGACGCTCTCCATCCCGGCCGATTGCCCCCTCGGCCCGCACCGCATGCGGGTGCGGACGGCGGAGGGACTCTCCGAGTTGCGGGTGTTCCATGTGCATGGCTCCGAGCAGGCCCCCGAAAAGGAGCCTAACAACGACCACGCCGCCGCGATGCCCGTCGCCATGGGCACGGCCGTCTGGGGATCGCTTGGCAACGAGGATATCGACATCTATTCGATCCACCTCCCCGCGGGCACGCGGATCGCCGCGGTGGTCGAGGCCGTCGCGCTCGAGCAGCAGATGCTCGATCCCCACCTCGAACTCGTCGATGCCGATGGCTTCACCATCGCCGCCTGCGACGACCACCCGCTTCTGGAACAGGATGCCGCGATCGCGGCCACCGTCGAGAAGGAGGGAGACTATTTCCTGCGGATTCGCGAGACGGCCTACGGCGGCGGCAACGCCCTCTATCTGCTGCATGTCGGCGACTTTCCGATCCCGCACGCCGCCTGGCCGCCAGGGGCCGCTCTCGGCGGACCGCTCGACGTGGAGTGGCTGGGCGATCCGGCGGGCCCCTTCACAGGACAGGCCACGCTCGTGGCTCCGGGGCTCGACGGCGTCTGCCGCGTGAGACCATCCCGAGACGGCAGGCAGTCGCCCGTGGCCGTGCCGTTTCGCGCGACCACCGCGCCCGTCGTGATCGAGACCGACGCGGGCAAGGAGCCGGAGAAGGCCATCAAGACGACGGCGCCCTGCGCCATCGCGGGCCGGATGGATGCCTCCGACGACGTCGATTGGTTTCGCATCGAGGCCCCCAAGGGATCGAAGTGGAAGGTGACCGGCTGGGGGAGGCGGCTGGGCTCGCCCGTCGATCTGGTCGTCAACATCCACCGCGACGATGCCCAGCGGCAGCGGATCACCGGCAACGACGACGCCGGCGGCCCCGACAGCATGGTGCAGGTGACCGTGCCCGACGAAGGAGCCTTCCTCGTGCGCGTCAACGACTTTCAGCGGCGGGGCGGCGGCGAATTCGTCTACTGGATCGACGTGGAGCCGCTGGCGCCCAACGTGGTGGTGTCGGTGCCGCCGGCGCAGACGAAGACACAGCAGCGGCTCGTCGTGGCCGTGCCCCGCGGCAACCGCATGGCGCTCTTTTTCAACGCGACACGGACCGAATGTGGCGACCCGGTGAAACCCGACTTTGCAGGACTGCCTTCCGGCGTGACGGCCCTCACGGCCGCCTTCGAGCAGCCGGCCCCGGGCGGGCTCGTCGTCTTCGAGGCGGCCCCCGATGCGGCGGTCGGCACGACCATGACGTCCGTCCGCGTGCTCCGCGGCGAGGGCAACGCTGCCGCGGCCGTGGGCGGCCTGCTGCAGGGAACCGAACTGGTCTATGGCGATCCCAACCGCGAGCCCTACAGGATCGCGCTTGGCGACCGGCTCGCCGTCGCCGTCGTCGAGGAGGCGCCCGTCGTGCTCGAACTGGACCCGCCGTCGGTGCCGATCGCACGGCGTGGTCTGCTCGATCTGAAGGTGAAGGTGCATCGGGCCGAGGGCTTCACCGGGAAGGTCCGGCTCGAACTTCCCTTCAAGCCGCCGGGGATCGCCGCGTCGGTGGTTGACGTGAAGGAAGGGGAGACGGAGGTGCGGTTTCCGATCAGTGCCGCGGCCGATGCGCCGGTGAAGGACTGGCAGATCGCCGTCGCGGCGAGCCTCGTGCCGGACGCGGCCACGAAAAAGGAGGAGCGCCAGGCACGCCGCGCCGGCCGCGGGAGCTGGATCTCGACGAGGCCCGTGCCGCTTTCGGTGATCGAGCCGATGGTCGATCTCACCGCCGAGAAGGCGCAGGTGGAGCAGGGCAGCCAGACGACGCTCGTCTTCAAGACCTCCAAGCCGGCCGCCTTCGAGGGAAAGGCGAAGGTGACGCTCCTCGGCCTGCCGGCGAAGGCCGAGGCCCCCGTGCTCGAACTCGAGTCGGGGAAGGAATCGATCGAGTTTCCGGTGACGGTGGCGGCCGACGCGCCCGCCGGAAAGCACGACAACATCTTTTGCCGGATCGAGGTGCCGAAGGGGGATGCCTGGGTGATCCACCAGACCGCGGCCACGTCGCTGCGGATCGACAAGCCGCTTCCGCCAGACAAGGCGAAGGAGGGGGGCTCATGATCAGGTCCTACTTTATCCTGCTCATCGCCATCGGAACGACGGCGCTGGCCGATGAGCCCGTCTCCATCGAGGTCTTTCCGCCGCGGGTGCAGCTCGATTCATCCCGCGACCGCCAGCGGCTCATCGTGCAGGCGGTGCATGCCGACGGCCGCACGGAGGATGTCACAGCCGCGGCCACGGCCTCGGCGAGCGATCCGAAGCTCGCGGGAATCGACCGGGCAGGCGGCACGATCCTGGTTCGCCCCCTCGCCGACGGTGAGGCCGCCATCCGTATCGAGCACGGAGGTCATGCGAAGGACATTCCGCTGAAGGTCATCTCGGCGACGTCGGAGCCGCCGCTCTCGTTTCGGCTCGACGTGATGCCCGTCTTCGCCCGGGCCGGATGCAACATGGGCAGCTGCCACGGGGCGGCCAGAGGCAAGGACGGCTTCCGCCTCTCGCTCTTCGGCTTCGATCCGGCCGGCGACCACCACCGCATCACCCGGGAATTTCCGGGACGGCGGATCGATGCCGGCGATCCGATGCGAAGCCTGCTTGTGCAAAAGGCGATCGGCGGCGTGCCACATACCGGCGGCAAGCGATTCGAGGCCGAGAGCGATTTCGCGCAGCGGCTCTTGCGGTGGATCGCGGCCGGCGCGCCGGACGACCCCGGACCCGTGGCCCAGCTCGTCGGCCTCGATCTTTATCCGCCGACGGCGCTCCTCGCGGGCAGCGGCGTGCCGCAGTCGATGGTGGCCGTAGCCCGGTTCGCCGACGGTACCGACCGCGACGTGACCGACCTCTGCTGGTACGGATCCAATAACGACCCGACCGCCAAGGTCGCCCCGACGGGCCTCGTCTCCAGCGGCAGCCGAGGCGAGGCCTTCATCATGGCCCGCTACGACACGATCACGGTCGGCCGACCGCTCGTCGTGATCCCCAAGGAAGGGGCGTTCAGCTTCCCCCCGCAGCCCGGCGCCACCTGGATCGACGAACTGGTCAACGCCAAGCTCGCGTCGCTGCGGATCGCCCCGAGCGAGGTCTGCGACAACGAAACCTTCCTCCGGAGGGCCTCGCTCGATCTCGTCGGCGCGGTCCCCACGCCCGAAGAGCGAGCCGCGTTTCTCACCGATTCGGCCCCCGACAAGCGTGGCCGGCTCGTCGACGCGCTCATGACCCGCAAGGAATTCGTCGAGTTGTGGGTGATGAAGTGGGCGGAGATCCTCCAGATCCGCTCGCAGGGCAACGACGTGAGCCCGAAGGGGGCAATTCTCTACCACCGGTGGCTCGACCGACGGATCGCGGCCAACGAGCCGGTGGACCGGATGGTTCGCGACCTGATCACGGCCTCCGGCGGCACGTTCGAGAATCCCCCATCGAACTACTTCCAGCTCGAACGCGACACGCTGAAGCTCTCCGAGAACGTCGCCCAGGCCTTCCTCGGCATGCGAATCCAGTGCGCGCAATGCCACAACCATCCCTTCGATCGATGGACGATGGACGATTACTACGGCTTCGCGGCCTTCTTCAAGCAGATCGCCCGCAAGCGAGGGGCCGACCCGCGGGAGACGATCGTCTACGACTCCGGCGCCGGCGACATGAAGCATCCCGTGACGGGAGCGACCGTGCAGCCGAAATTCCTCGGGGGCGAAGCTCCGAAGGTGAGCGACCGCGACCGCCGCGAGGCGCTCGCCGCATGGATGACCTCGCCCGACAATCCCTACTTCGCCAAGCACGTCGCGAACATCGCCTGGACCCACTTCTTCGGCCGCGGCATCGTGCATGAGCCCGACGACGCGCGGGTGAGCAACCCGCCCTCCAACGGCCGGCTGCTCGAGGCGCTTGGCCGCCGGCTGGCCGCCTCCGGCTGGGACTTCCGGGCGCTCGTTCGCGACATCGTCACCTCGCAGACCTACCAGCGTTCATGCGAGGTGAACGAGACGAACAAGCTCGACGACACGAACTTTTCCCATGCGGCCGTCCGGCGGATCCGGGCGGAAGTGCTGCTCGACGTGCTGTCGCAGGTGACCGGCACCAAGAACAAGTTTCCGGGGCTTCCGCTCGGGGCCCGCGCGGTGCAGGTGGCCGATGGCCGAACGACGACCTACTTCCTCACGACCTTCGGCCGTGCCACGCGGGAAAACGTCTGCAGTTGCGCCGTGAAGATGGATCCGAACCTCTCGCAGGCCCTCCACCTGCTCAACGGCGACGCGGCCAACGATCGCATCAAGCAGGGCGGCCTCGTGGCGGCATGGATCAAGGAGGAAAAGCAGGACGCCGAGATCGTCGATGGCCTCTTCATCCGGTGCTACGGCCGGATGCCGACGGACCAGGAACGCACCGACACGGTGGCCACCGTGGCCGCCGCCGGTGATCGCGGGCAGGCCCTGGAGGATGTTTTCTGGGCACTGCTCAACTCGCCGGAGTTCATGTTCAACCACTAGTTTGAGGCGGGAAAAGCCATCCATGGCCTTTTCCGATGTGGGTGATTTTGAAAATGAAAAATCAATATGCCCAAATCGGCTCAGGGGCGGCAAAAGTCTCCTCGCCGGGCGAGGATACGCCCAAGGCTCGTCGAGCGTTTGCCGACTCCTTCGCCTTCCCGCTCTCGTGTGGGCAGCGTTCTTGCGTCTTTTGGCTGGCGTGGGTTGCCTTGTGCTTGGCGACCATGGCCGAGGCGGCGCCGACGTTCGAGGAGGATGTGCTGCCGGTGTTTCGCGAGAAGTGCTGCAGCTGCCACAACGCCGACAAGCAGGCGGGCGGGCTCGATCTGACGTCGTATGGCCGGGCCATGGCCGGCGGATCGTCTGGTGAGGTGATCGCGGCCGGCGATCCGGACGGCTCCTACCTCTGGCAGCTCGCCAGCCATGCGTCGGAGCCGAGGATGCCGCCGCAGGCCGACCGGATCCCCGACGCGATGCTCGACACGCTCAAGAAATGGATCGCCGGCGGCGCGATCGAACGGAAGGGGTCCGCGCCGGTCGCGAAGAAGGCGTCGATCTCGCTCGCGGTCGATCCGAAGGCGGTGATCACGCCAGACGGGCCGCCCGTCGTGCCGCCGAGGCTCCCGCTCGAGGTCGTGTCGCACGCGGCGAGGCCGATGGCGATGACCGCGCTTGCCGCCTCGCCCAATGGCCCGGTGGCGGCGGTGGGAAGCCGTGGCCAACTCCTGCTCTACGATACCGCGTCGCTCGGACTCCGCGGCGTGCTCCCCTTCCCGGCGGGTGACGTCAAAACGCTTCGCTTCTCGCGCAACGCGAAGCTGCTTCTGGCCGGTGGCGGCGTGGGCGCGAAAAGCGGGCGGGTGATCCTCTGGGATATCGCGACGGCAGCCCAGGTGGCCGAACTCGGCGATGAGTTCGACGAGGTGCTTGCCGCCGACATCTCGGCCGATCAGCGGGTGGTGGCCCTCGGCGGCCCGCAGAAAGTGGTGCGGCTCATCCGCACGGCCGATGCCACGGTCGAATCGGAGATCCGCAAGCACACCGATTGGATCACGGCCGTCGAATTTTCGCCGAACGGTCGCATGCTCGCCACCGGCGACCGCGCCGGCAATGCGTTCCTCTGGGAGACCCGCGGAGCCCGTGAGGATGCCGTGCTCAAGGGACATGGCGGCGGGATCACCGCGGTGGCCTGGCGGGGCGATGGCGACGTGCTCGCGACGGCGAGCGAGGATGGCAAGATCCGCCTCTGGAACCGGCGCACCGGCGAGAAGATGAAGGAATGGGATGCCCATCCCGGAGGCGTGCAGGGGCTCTCATGGCTCTCCGACGGCCGCCTGGCCAGCTGCGGCCGCGACCGGAAGGCGGTGCTCTGGAAGGGCGACGGCGCGAAGGAACGCGACTTCCCCCCGCTTGGCGACATTGGGCTGCGGGTCGCCGTCACGAGCGACCGTCAGCGGCTGCTCGCCGGTGACTTGGCCGGGAAGCTCACTGCGTTTGCGGTCGATACGGGCGAGGTCGTCGGCACGCCCGACACCAATCCA
>JBJTDB010000085.1:0-973 GCA_046092145.1 Planctomycetia bacterium | reverse complement strand
TCATTGTCCACTGCCACCGTGGCGTCCGAAGCCTGCGGGTAGCCAAGTGGCTGCGAGAGAAAGGTTTCTCGCAGGTCTCGAGCATGCGTGGCGGAATCGAGGCATGGAGCCTCGAGATTGACGCGAGCGTGCCCCGCTATTGAAGGCCGGCCCGCAGGGCGTCGAGCAGCATCGCCTGGCGTTCCGTGAATGGCACCGCGCCAGCGAGCAGCGATGGATCATCGGCCTCCTCAGGCACGAGCGATCGCACGATCGAAGTGGCCAGCGTGTCGATCCCCTCGCCTGTGATGGCCGACGTGCGGATGCCATCTGGTGGTGCTGGCTTGGCGCTTGGCGAAAGGTCGGCCTTCGAGAGCACGCACAGTGTTTTCACTCCCGGATCTCGCTCTTGCGATCTGGGTTTCTCGAAGCGGGAGTCGTGAATCTCCAAAACGAGGTCGGCCTTCGCCGCTGCCGCAATCGCGCGATCGATGCCAGCCCGCTCCGTTGGCGAAGCGTCACCGCAATTCTCAGGCAGCCGTAGCCCTGCCGTATCGATCAGATCGATCTCCCAGCCACCGAGCACGATCCGCGTTTCGAGAACGTCGCGAGTCGTCCCGGGCTCGGCCGACACGATGCTCCGGGCATAGCCGGCGAGCGCATTCACAAGGCTGCTCTTTCCCGAATTCACGGGGCCGGCCAGCACCACTCGCCACGGCCGCGTGAGCCGCAGGCCCACCCGCGATGCCCGCTGAAGCCGCTCGATCATGGCCCGCGCCGCAGCACGATCGCCCGCCCTCGTGAGCGATTCGATCCTGTCGAACTCAGCCCTGAGGCAGCCCGCCAACTGCCGGCAGAGAATGCGGGCGGCCTTGGGGCCGGCCACCTGCGCCAGTGCCTCGCGTGCCTCGAGTTCAACCTCGCCCATGCCGGTCGCGGCAAGAAACGCAGCCCACGGCTGCCTGACCGCTCCTGCAGCCTCGAGGCTCGCGAT
>JBJTDB010000084.1:0-1509 GCA_046092145.1 Planctomycetia bacterium | reverse complement strand
CATCTCGTCCGCGGTCGAGCGTCGCGACCACATCGCATCGATGGCGCGGAGACCGGCCAGATCGGGAGCAAGCATCGCCGCAGCCTCCGTCGCGGGCACGAGCGGCAGCAGGATCGAGAGAATCCGCGTCCGCTGGCCGCTCGAAACCGCGAAGCTCGTCCGCCAGAGGTCGATCGCCCGCGGCTCGTCGCCGTCGAGGGCCGCCTGGGTCGCCGCCTCGAAGAGCACGAGCGAATTCTTCGGTCGCACGAGCAGGGCCTGATCGATGCATCGCGTCCGAAGCGCGGGATCCGCGCATGTCAGGAAGGCGATGCTCCCGAGGGCACACCAGGCCTCTCCATCGAGCGGCGCGACGGTCACGGCACGGCCTGCGGCGGCAGCGGCTTGTTCGAGCTGGTCGTACTCGGGCCCAAGCGTGTTCCGCGCCCACGCCCGCATGTCTTCGGGTGTCGCAAAGCCGCCCTCCGTGGCCACCTGCCTCAGATCGGCAAGGCCGATGCCCGAGCCGGCCAGTCGTCTCGCCAAGCCGAATCGCTCCAGCCGTGCGACGGCCAGGGCGCCCCAGGCCCGCGGATGGTCTGGCCGCAACGCCGTCACTGTTTCCAGCGCGGCAATCCGCGCGTCGAGCGTGGCGAGGATTCGAGCCGGCTGCTCGGCATCCGGATCCGGGACCTTTGACTGGAGCCAGTCGTTCGCGTCACGGGCAAGCAGACGTGCCTCGCGGATCGATGCCTCCCACGCCGGCTCGGCGGTGGCCGCCGCCAGGTGCCGAACACCCGATGCCACCAGGAGGGCACACGCTCCACACGAGACCGCGGCCACGGCCGGGCGACCGAGCGACAACGACATCGACGGAGCCCAGCCACCATGTCGTGAGGCGAGCGCCATGCCGCAGGCGGCCACGACAGCCAGCAGCGTCGAGATGGCGGGCACATACCAGATGAAGTCGGTGCCGGCATGCACGATGCCCGCGGCCAGCGCGGCGGCGATCGCCGCGGCGATGCCTCGCTGCCTCTGGTCGCCTCCGCGGAACACAATCAGGCATGCCACGATGGCGGCCACGATCGCGAGCACGGCCAGGCCGAGGCCAACTCCACCGGTCTCGACCCCGAGGTTGAGATAGCTGTTTTCGGCGTGCGTGAAGACAGTCGTATCGGTGGGGGGCATGTACCGCTGAGAGATGTCGGCATGGCTGCCTACGCCGCTGCCAAGCCACGGAAAATCGGCGATCGCACGGGTCGCCGCCCGCCACACCTCGAGACGGCCGAAGCCCGTTTCCTGATGATGCCCGTCGAAGAGCGTATCGAGCCGGTTTTCCACGCGATCCATCCCGTGGATCTGGAGGGCGAGAAAGACGCCGCCTGCCGCGGCCGCGATGCCCAGGGCCGCCAACGGCTGGATCGCGCGGGCCCGCAGCAGGAGCGCGATACACACGGCCGCGGCCGCAGCCAACGCGAGCGTGCCACCCCGCGAGAGCGAGGAGAGCGTGGCAAACGCCACCACCGCGAG
>JBJTDB010000083.1:0-7015 GCA_046092145.1 Planctomycetia bacterium | reverse complement strand
TGGTTCCCTTCGACACGGTCACGATCGGCGGCATCGACATGCCCCGGGCCTTTGTCACGGCGCTGGTGGTGCTCGTGGTGGCCGGCGGGTGGATCATGCTGACCTGGAACCTGCAGGTGTTCGTCGCGTTCGATGCCGATGCGGCACGCGCGGCGGGCGTGCCGGTCGCGGCCGTCACGACCGGACTCCTCGCGGCCACGGCCATGACGGCGGTGGCCGGTTTCGAGGCGGTGGGGGCCATTCTCGTCGTCGCGATGCTCGTCGTTCCGGCGGCGACGTCCGAACTGCTCGTGCGCCGGCTTCCTGCCATCGTCGGGCTGGCGGTGCTCCTTGCCGTTGCCGGATCGGTGATCGGCTATCTGGCGGCCTGGAAGTGGAACACGAGCGCCGCAGGAATGATCGCCGTCGTCCTGGGGTTGCAATACGCCGCCGCGGTCGTATTCGCACCGGATGGCGGCCTTCTGGCGAGGGCGATTGGTCGGGGCTGGCTGCGGTGGCGAGTGGCCTGTGAGGACCGTCTTGCGGCCATGTGGCGTCAGGAAGAGGCGGCCGGTCGGGGATCGGTTTCGCCGCCTGTGCCGCTTGGAATCATCGACCGTCTCGCCGCCTGCTGGCTTGCCGTCAACGGAAGCATCCGGCGGGTCGAGGGGCGGTGGGCTCTCGGCGATCGGGGCCGTGAGGCCGCCGAGATCGTGGTGCGATCACACCGGCTCTGGGAAGCGTGGCTGGGCCGCCATGCCGAGCTTCCGCTCGACCACCTCCATCCGCCCGCCGAATGGATGGAGCACCATCTCGGCGCCGACGTCCGCCGCCAGATCGAAGCCGATCTCGGCTGGCAGGCCAGCGATCCGCACGGCAGCGACATCCCGCCGGAACGGATCTGAAGCCTTGGGGTGGTCGTCACAACAAGCCGTATGTCACACTGTGGCATCGTCACATGACATCCAACGGTCGAAAAGACATGGTGTGCGGTATCGTCGGCCCGCGAACGATCCGTGGATATTTTCGCCGGCTCGAAAAGATTCCCTTGTCGATGCTTGCGTGGCCGCTCGGTGGGCCTGACGCGGGCGGTTGTATCGGTGACCTGTCGACCGACGACCACGTCATTCTCGCGACGACGTCGCGGTCCATGTCCGCTCTTCGATGGAACGTGCGATGCCACGTCTCGGCCCTGATTTTCGAGCCCCCGGTGATCCAACTCCGATGGTATCGATTGATGCGGCTCATCGGACCAGTCGCCTTTCATCGTGTTTTCACGCATCTTCCCTCGCTCGCCGCAGCCATCCCAAACGGTCGGCTTGTCCCGCACGGAGGGGCAATGGTGCGATCACGCGTCGATGAAACGCCGCCAAAGCACGGCATGGTGTCGATCGTTGCCTCGCGTCACAACAGCCTGCCAGGCCACAAGATGCGGCACCGGATCGTGGCATGGTCAAAGACGCATGCGCCCCATCTGGAGACATTCGGCACCGGATATCGGCCGCTCGATGACAAGTGGGAAGGCCACGCCCCGTTTCGATACTCAATCGTGATCGAGAACTCACGATCACCAGGATATTTCACGGAGAAGATTATCGACAGTTTCCTGGGGTGGAGTATCCCAATTTACTGGGGTGACCCGGAGATCGGTCGCGTGTTCCTGCCCGAAGGCATGATCGTCTGCGATTCCGAGGATGAGGTCAAAGAGCGGATCGTGTCGCTCTCCGTCGCGGACTTCGAGCGACGGCTGCCCGCGTTGCAGGAAAACCAACGTCGGGCTCGGGAGTATGCCCCCTTGATGGACGAACGGGCCGCCCGACTGCTTGCCCACGAAGACTCATCGTCGCGCGTGCTTCCAAAGCCCGGCGACGTGGCAGTGCATCCCCCGCGACCCGTCATACGAAACTGCGGAGCAGGCGGAGGTTGCGACGGTCGTTGGCTGGTGTCACGGTGCCGTCCGGGCCCTCCTTCGGGGTTTCGAGGATCATCGGGATGCGACGCAGCTTCGGGTGGTTCATGATGAGTTTGAACGCCTCGCGGCCGATCTTGCCCTTGCCGATTTCGGCGTGACGATCGACTCGCGAGCCCCATTCCCGCTTCGAATCATTGGCATGGATCAGCATGAGTCGTTCGAGACCGATATGGCGGTCGAACTGGCGGAGCGTGTCGTCGAGCGCCGTGCGGGGTGCCAGCCGGTAGCCGGCGGCGAAGACATGGCAGGTGTCGAGGCATACGCCCACCCGTGAGGCGAGGCCGGGACGGGCATCGATCCGCTCGAGCATCGCGCCGATTTCCTCGAAGCGGGCCCCGAGGCACGATCCTTGACCGGCGGTCGTCTCGATCAGGATGCCCGCGTCGAGCTTCTTCGTGCGCTCCAAGGCCTTCGCGATGCCGTCGGCGGCCCTGGCCACGGCGCGGCCCACGGGCTGGTCTCCCGCTGCGCCGGGGTGCGCCACGACCCACCGGATGCCGAGCTGCTCGGCCCGAGAGAGTTCCGTCACGAGTCCTGCGATCGACCGTTTCCGCAGCGTGTCATCGGCCGAGGCCGGATTGATGAGATACGAGTCGTGGGCCACGACGAACCGGAGGCCGGCCTCCTCGACGGCCGCTCGAAACGCGGCGGCATCGGCCTCATCGAGCGGTGGCACGTTCCACTGGTTGATGTTTCGCGTAAAGATCTGCAGGCAGATGCAACCGGTTTCGACGGCACGATCGACCGCCTTCGTGAAGCCGCCGGCGATCGACTGGTGGGCACCGAGGATCGGACGACGGGAGGCGGGCATGGGACGACGTGAAAGGCTCGGTTTTTGACGGGCTGGCCCGGGGGCATACACTTACGGAGTCGTGGGTCACGGCCACGTGAGGCCTCGAACCAGCGTCCCGGAGTGTCGGCCATGGGCAGTGCGTTGTACATCATCGGGACCTTCATTGCCTCCGTGGCGGCTGGCATCGCCATTTCGATCGCGCTGCGACCAATTCGAGCGGCGCGGCATGCCGAACGGCTCGCCAGATCCCAGCGTGATTTTCACCGGCAGCGGGAGCAGCTCGAGGCCAAGTTCATCGAACGGGCTTCGGGCAGCGGCAAGCCGCGCGGGCTGCGATGGGTGGATGTCTGCTTCGATGACGACGTCGTCTACGCCCGCGACCGCCATACCGGACGGCTCAAGGCGCTCGTGGCGATCGAAGTGAGTTTCGAGGCGATCGAGGGGGGCGGGATGGAGGAGGTCGAGGCGGTCTCCACCATCAGGGCGGCAACGGCTGAATTCCTCCATGACGGCGGGCGGTGGCAGACGGACGGCCGCGTCTACTTCAATCTCGGCCCGAACGCCGCCGTCAAGTATCTCGCCAGCGACCTGGAACTGGTGGCCGAAGAGCATGCCCGCGCGTGAAGCTGCGGGTTTTGGCCCAAGCCTGCGGCGGATGACGGTTGTGGGGAGGCAGAGGGTGTCGGCCGGTCGATGAACTGCCCTGGGGTGGTTGATGGCTGGCATCCATGGTGGACGGCTTCGTGCGATTGCGTCGCTCTTGCTGGTGATCGCATGGGGAGGAACGCTCGCCGCGATCGAGCTGCCCCCGGCGCCGCGCCGACATTCGCCGCTGGTCGAGGCGCAGACCCATCTGCGGCACGCGAGAGAGTTCACCAAGGCGGCCCATGCGCTCGCGTCGAAAGGCGACTGCCACGCCACCGATGGCTACTACGCCGCCTGCGAGGCGGCATGGAATGCGATCTGGGCCTGTCCTGGTGCCGCGGAGGTGCTGCCGGAGGCAGGTGAGCTCTACAACGAGTCGTTGGCCGGCCTGCTGGAATCGGCGCAGGTGTCCGGCCGCCTCACGCCGGAGGGAATGTGGATTGGCCCGAAGTGGAAGCCGATCTGCGTGCCGGTGATCGGCAAGGCGCTGCCGATCGATGCGTGCGAGATCGAATCGATCGAGGTCTTCTGTCCGCCGCCCGACCGGCGGATCACCCGCCAGCATGTCCGCAGCGGTCTGGGAGTGCCGGTCGTGGTGCGGGCGAAACGAGGGCCGCAGGGAAGCCTCGGCGCCCGGTTTGCGGCATCGCGGCAGTCGCTTGCCGCCACGGCCGTGCTGCGGTTCGACATGCCGGGAAACGAGAATGTCTTCGAGAAACTGGCCGGTCCGCTGGCCCGGGATCATGCCGCCGCGGTGCTCGACCTCGCCAACCCGGTGGAGATTGCCGCCGTTCACGTCGGCCCCGCGCGGCCCCATCTGGCGGCCGATCTCACGATGCCGCTCTTGGACATGCTGGCGGCCATGCCGAAGGACAGTCTCCGCAGCTTCATCCAGCCCTATGGCGGTGCCGATACCGAGCCTCGGCTGGAGTTTCTCGAGCCGCATCAGCCTGGACGGATCCCCATCGTCTTCATCCACGGTCTTGCGAGCGATCAGGGCACGTGGTTCGACATGCTCAACGAACTGCGGGTCTGGCCGACATTCCACCGCCGATTCGAGCCATGGGTGTTTCACTACCCGACCGGTGCGGCCTTCATGACGTCGGCGGCCGTGCTCCGTCGCGAACTGCGTGCGGCCGTTCACCAGCTCGATCCCTCGGGCACCGATCCCCACCTCCAGAATCTCGTGCTCGTCGGCCACAGCATGGGAGGGCTGCATGCCAAACTGCAGGTGGTCGATTCGGGCACGGCCATCTGGGATGCGGTCGCCCGACGGCCGTTCCACGAGATCTCCATGCGGCCCGAGCGGCACGACTTTGTCCGCAATGCCTTCTTTTTCGAGCCCTCGCCCTTCATCAAGCGGGTCGTCTACATCGCCACGCCGCACAGGGGCTCGGGCCTGGCATCCCGTGGCGTCGGACGGCTCGCGTCGCTCACCGTGCAGCCCCCCGTGGGGCCCACCGAGGTGCACGACGAGGTCGTGGCCATGAACCCCGACGCCTTCTGGCCCTACTTTGCGAAGCGGCTTCCCACGACGATCGACGTGCTCGAGCCGACCGCGCCGCTCCTTCGCGCGATGCAAACCCTGCGGACGCCCTGCTGGGTGACCACCCACAGCATCATCGGCACCTCGCACCACTCGCTGCTTGTCGGCGACGACGACTGCGTCGTGCCGGTCGCGAGCGCCCGAATCGAAGGCGTGTCGAGCGAGCGACTGATTCCGGCCAGCCATACGAAGATCCATCACCATCCCGACACGGTTGGGGAACTCAAGCGGATTCTCACGCTCCACCTGCATGAAAGCGGGCTCGGCGAGGCGGCGTCTGGGCCCTCGGTGGATGCGAAGGCGGCGCCGATGCGGTACGATGCCTCGAATGCTGCGTCGTCGTGAATTTCTCGCCGGTGCCGGTGCGTCGCTCGGGTCCGCGTGGCTCGACCCCGAGGCGATGCTTCGGGCCGACGAACTCGGCCGGGCGCGGACGATCTCGATCTTCCACACCACCGACCTCCACGGCCACATCCTCCCCACGAGCACCTACGAGGGGCTCGACGACGTCGGCGGTTTCGCGAGGTGTGCCACCTGCATCCGCCAGTGGCGGCGCGAGTCCCCCCATGCGCTGACGGTCGACGTGGGCGATGTCGTGCAGGGCACGGCAGCGAGCCTGCGAACCGGCGGCCAGCTGATGGTCGATCTCTTCAACCGCCTCGGCTACGACGCCTGGACGCTTGGCAACCACGACTTCGACTGGGGGCCGGAGAAGCTTGTCGGGCTGCTCGAGGCCTCGCAGTCGCCCGTGCTCACGGCGAACGTCACCCACGACGGCAGGATGCCCGGCGGCTTCGACGGCGCGTGGAAGAACGTGCGTCCGTGGACGATCCGCGAGGTGGGGGGCTTCCGCATCGCCCTCGTCGGACTGATCACGCCGGGCCTCTCCTACTGGCTTCCTCCCGAGCGGCTCGACGGCGTGACGGCGATCGATCCCGTGGCCTCGTTGCGTTCGGCGATGGCCGAGGCGAAGGCCGAGAAGCCCGATGCGGTGGTCGTCCTCGGCCACATGGGGTGGAGATTCAACGACGACTACGCCAATCCCGTCCGTGAGCTGCTTCGCGACGCGAAGGACGTCGATGTCTACCTCGCCGGTCATTCCCACCAGAACAAGCCGGCCTGGATGCTGCACGGCACGCTCTGTTCGCAGGCGAGCTACCACGGCATCCACTGTGGCCGGGTCGATCTGACCTTCGACCTCGCGACGCGAAAGCTCGTCGAGCGGAGGGTCTACACGCTGCTCATGGACGATCGCTACGCCTGTGATCCGCTCGTGATGCAGGTGGCCCAGCCCGACCTGGCGGCGTCGGACGAGGAACTTGCCAGGCCGGTCGCCCGGGTCACCCGCGAGATTCCTGGCACGGGACGAGATTCGCCGCTTGGTCGGCTGCTCTGCGAGAGTTTCGCTGCGGCTCTCGCCCGCAACGGCACGCCGGTCGATGGCGTGGTGCATGGCACGTTCGCGACGGGCCCGGTGCCTCCTGGCCAGCTCACGGTGGGAGGCTGTTGGCGGATCATCCCCTACGAAAACCTGCTCGTCACGGCAGAACTGACCGGTGCGGAGTTGATGGACGTGCTGGCCGAGGATGCAAACGACGCCAAGTCGGACCGCACGCTCTGGCCGTTCGAGGTGCGTCGGGATGAAAACGGGAAGCCGACCGCGATCGTGCGCGAGGGCGAACCGGTGGCCGCCGATCAGCGGTTTGTGATCGCGTTCAACAGTTACGACGCCCAATCGGGCGGGCGTCGGCTGATGCGGCTTCGGGAAATCCTGTCGAAGCCGTCGGCGCGGCGGCGGACGACGACGATCGACACCCGAACGGCATTGATCGACATGCTCCTCGACCGCGGCGAAATCGGCTAACCCGCTCATGCCTCGGTCGGGGGTGCCCCTGTTACGCCTCCGGACGTTCGCGTCGGCCCTCCAGGCCGCCGCTCACTGCATGTCCGCTGCGCGAGCAAGAGCGCCTCCGCTTCGCCATCCATGGCTTCGCTTGCTCCCATAGCCCGGCGACGTAACCCAAGTTACGCACCTGGGAGCGTAAAGCCCGGGATTCACGCGAATTCGGGGTGAAAGTCT
>JBJTDB010000082.1:0-14651 GCA_046092145.1 Planctomycetia bacterium | reverse complement strand
AAAAGAGCTGCGTCCCCTTTTATTCACCACAGCCGCTGCAAGGCGTCGCGTTCCACGAGGAGCCGGCCGGCGGCGGCATCCCACCCAAGTGCGACCGAGGAGGCGACGTGTCTGCGGGCGTCGCCGCCGCCCACGCACCACACCCGCCCGGCGAACGAGGCCGAGACACCGTAGCCGAGCGGCTCTGGGAGTGGCGTGGCCACCTGCCACCCCCCGCGGGGCTCGCCGAGCACCCACGCGGTGTCGTGCCACGTCTTGACGCCCGACTCCCATGGCGGCCGATCCGGAAAATTCGCGCCCCCGGCCACGACGAGCACACCCTCCCCCCCGCCGCAGACGCCGGCGAAGGCACCGGCGACGCCGACCGGATCGGGCAGATCGGCGAACCGCGTCCAGACGAACCCGTCGGCATCGCGCGGCGGCGGTTCGGCCGCCCGTCCGGGCCCGCAGCCCCAGATGCCGCAGAGCATCGAGAGCAGCACCGCACCCGGCTGTCGTGAAAGGGCGTTTCGCATCGGATCAAACGGTGGCGGCGGATGGGGTCGGGCGGGCCCAGGTGAAAAAGCCGATCGCCTCGAGCGACTCGCGGAGCCGCCTTTCGTCGGCGTCGGAGAGCCGCGGGAGCGGCGGCCGGCAGGCGCCGCAGGGCGTGCCGATCATCGCCAGCACCGCCTTCATGGCCGGATGGAATGGAAACCGCATGAGCACGCGGATCATCGCCACCGCGCGGAGTTGCTCTTCGCGGGCGCGGTCGAGGTCGCCCGCGGCGAAGGCCGCCATCAGCCTCGCGTAGAGCGGCGTCGCCACGTTGAAGGTCGAGCCCACCGCCGCGCGGGCGCCCACCGCGAGGCCCGGCAGGAGCAGCTCGTCGTAGCCCGAGAGCATCTCGAACCGGCCGCCGTCGAGGGCCACGCATTCGAGAAACTCGTGCAGCGTGTTGGCGGTGTATTTCACGCCGGCGAAGTTCGGGATGCGATCGCCCGCCTGCCGAAGGAGATCGACCACGTCGATCGCGACGCCGGTCATCACGGGGATGTGGTAGTAGTAGAAGGGCAGCTGCGGCGCGGCGGCCGCGACGGCGGCGGCACACTCGACGGCCGTCGCCGCGTCGCGGATCGCGAAGTAGCAGGGCGGCATCGCGGAGATCGCATCGGCGCCGATCTCAGCGGCATGGGCCGCAAGCGCCGCCGCCTCGGCGAGCGAATCGTGCCCCACGTGCACGATCACGGGCACCCTGCCCCGCGTGGCCGCCGTAAACGCCTCCGCCACCTGCCGGCGCTCGCCCGTCGAGAGCGACACGCCCTCGCCGGTGCTGCCGCAGACATACAGCCCGCACGCGCCGTCGGCGATCAGCTGGTCGGTGAGGGGAACGATCGCGGGCAGATCGACGGCGTCGTCGGCGGTGAGCGGCGTGTAGGTGGCGGGGATGAGTCCGTTGAAGCGGTGAGGCATGGGGCGGTCCGGGGGTGTGGCGGAACCATGGCAGGTAGTATATCAGCCTGTTCCCCGAAAGCCCCTCGCGGTCCCGAAGGGGTGCCGCGGTCCCACACCCTCAGGGGATGATCCCGCTGATCGCGCGGCCTCAACGAGACGCCGATTTTGTCTCGGACTTTCCGTACTTCGGCCGCAAATACTGCTCGATGAGCGCCAGCCGGGAAGGCGTCGGGGCTCCTTTGTAGACGAGCACCTCGGCGAGCGCCCCTGTAAACCCGGGGCCGCCCGTGCCGCCATTCATCACCCCGAGCCCGAGCCGCTCGAGCGGGGCATCGAGCCGCGCCGACGCGCTCACGAGCCAGACGCCCGTGGCCAGCTCGATCGCCGCCTCGCCGTCACGGATCTTGAAGCCCTTGCCCGGAATGTAATCGTTACCCCCGGAGACCACGCCCGACACGACACGGTTGTCGCCCTTTGGCACGGCTCCCGTGAAGACGGCGCAGACCGTCAGCGGGCCGGCACACTCGGCCCCCGCCTGCTCGTCGAGCTGGGCGCCGAGATGAACCCGCGCCTTCTCGAACTGCACGCCTGCCTGGCCATTGACCGCATCCGCCACCCACAGCGGCTGCTTCGCAGCATCCGTCTGCTGCACGGCAAACGTCGCCAAAGCCTTCGGCAGGCTGCCTGCGTCATCGCCCCGGCTGTGCCACGCCGACACCTTGCCCGCTGCGTCTTTGACCACGCCATGGTCGGCGGCCAGCCACACGAGCCGTCCCTCGGCCGGCGGTGGCGCGAGCGTGAGATCGACCGGCCGGCTGACCGGCTTGCCCGGCGCCGCGCGGGTGAATGTGCTGCCCTCCTCGTCATGCTGCGTGAGCGTGACCGTGCCATCCTTCAACGTGGCCTCATACACGCTGCCGCAGCCGCGGGCCCGCAGCGTGAGGCGGCCCAGATCCGGCACCGTCACCGTCACGTCGCGGTCCGGTCCATCGGCGGCCCAGGCGGTGACCAGCCACGCCGGCCTCGTGCGATGCTTGCGAACGAGCACGCGGGCCGTCGCGTCGCCGGTCGGGAATTCGTAGGCCGGGTCGTTCGTCGAAATCGAGTGCTTCATCGGCCCGGGGAGCAGGTCGCCCGTTCGCACGAGATCCTCGAGCTGCGAGAAGAGCGCGTGCACGTGGGCCGAGGCCGCCATCTGCCGCAGCCAGACGGGCGGCTCGTCGGCCGGAAACGTCACGCCAAACCCGCCCTTGGGATACTCGTAGTAGCCGACGTTCGCGCCGAGCATGCCCGCGGTGTAGTAGCACTTGAGAAAGCCAATCCAGCGGTCCATGTCGGCGACATGCTTCTTCTCGTCGCCCCGCACCCAGCCGCCCGCCACCCAGTTGTAGGAGAGCGGATCGCCGCTGGCGATCTCGAGCGCGACGGCGTTGAGCACCAGCGTGAGCATGTCGAGCCGGCCGGTGAAGCCGTCGTTGAAATGACGGTAGTAGACCTCGCTCGAGGGCAGGTCGCTCACGCCGCGCATGTGCTCCCACGTGGCCCCCCAGTCGTCGATCGACCAGTCCTTGTTCCGCAGGGTGCGGCCGCCCGCGGTGTAATACACATAGAGTTTGCGGTCGGGCACCGCCGCACGAACGGCGTCGGCGATGATCCGCTCCGCATGCCCCTTTCGTGCCGAGGCATAGGGCCGCCAGCCGCCGTTTTTCTCGGCGGCCGCCGCCACCCGCGGATCCTGCGACCACACGCCCTTCGCAAACCCGAGCACGCCGAGGCCGTATTCGCCGCCGTTGAGCACGATCGAGATCGGCACGCCCCGCTTCTGCAGTTCACGCAACGGGTCGGCGCGGTAGGCGCCCGCCATCTGCCAAACGGCATCGGGGGCCTCGGGGCTCCACACGGCCCCCTTGCCCTCGCTCCACTGGGTGCCGTCCATCGACTGCGCCTTGGCGTTGAGCACCTTTCCGTCCTTGTCGCGGGTCCAGGCCTCGGCCGGCGCCTCCTCTCCGGGCAGGCGGCGGGAGCAGATCACCGCGATGGGGTAGCGGGCAGGATCCGCCTTGGCGAGGGCCGCCAGTTTCGATTCGTCGCTCTTCGGATCGTCAAGGCGGGCGACGACCTTGTCGTCCACGTAGCCGCCGAACTCGACCGCGTAGCCCCAGTCTTCGGCGAGCTTGATCCGGGCGTCGGTCGGCAGCACCCAGCCGAATCGCGTCAGCCGTGGCAGCGTGTGGCCGTCGCGAAAGGCGGGCTTTGGCTGCGCCGCGAGCCACTCTGCGGGCGTGATCGACTTGGCGTCATTGGCGTCATCGGCGGCGGCGGTCGGATAAACGGCGACGAGCAGGAGCACCGGCACCACTCGCATGAACAAGCGGACCACATTCAAGACACGGCTCTTCTGCGTCATTACCCACCTCACGCTGAATAAAAGGGGACGCAGCTCTTTTCGTCCGCATGGCTAGCCTACGCACGAGCCACGACGACCGGTATCCTGCGAAAGCAGGATCGGTTACCTGCTTGGAAGCCCGTGGCGCGAGCCCAGGGAATGCGGGTGGGCCACACGTGAATGGTTGGCGTGAGGAAAAGAGCTGCGTCCCCTTTTTAGTCTGTAGCCGACTGGAAACAGGGCTGCGTGCCAGCCGCACAGCCGCCGCTCGGTGATCGGCTGCGTCGGGTTTCTTGTGGCGTCGAGCATGACCTCCACGACGCCCTCGACATCCCGATTCGCCCGCCGCGCCACGCCGTCGGGCAGGCCCAGACGACGCGCGATCGATGAGCGAACATCTGCCTGGTCGAGCCGCTCGCCCTCGATGGCCGAGCTCTGCACGACGTCGCTTGTCAGCACTTCGACCGCGGCCTCGGTCTGCAAGGCGAAGCCCAACTGCCGCATACGGCCCAGGAGCAGCCCTTGTTTGTGCCTGGCCCGCACAAGGCCGGGCGTGACCTCACCGGCGTCCCAATCAAGGTTCGGCCAGCCCTTTTTTTCGTGGATGAAAGCCATAATCGCCGCATCTCGTGCGGCGATTATACCGTCGATTCACCGCACGGACGCAAAAAGGGGGACGCAAAAAGGGGACGCAGCTCATTTCGCGGCGGGCCGGCCTCGCCTTGAATCGACCTTGGTACAGATGGCCGGTCCCGACGGTGTGGTGGCTCGCGTGCCACCGCATCGTGTGGGTGTGGGTCAACCACCTGAAAAAGTTCGAGACTTGATGATCGGCGTCGGGGCGGACCACGAAGTGCCAGTGGTTGAGCATCAGACTACCCTGGAAAAAGAGCTGCGTCCCCTTTTCACTCACCAAGGATCCGTTTCAGGTCCTTGATGAGCACGAACAGGTGGAGCGGATCGGATGGCGACGGGACGAAGTCGAACCGTTCGTAAAAAGTCCGGGCTGCTTCGTCTTTGGCGTGTACGACGAGCGCTCTCAGGCCGGCGATTTCCGCCGCACGAAGCGTGCGCAGGATGGCGTCCTTGAGCATGCCGCTGCCGATTCCCCGCCGCTGCCAATCGCCGGCAACGGCAAGCCGTGCCAGCACCATGATCGGCACGGGGTATCGCGGCAGTCCCTTGGCGATTCTCGGTGGAGCGATGTCGCGCGAGACCTGACCGAAGACGAGCGTGTAATAGCCCACGACCCGATCGTCAGAGACCGCCACGTACGTTTGGGAGGCATTGGCCTGCTGGCTCAGCAAGGCGTGCCGCACCAGAAACCTGTCGAGCGGCTCGCGTCCGGACACAAAGCCATCGACGTCGTGCGATCGGGCCAGCTTCTCGATCCGCAGACTGCCGTTCATTTCGATCCGGCGTCGAACGGACCCCGCGAACGAAGCAGTTTTTTGAGCCGGGCAAGCGGGCGGGGCCGGCCCTCCAGGGCGGCCATGAACTCTTTCCACCGCCCTTCGTCGAGCCCGAATCGTTGCCGGTCCGGCAACGTCTCCGCCGCCCGCTGCAAGGCGCTCTCCAGCACGAACTCGCTGAGGCTTCGCGATTGCGACGCCGCGGCCGCCTGCAGCGTCCTCTTCGCCTCCGAGCTGATTCTCAGGTCGAGCTTTTCAGAGCGTGTTGATGAAGAAGCCATCGGAAGCCCTCACGTTGTGTGATCTCCCCTTTTCACTATCGTCAGATGCCCGACAATGTCAAGACACAAAAAGGGGACGCAGCTCATTTCACTGCGGGCCGGCCTCGCGGCCTGAGCGTATGCGTGATCTCCAGTCGGGCTGCGGTTTGCGAAACCCAGCGATTAGTCCCGTAGGGCCTTCCGCGTGCGATGCTCTTTCGAATCGCTTCCACCTCGCCCGTCGTCTGAGGCTGGTTGACGTGCTCCAGCCACATTGCTGGCCTCGGAATCGGCCATGGGCGAAGGATGGCGTCCGACACGGCTGTGCTTTTCGTGCGATGCCAGGCGCTGCCGTATTTCCACTCCTCCGCATGGCGGCAGAGATTCGCCCGCAAGGGGTTTCGCTCCACGTATCGCATCACGGTCAAAAGGTGGTCGTCTTCTTCGATCGGAAACGCCTTGAAGCGACCTTGATACAGATGCCCGGTGCCGACGGTGTGGTGGCTCGCGTGCCATCGCATTGTGTGGGTGTGGGTCAACCACCTGAAAAAGCTTGAGACTTGATGATCGGCGTCGGGGCGGACCACGAAGTGCCAGTGGTTGGGCATCAGGCTGTAGGCGAATATCGGTAGCGGCTCCCTCCGCAAGGCCTCGTGCAAGACTTCAGTGAATGCCTCGTAGTCTGCTGCCCGCTCAAAAAGCGGGAGCCTCGCGACCGCGCGGTTGAGCACGTGGTAGCAGGTTCCGGCGGGGCAGCAGCGTGGGCGGCGAGGCATGGGCGAAGAAGCCGATTTCCGAGATGATCGCCATATATGTACACGCGTCCATTTCTTTCCGCAAGCCAAAAAGGGGACGCAGCTCTTTTCGCCGCGAAAAGAGCTGCGTCCCCTTTTTACTGCAGGGCGGCGCGGAGAACGGGCTCGAAGATGTCGGCCTGACGCATGAAGCCCAGGTCGTTGGCATGCGAGCCATCCGTGGCGCCCTCGGCGTCGTCGCCTTAGAGATGATCCCCCTCGATGTAAAAGAGCTTCGTCACTCCGTCTTTCACGAGTTGCTCGTAGACCGCGTCGAGGGCCGCATGGTTGGCGTCGTGCTGGCGGCTCAACTCTGGCAAGGCCCAGGAGTTGGTATGTCGGCGGCTTTCGACCAGCACGATCGGTACGTCGGGCCGCGCGGCTCGTAATTGCATCACGAGCGGGCGGCACTTCGCGGTAACGTCGGCGGCGCCCATATTCGGCAGGCAATCGATGACGTAGACCGCGGCGTCGAGTTCCGCGAGCAGGCTGCCGACCTCGGCGTCCATCGTGCCGGCACCGGAGAATCCGAGGTTGAGCACCGGGCGGTCGAGCCGTCGGCCGAGGATGGCGGTGTGCACCATGCCGGGGCGCGAGGCGCAGGCGCCGTGCGTGATGGAGGTTCCGTAGAAGACGATCGGTTTTGCGGGCCGGGGCTCCAGTCCCTCGAATGTCGCTCCGGCCGGCACGCCGATCTCGAGCGACTCGACGCCATTGAAGAGCGGTAGATAGGCCGCGTAGTCTCTCACGCCCTCCGCCAGGCCGGAAACGACCACCGTCTCGACCGTCTGCTGCGTCGGCCTCGTCACCCCTACCCACCGCCACCTTCCGCCGTCGTCCCGCGCGTAAAGATCGAGCCCGCTGACGCCGGTTGCCGGCATGTGCGACATGCCGAGTTGCGGCTTGGAGACGGTGTAGCGTGCGTAGATCTCCCGCGCGTCGGTCTTGAATCTGGCCACCATGCCGGCGCTATCGCGGCTCAGTTGCCAGACGACATCCTTGACACTGCCCTCGGCCTGGGCGGGAAAGCGGTCGAACCACCGCTTGCGGTCCTGATCGCCCCAGCCGCGCCCCTCGACGCCCCATTGGGTCACGTCGTGCCATTGTGCGTCGGCGGGAATGCCGGGAGCCGCCGCCGCGATCGAGGACCACGCCGCTACCGCCACGACAAACACGCTCAGACATCTCATAGGCACAATATAAGCGAGCGAAAAGAGCTGCGTCCCCTTTTTGTTGTCCATGAAAAAGGGGACAGGCACCTTTTGCTGCGCAAAAAGAGCCAGTCCCCTTTTTATTCGACGAGGGTGAATTCGCGCCACAGGGCGGGCTGGGCGTTGACGCTCGAGTTGAAGCCGCCGAACGTGAGCCAGGTGAATTCGCCCCAGTCCTGCTCGGTCTTCTTCTCTTTCTTGAACTGGTCCCACACGCTCATCGAGAGCCGGAAGGCGGCGCCGTCTTTGAGCGCGAGCGGATGCAGGCTCGCCTTCGGGTAGGCCCATTCGTAGACCCAGCCGGTGGGCGTGCGGGTGACGGCGATCTCCGCGCCCTCCGCCCGCGTCGGGCCGCTCGGCACGTTGCCCGCCCGCCAGATGCCCGCCTTGCCCCCGGCGAGAGGCCCGAGGTGCTCGCGGTAGTAGCCCGATTCGAGCGGCTCGCCCATCCGCCAGCCCCACGGGTAGAGGCAAAACATGATGTTGTCGTCGTTCCAGAGCACCTGCTCGGTGCCGTTGACCACCGGCACGCGATCGGTGATCTCGGCGGCGAAGTAGAGCCGCTCGTCGTCCCAGCGGCTAAAAAATCGCCCGCCGAAATCCTCCGGCTCACGCGGCCCGCGGTGCCACTTCTCAAACGGGATCGGCACGAGATCGTCCAGCTTCCAGTCGGCGAGGTTGCCGTCCACCGCGATCGGCGTCTTCGTCTTCACGCAGGCCTGAAAGCTCACATCCCCTTCGCACGTGACGGCGATGCCGGTCGAGTCGGCGACGGTCGCACGCATCTCGTAGCTCGTGGCGAGATTGGCCTGTTCGCGGGGCACCGGAAACTTCACGACGGCCGTGCCGCCCGGCGCGACTGAATACGGCTGCTCCATCACCTCCGGCATGAACCCGCCGAAGAAGCGGTTGGCGACCCGCACGCGGCCCTGCATCGGCTTGTCGGCGAGGCTCGTGATCGTGACGGCGATCGCGGGGTCGGTGTTTTTCGTGAGCGGAATGCCGGCGAGCCGGGCCGAAAGCACCTCGCCCACGACGAGCGGCTGCTTCAGCACGGTGAGGAGTTTGCCGCCGTCCTTGTCGCCGGCATGCACCCGCACGGTAAACGTGTAGCTGCCGGCCGGCCGGTCGGCGGCGATCGCGATCGGCAGTTCGATCGTGGTGGGCTTGTCGGCCGCGAGGGCCACGCTCTTCGCCTCCACCTCGGGCCAGGTGCCGTCAACGGTGGCGGTGATCGTGGCATTCGAAACATTCGCGGCGAGCGGCGGCACGGTCAGCACGGCCTTGCCCGTCGTGCCGCGGGCGATGGTCGAGAGCGCGAGGCCGCCGTCGGTGGCCCCGAGCACGGCCGGGGCCGTCTTCGCGTCGTGCAGCTGGGGCACCTCGCCTTCGAAAAGCAGCACGAGCGGATCAGGCGTGGCCACCACGAGCGAACTGCCCGCGGACGACACGCGATCGGTCCGGCCAAAGAAATCCTGCATCGCGTAGGGCACGGCCGTCTTCAGCAGGAGCGTTGCGGGCGGGCCCGCCTCCCTCTGATAGAGGCAGCAGATCGTCTTGCCGTCGCGGGCATAGACGTAGCAGACCGATCGCGAGTCGGGCTGAAAGACAGTCTTGAAGACGGCGCACTCCACTGCTTGCACAAAATTGTAATACGTCATCGTTTTGAGCATCGGCATGAGCGACGCGCCGCGCACGTCGGAGCCATACGCGCCGCGGCCCCAGTTCGCATCGTGGATCGCGTCCGACACCCGCGGGCGATCCACATACTGCATCCACTGGAAGCCGTCGCCGGGAAACTCCCCGCGGAGCACGGCCTGCCGCCGCGGGGCCTCGGGCACCTCGTTGACATACATGAGGAAGTAGGTCACGCGTTCCATCCCGTGGGCATGGGCGTCGAGCATCGAGCAGATCATGTCGCGGCTGCTCTGCAGCTGGTCGGTGCCGCCGACGCGGGCGAATTCCGTCGAGATCAGCCGCCGGTCGATGCCACGCTTCTTGAGCTCGGCCCGCAGCCGGTCGGAGGCCGTCCAGTCAACGGACGGAAGGTAGACGTGGGTGTCAAAGAAGTCGGCCACCTCGTAGAACTTCTCGGCGAGAATCTGGTTGACCGCCTCCTCGCTCGCATTGACGCCCCAGGTCATCATCCCCACCGGCAGGTCGGGAAACTCTTTCTTGAGCGCCGCATAGGCCTTCCGCTGCAGCTCTATCGTGCGGGCGTCGATGAACCGTTCGAGCCCCGACGGAACCACCTGCACGATCCGGCTGCGGTTGGCCCGCACGTAGGCGACGATATAGTCGACGTAGCCATCGATGTCGAAGCCCTTGCAGCCCTTATGAAAAGGATCGTCGATCACGGCCCAGTCGGGGGCCATTTTCGCGACGTCGCGCCAGGGGTGGTCGGGCTTGCGGCCGCGGACCTGCTCGAGGTTCGGGCAATAGACCATCTTCGGAAAGTCGGGCCCGGGCGGAATCGTGATCGGCCCGCCCTTCGTGGGCTGGGCCTTGCGCCAGCCGTCGTAATCCCAGTTGTGCACGAGCGACGTGCCCATCTTGTGAATCAAGCCCTGCTCCTCGTGCTTTGATTCGGCGTCGCGGAAGCCGCCCCCTTCCGCAAACTGGATGAATCGGCATTTCGCGTAGTCGCCGGCTGCGATCGGCCGCGGATTGACGACGCCATATGTGACCGTGTCTGTCGCGACGAGCTTGCCGCCATCGACGAGCCGCGCCTCCAGGAAAAACTCGCGGCCGGTTTCCTTCGCTGCGGCATCCGGGATCACCGCAGAGAGCCGCATATTCTGGCCGCGCGTGGCGGCGATCTGCTTGGCCGTCACGGGGGCGGCGCCTGTGAACGGCAGCGTCCCCGACGCCACGTGAAAGTGCTGGTAGTCGGTGATGTCGTATTCGATCACGGGGCTCGTGAGCGGGCCCACCGGCTGGCCGTCGGTGGCATAGAGGAGAAACTCGAATCGCAGCGGATCGTCGGCGAAAAAGAGATTGCCGTTGGCGGCGGTGCTGATCTCGAATGCATGCCTTCCGGCGGGGCCGGTGGATGCCGCAGGCTGCGCGTCGGCCGGCGACGCCGTCGCGGTTTCAGCGGCAGCCTCGCCCGCGACGCGCACGCTCACGTCGGTGAAATAACATTCGCCGCGGCTCAGCGCCTTGGGCCAGCAGAGCCGCACGCGGAAGAATCCGGCCGCCGGCCGCTTCACCGCCTCGTAAAACTGCCACTGCAGCCCCTCACGGGTCATCGTGTGGCGAAACTGCGGAATCTGCCGCTTGTCTTCCCACGGCACCCAGGTCCAGTCGCCGCCGATCGTGGTGAGCTTTCCGGCCTCATCGCAGGGCACGATCTCGAACGCGGCCGCATAGGAAAAATCTTTCTGCGTGTCGTAGTTGTCGGCGGCCCAGACGCCGATCCGCACGGCCGCGCCGGGATTTTTCAACACGGGGCTCAGCCAGGCGCTGTCGGCCTCGGCGTCGCTCGTCTGTCGGATGACGAGGCTCTTGCCGCCCGGCCGGCGGGCGACGTCGGAGATGGCGGCGTTGTTGACCGGCGTCCAGCCGGCGGGGCCGTCGGAAAACGACCATTCGCCGAGGATCGCGTCGGGCCGCGCGGCGTCGGCGGCGAAGAGAGCCGCGGGCAGGGTGAGCAGAAACGCCGCCAGCAATGCGAACCGTGTCATGGTGATGCCTCGGGGGAAGCCGTCAGCGTAGGTGGCCCGTATCGCCCCGGCCATCCTGCGAAAGCAGGAGGCGCATAAAAGGGGACGCAGCTCTTTTCGCTTAAGGCGAAAAGAGCTGCGTCCCCTTTTATGCGCCGTTGTAGACTGGGCGGCATGGATGCGGGATGGAAACTGTGCGCGGTGAGAGTGGCGCTCGTAACGCTGCTCGCGGCGACGCTCGCATGCGCCGCGGAGCCGCTCCGGTCGATCGCCGAGATCCGCGAGGTGCCGATCCTCGAGGCCGACGACGGCAGGCCGGTTGTGGTGCGCGGCGTCGTCACGTTGGCCGAAGGCCATGCCGTGATCCAGGACGGCGACGATGCCATCTTCATGGTTGGCGTACTCGAGCCCGAGCCCGCTGCGGGCGAATCGGCCCCGCGGCCGCTCGTGCCGGGCGCGGTCGTCGAGATCGAGGGCACCCTCTCAGCCGGCGGGTATTCTCCCACGATCAAGTCGCAAAAGCTGCGCGTGCTCGAACAGGGCCAGCTTCCCGAGCCAACGCCCGCCGATATGGCGAGGCTCTTCAGCGGTCTCGACAATGGCCGCCGCGTGGCGCTGCGGGGCGTGGTACAGCAAGTGAGCGAGCGCCGCGCGAGGCAGTCCGACTGGTGGCTGCTCGTGGTCGTGTGCGACTCCAGAAACCTCCTCGTCCAGGCCCCAAAGCGGTTCTTCCCTGAGCGGCCCGACCATCTCATCGACGCGGATATGGAGATCGTCGGCATCGTGGGTGACAGCCGCAACTCGCGCGGCGAATTCATCGCGCCTGGCATCACGATCGGGCGTGTCGAAGACCTCGCCGTCGTCGTCAAGCCGGCGGCCGATCCGTTTTCGATCGCCCCGGTGCCGCTGGGGGCGATTGGGCGTTTCGGCGTCAGGCCGCAGGCCGCGCATCGGATGCGCACGCAGGGAGTGGTTTCGTTCGCGGCGCCCGGCAGGCTCTTCCTCCAGGAAGGGTTTGGCGGCGTGCGGGTGGACCTCGCCACCGACGAGCCACCTGCGTCGGGCCTGCCGTTTCAGCCCGGGGATCGGGTGGACGTGGCGGGATTTCTCGACATGAGCCGGCAGATCGGCGGCATCGTGGGCGCGGTCGCCCGGAAGATCGGATCAGCCGCATTGCCCAAACCGGTTGCGATCCAGCCGAGCCGTGTGCTCCAGCTCAACGAGGAGTTCCGGAAGAGCGGCTGGACGGTGAACCCGAGCAATTACGATGGCTGCCTCATCCGCTGCCAGGCCCGCGTCGAGTCGATCACCGCCACGGCGGACTGCGCGGAAGTCATACTCACCGACGGCGACACGAAGCTCGTCGCAAAGCTGCCGCGGCTTTCCACCGCCAAGCTCTCGACGGAGCGGCTCGTGCCCGGCAGCGACATCGAGGTCACGGGGATCGTGCAGCTCAACCTCGTGGCCAAGCAGAGCGGCGGGCTCCTGCTCGAGCATCCGCGGGTGAGCCAGATCGAGCTGCTCGTTCGCGACTCGCGCGACATCGTCGTCGTCCGTCCGGCGCCCTGGTGGACGCCGCGCCGGCTGGCGGTCGCTGTGGCGGTGCTCGCGACGCTGGCCGTGGCGGCCGTCGCCTGGAGCGCGGTGCTGCGGCGTGAAGTCGCGCGGCAGACGGGCCGTGCCATGGACGAGGCCGCCGCCCGCCGCGCCTCGTCGACCGAATACGAGGTGGCCCTCCGCGAGCGGAGCCGGATCGCGGCCGACCTGCACGACACGCTCCTGCAGACGATGACCGGCATCGGCTACCAGTTGCAGTTCTGCCGTTCGGGCCTCGACGGCGAGATCACGGCCGAGGCGGCCCAGCATCTCGGCACCGCCGAGCGGCTGTGCGCCCATGCCACGCGGCAGCTCCGCGGCACGGTCTGGTCGCTGCGGACGATGCCCGACGTCCGCCGGCCGCTCGAGGAATCGCTCGCGGAGCTGCTGCAACTGCTCGTCGAGGGGCATGGCGTGAAGGGCACGTTTCGCCTCCAGGGAGAGCCATGCACGGTGGATGAAACGGTGTCGCGGCAGCTGCTGCTGGTCGTGCAGGAGGCCGTGCTCAACGCCGTGCACCACGGCCACGCCAGGCGGATCGACGTCGGCCTCACGTTCGAGCCGGCGGGGGCGGCGGTGCACGTGGAGATCTCCGACGACGGCTCCGGGTTTGCGGTGGGGCAGCAGCCTGGGCCATCGCTCGGGCATTTTGGGATTCAGGGCATGCGGGAGCGGATCGACTCGCTCGACGGCACGTTTAGCCTCGACAGCCGTCCGGGCCACGGCACGACGGTGCGGGCCGGCGTGCGGCAGCCGGGAACATCTCCGGCCGAGGCCTGGTCGGCGGTGGAAGCGGGGAGTGAGGCATGACGAAACCAGCGAAACTGCGGGCGATCCGCGTGATGGTGGTGGACGATCATCCGGTGCTGCGGTCAGGGCTTGCGCGGCTCCTCGGCCTCGAGCGGGACATCGCGGTGGTGGCGGAGGCGTCGAGCGGCAAGCAGGCGGTGGCGGAGTGGAGCACCTGCCGGCCCGATGTGGCCCTGGTCGATCTCCTGATGCCGGTAATGGACGGCGCCGAGACGATCACCCGCATTCGCCGGGTCGATCCCGCGGCCCGGGCGCTCGTGCTGAGTTCGTCGGAGAGCGCGATCGACGCGGCCCGGGCCGAGCGGGCCGGCGCCTGCGGCTACCTCACGAAGGAATCCGACGCCCGGGAGATCGCGGCGGCGATCCGCGAGGTGCATGCCGGCCGCACGGGCGTTCGCCGCGGGTGTTTGCGCGGCCCCGCCTCCGCGGCCGACGGCGGCCTGACGGCCCGCGAGACGGAGGTGCTCTCGCTCTTGCGGCAGGGCGCAAGCAACGCCCAGATCGGCCGGGCCCTGGCGATCTCGGAATTGACGGTCAAAAGCCACATCCGCTCGATGATGGAAAAGCTTCAGGCGTCGGACCGCACCGGCGTGGTCGGCCGGGCCTTCGACCTCGGCCTGCTCAAGGCCGGCGATCGGTAGAACTCGAGGCGGTGCCGCCCCGGGCCCTGCGTTTTCCCGAAAAAATCGCCCGTATCCTGCTTTTGCAGGATGGTGGCGGCGGGAGGGGCCGGCTACTGTTCAAAGAGATGGCGGAGGCACGCTCCCTGGGGATCAGGACCACAATCATGAATGCATCAAGCCCGACTTCTCGTTTCCGCACCGCGTTTACGCTCGTGGAGCTTTTGGTCGTGATCGCGATCATTGGCGTGCTCGTTGGGCTGCTGCTGCCGGCCGTGCAGGCGGCCCGCGAGAGTGTCCGCCGCAGCACGTGCTCGAACAATATCAAGCAACTCGCGCTCGCCGTCCTCGGCTTCGAAGAGTTGAAGCAGCGACTACCGTCATACAGCCTGGACTACGATCTGCGCATGCGGGGCACGAATACGGGACGCGACAGTTGGGGCAACTGGGGGGTCATCCCGCA
>JBJTDB010000081.1:0-3728 GCA_046092145.1 Planctomycetia bacterium | reverse complement strand
AAGACGTTGTTCGCCTCGGCAAACGGGAGGATCAGACTGGCGAAACTGTGAAGCCGGATGTCGGGATCGGTCGGTCCAGTCCCCGGATAGCCCCAGACCCCCTTGGTGAAACCGCTGTTGCTGCTCGGCGGAAACACGCTCCGCGTCGAAACGTAGTTGTGCATCGCCAGGCCAATCTGCTTCATGTTGTTCATGCACGACGTCCGCCGTCCGGCCTCGCGTGCGGACTGGACCGCTGGCAGCAGAAGTCCGACGAGGACGCCGATGATGGCGATCACGACGAGCAGTTCGACGAGGGTAAAGGCGTTGCGCCGAAGCGTGGAGCGAGGCATGGCTGGCTCTTGAGGCGGGAGGAGGGAAAGGCGGCAAATTGCCCGACTAGGATTCGAACCTAGACAACGCGAACCAAAATCCCTTGTGCTACCGTTACACCATCGGGCAGGGGCGAGTGCAACCCTCGTTATCGTATCGAATGCAGAGAAGCATTCCGAGTGCCCCATGGGTGCCCGCAGGGCATCTTCGGGGCAAAGGCCTGCCGGTTGTCGGTCTGCCGGGGTGGCCGTAGACTTTCGAAAGTCAGGAGAGAGTCGCAAGACCGCCGAAGGCCGAACGCTCAGGCAAAAGAACTGACGACCATATTCTGTTGGAGAGCGGCGCGGGCTCCAAAGAGCCACGCCCACCGAAGGGGCAAGCCCCGGGCCGGTGCCCGTGGCGAATCTCTCAGGTTCCAGGACAACAGGGTTCCCCGATGCCGACGATGCCGGCATCGACAGCAATGGAGCCCCGTCATGTCCCATGCCTCGCACTCTTCGAGTTCCGCCGTTGCGGAGCCGCGCCCCGACACTCGCCCCGAGATGGCCGCCGGGAAGGCCGCCTCGAAGGCCGCTCTGCAGGGATGCGACGAGTTCGCTTCGCGGCACATCGGCATCGGCCCCGAGGACGAGCGGCGGATGCTCGCGGCGATCGGCGCAGCATCGCGGCAGGCATTGATCGAGGAGATCGTGCCGCCGAGCATCGCCCGCCACGATGCGATGCGACTCCCGCCCCCGCTCTCCGAGGCCGCGGCGCTCGAGGAGCTGAAGTCGATCGCCTCCCGCAACATGCTCCTCAAGAGTTTCATCGGGCAGGGCTACCACGGCACCCACACGCCGGCCGTGATCCAGCGAAACATCCTCGAGAATCCAGCCTGGTACACGGCCTACACGCCCTACCAGGCGGAAATCAGCCAGGGCCGGATGGAAGCGCTCGTCACCTTTCAGACGATGGTCTGCGACCTCACCGGCATGCCGATCGCCAATGCCTCGCTGCTCGACGAGGCGACGGCCGCCGCCGAGGCGATGACGCTCGCCCACCGGATGGCCGCGTCGAAGGAGACGGTCTTTCTCGTCGATCATCGCTGCCACCCGCAGATGATCGAGGTGCTCGCCACACGGGCCGAGCCCCTGGGCATCGACCTGGTGGTGGGCGACGTGGCCGAACTGCTCGATGACGGCGGCTGCTTTGGCGCGATGGTGCAGTATCCGACCACCGACGGCGAGGTGCCCGACTGGCGCGGGCTTGCCGATCGGGTGCATGCCAAGGGGGCGCTCGTGTGCGTCGCGGCCGATCCGCTGGCCCTCGTCGTTCTCGCACCGCCGGGCGAGTGGGGGGCCGACATCGTGGTCGGATCGACGCAGCGGTTCGGCATGCCAATGGGCTGTGGCGGTCCGCATGCCGCGTTCTTCGCCTGCCGCGACGAGTTCAAGCGGTCGATGCCCGGACGGCTCGTGGGGGTGAGCATCGACGATGCCGGAAAGCCCGGCTACAGGCTCGCCCTGCAAACCCGTGAGCAGCACATCCGCCGCGAAAAGGCGACCTCCAACATCTGCACGGCGCAGGTGCTCCCGGCGGTCGTGGCGGCGATGTACGCCGTCTACCACGGCCCCGACGGGCTCGCGGCCATCGCCCGCCGCGTGGCGTCGCTCACGGCCACGCTCGCCGCCGGGTTCGACCAGCTCGGGCAGCGCCCTCGAAACCGCCACGCCTTCGACACGCTCGCGATCGAGACCGGAGCGCGGACGGCGATCCTCGCGGAGCGGGCCCGTGAACGGGGCATGAACCTGCGGGTGCTCGATGCCGCCACGCTCTCGATCACGCTCGACGAGACGACGACGCCCGCCGATGTGGTGCGACTCTGGGAGGTCTTCGCCTCTGAGGGGTGTTCCCTCCCGTCGTTCGCCGAGTGTCAGCGGGAGGCCCGGTCGCTGCTGCCGGAGGCCTTGGAACGCCGCAGCACATTCCTCGCCCACGAGGTCTTCCATGCCCACCGCAGCGAGACGCAGATGCTCCGCTACCTGCGGGAGCTGGCCGACCGCGACCTCGCGCTCGACCGCACGATGATCCCGCTTGGCAGCTGCACGATGAAGCTCAACGCCACGAGCGAGATGATCCCGATCACCTGGCCCGAGTTTGCCGCCGTGCATCCTTTCGCACCGGCCGATCAGCGTGAGGGCTATGCGATCCTCGACCGACAGCTTCGGGAGTGGCTCTGCGAGGCGACGGGCTACGCCGGCATCAGCCTGCAGCCCAACGCCGGGAGCCAGGGGGAATATGCCGGGCTGCTCGTGATCCGGGCATGGCAGCGGGCACGGGGCCAGGCGCATCGCGACGTCTGCCTCATTCCGTCGTCGGCCCACGGCACGAATCCCGCCAGCGCCCAGATGGTGGGGATGCGGGTGGTCGTCACGGGATGTGATGCCCAGGGCAACATCGACCTCGACGAACTCGAGGCACGATGCGCCGAGCATGCCGACCATCTGGCGGCCGTGATGATCACCTATCCGAGCACGCATGGCGTGTTCGAGTCGCAGGTGGGAAGGCTCTGCGAGATCGTGCACCGGCACGGCGGCCGTGTGTATGTCGATGGCGCCAACATGAATGCGCTCGTGGGCGTGGCCGCGCCCGGGGCGTTCGGCGGCGATGTCAGCCATCTGAATCTCCACAAGACGTTCTGCATTCCGCACGGAGGCGGCGGGCCCGGGGTGGGGCCGGTCTGCGTCGTGGAGGACCTCGTGCCGTATCTGCCCGGTCACGCGACCGGAGGCGTGCCGCCGGCGGGAGGCGTGGGGGCGGTGTCGGCCGCGCCGCTGGGCAACGCCGCTGTGCTGCCGATCAGCTGGATGTATTGCCGGATGATGGGGGCGGGCGGGCTGCGGCATGCGACCGAGGCCGCCATCCTCTCCGCCAACTACGTGAGTGTGCGGCTCCGCGACCACTACCCGACGCTCTACACGGGCGACCACGGTCGCGTGGCCCATGAATGCATCCTCGATCTGCGTCCGCTCAAGGAGACCAGCGGCGTGACGGCGGAGGACGTGGCCAAGCGGCTTGTCGACTACGGGTTCCACGCTCCCACACTGAGCTTCCCGGTTCCCGGCACGCTCATGGTCGAGCCGACGGAGAGCGAGGATCTCGGCGAACTCGATCGCTTCATCGAGGCGATGATCGCCATCCGCGAGGAGATCCGTCGGGTGGAAGAGGGCACATGGCCCCGCGACGACAACCCGCTCAAGCGGGCCCCCCACACGGCGGCCTGCGTGGCGGCGGACGAGTGGTCGCGGCCCTACTCACGGGAGCAGGCGGCCTTCCCGGTGCCGGGACTGCGTCGGCGGAAGTACTGGCCGCCCGTCGGCCGGATCGACAACGTCCATGGCGACCGCAATCTCTTCTGCAGTTGCGTGCCGGTTTCG
>JBJTDB010000080.1:0-1658 GCA_046092145.1 Planctomycetia bacterium | reverse complement strand
GGCAGGGCCTGTCGTGCATCGTGATAGTTGTGGACGGCCAAGCCGATCTGTTTGAGGTTGTTGGTGCAGGCCGATCGACGGGCCGATTCTCGCGCCGCCTGCACCGCCGGCAGGAGCAGCCCCACGAGCGTGCCGATGATGCCGATCACGACCAAGAGCTCCACGAGCGTGAAACCTTTCGCCACCGCATGGCGGGGACGTTGGCAGTCTGCCTGCTGCCGAGGTTCGAGGGCGGGCACGGATCGACGATAGGTATGCATGACTCACCTCGCGATGAATTGGACCGAGTGCCTGCAGAATCGATCGGGGAGGCCACGGCCACCCCGCCGATCACCAACTCTCCATCACTCTAGCCGAGAGATCGCCGACGCACAGGGGATTTTTGCGCAATTAAGCGCAACATGCGGGGGCTACGGTCCACCATCGAAATTCATGAAAATTGCCTGTGTTTTCCACATCCTGCCGCCGGCCTGGCTCGTTCGACCGGCTCATTCCGGAGGCCGTCCGCCGAAAGATCTACGGTGGAAATCGGGGACGGGAGCGGATTTCAATGTCGTCCGGTGGTGCGGCACTCGTGCTTCCGCAAAATCCGCTCTCTTCCCCGATTCTTCCCCGATTCTTCTCATGGCTTTCCCCGGCGCGGCCGCGGCTCCCGGCAGCGGGTGAGTGAGCCGCCGGGGATGAAGGTCGGGGAGACGCCGACCTGCACCTCGCTGCCGCCGAATTCGCCGGAGATCCGCCGGGCGAGCAGGTCGACCGCGAGCCGGCCGATCCGCTGCGGATGCACGTCGATCGTGGCCAGGCTCGGCCCGAGGCCGGCGACCAGGCTCCGCTCGTGGTTGCACGAGATGACCGAGATGTCGCGGCCCGCCACGAGTCCGCGGGTGGCCAGCGCCCGAAAGACGAGCGCCGCGATGCTGTCGGCCGGGCAGAAGATCGCCGTCGGGACTGCGGCCGATCCGCGGGCTGCCCGCCGACGTAGATGCTCCGTCGCCTCGTCGACGAGCGGCATGACCTGGGCCACGTCCATCACCGGCTGCAGCGGAAACGACGTGCCGCTCGCGGCCTTCGGATGCAGTTCGACGACGCTTCCACCCGCCCGCTCGACATGATCGCGGACGGTCCGACAGCGGATGGTGAACAGCGTGTGGTCGGGCTTGGGGTTCACGATTGCGACCTGCCGATGCCCCTGGGCGAGCAGCGCCTGGGCCGCCAGTTCGCCGACGCGCCGGTCGTCGGGATCGACCGCGTCGCCCGCCGCAACCGCCGGCCGGCCGAGCAGCCAGACGAGCGGGGTCTCGCGGAGCGTTCCCATGATCCGTGGCATCATGGCACGGACGACATCCCCCTGGAGGGCCGCCTTTGCCAGGATGCCGTCGAATTTCACGCGGCGCAGCGACGTGGGCGGCTCGGCCGGATGCGGCACGTTGACGAGGATCGGATGGGCCCCCGCCTCCGCGAGCGCCTCCTCGGCGCCGTGGATCGCCTCGGCGACGACCGGCAGGCTCGCCAGCGTGCGGTCGATGCCGAACATCGCGATGGCGATCCGCTTGCCGACGAGCGGTTCCGGCCGCACGCGTCCGGAATGGCTCCGCAGCGGCCGATAGCCGAGTCGCTCCGCCGTGGCCCGCACCCGCTCGACGCACTCCGGGCTCACC
>JBJTDB010000079.1:0-32174 GCA_046092145.1 Planctomycetia bacterium | reverse complement strand
GTGGAGCACGCTGGCCATCACATCCTGCGATGTGTAGGGCTCCGTGACGACCTCCTTGCCATCGGAACTCGTCTCGCCGACGGCCAGCCCCCGCTTGAAGCCGGCGCCACCGACCACCACGCTCCAACTCCGGGCCCAGTGGTCGCGACCACCGCCGCCATTGATGTTTGGCGTCCGGCTGAACTCGCCCATCCAGATGATCGCCGTGTCGTCGAGCATGCCTCGCTCGGCCAGGTCGGCCACCAAGGCGCTCATGGCCTTGTCGAGTTCGGGGAGCTTTCGATCCGCGAGCGTGGGAAAGATGTCGGCGTGGTTGTCCCAGCCGCCAAGATCGACCTCGACGAACGGAACTCCCGACTCGACCAGCCGCCGCGCCAGCAGGCAGCCGCGGCCGAAGCCGGTCTTCCCATACCGCTCCTGCACGGCCTCCGGTTCCTTCGCCACCTTGAAAGCCGTCATCTGATCGCTCGACATGAGCTTCACGGTCTTATCGACGACCTTGGCATGGTCGTCGGCCGACATGCCCCGCTTCTCGCCGATGAACTTCTTCTCGATGCTCGAGAGCATCTCCAACCGGGCGGCTAGCCTGGCCGGGTCGAGCCCCATGTCGAGGTTCCGTACGTTGCCGTTGGAGTCGACCACGAACGGCGCCCAGGTCAGTCCCAGAAAGCCCGGCCCGACGCTCCCTCCTCCCACGGAGACGAACGGGGGGATCTCCAGATCGGGCACGCCGTCGGCGAGTTCGTGGGCCACGACGGCGCCGTAGCTGGGGTGCTCGACGTTGGGATTGGGAACGTAGCCGGTGTGCATGTAGTAGCGGCCGCGCATGTGGTCGGCCTCTCTGGTGCTCATCGACCGCACGATCGCCATGTGATGCATCTGCTGGGCCATCAGCGGCATGTGCTCGCTGATCGCCACTCCGTCGGCGGAGGTCGAAATCTGCTTGAATGGTCCCCCCGTGGGCGCGCCGGGCTTGAGGTCCCAGATATCCATGGTGCTCGGCCCGCCCCCCATCCACAGCAGGATCGCCGCCTTGTGCCGCTTCCGCATGTCGGGCGCGTTGGCGAGGATCGAGTTGGTGAACGTCGTCGCCGGAGCCGCGAGGGCCGCCGCCCCCGCGAGATGGCTCATGAAATGCCGCCGGGTCATGTCGTCGGGAATGGCATGGAATCGACTCATGGTTGCCTCCTTGGCGGCCGAGGGAAACGGTCAGTGGATCAGGATGAACTCGTTTGAATTGAGGACGGCCCACCAGATGTCCTGCAGGGAGCCGATGGCGTCGCCCTTGCGGGAGAGCATGATGGCGTTCGCCACCTTGATCTCAACCGGCGAAGGCTTCCGCGCGAGGGCCGCGAGGTAGAGATCGTCGATCTTCGATGCGTTCTTCGCGTTCGACCGGGCGACCTCGTCGAGGAAGCCCCCCTTGTCGACCGACGTCGCCGTCTTGATCAGTTCGCCGTTGAACATCATCAGGACCTGCGGGATCGACCCGTTGAAGGTCGTCGCCTCTTCCCCCTCGTCCGTTCCGAAGGCGATGACGAACTGGGAGAGCCAGCGGTCTTTCTTCTTGGCCGCCTCCTCACCCTGCGCGCCATCGGCCTTGGTCGCCGTCAGCAGCGATTCGTACAACTGCTCCGCCTGCATTTGTCGCAGGTAAAAATGGGAGAAGAGGGGCGGCTCGCCGGTCGAGGGATCGTCGGATTCGTTCGATGACGCCACCTTGCTCGAGAGCGCATAGGGATGCGAGAGCACGATCCACCGGATCAGTTCCTTGAGGTCGAAACTCTGCTCACGAAACCTCTCCGCCAACCCCTCCAGCAATTCCGGATTCGATGGCGCATTGTGGTCGCCGAGGTCGTCGATCGGCTTGGTGAAGCCATAGCCGAGGAACTGCCCCCACATCCTGTTCACGATCGCCATCGGGAGAAGCGGACTGGCCTTCATCAAAAGGGCGAGCTCCCGTCGCCGATTCACCCCGTATTCAGCGCCGTCATCCGCTTTCGCCGGCACGTAGCCGCTCTTGGAGATCTCGGTTCCGTCGATGAACACCGGGTAGGCGACTTTCAAGAGCCCGTTGCGCCGCTCGTAGAAAAGCTCGGCCTCTTCGGGATTGTCCCCCTTCTCGCCGGCGAAATCCTCGTCGACCAGTTCGACGGCCTGCACTTCCAGCGATCCCCCGAATCGCCGCAGCGACCGCGCCTGCCGAAAGAAGGCGTTGAATTCCCAGAACTGGTTTTGCTTGTGGTTGTTGAAGGGATGGTCGTGGCACTGCGTGCACTGCACCTGGAGGCCGAGAAACACCTGCGCGGTCTTGGCTGCCGCCTGGACGCCGTTCTCCTCCATCTTCCCACTGAGGAAGTTGGTTGCGCCGTTGAAATCGTCCTCCCCGCGAGTGTTGCGATTCACACCGGTGGCCGTGACCAGTTCCACCATGAAACGGTCGTACGGAATGTTCTTGGAGAACGCCCGTCGCAGATACTGCCGCATGCCGGGACGATTCACCTTCTCATTGGCGACATCCCGGCCGATCAGGATCGTGGTCCAGACATCGGTCCAGTGCCGGGCGTACTCATCGACATACTCGTCACCGAGCAACCGGGCGACGAGGTCGGCCTTCTTCGCAGGCGACTTGTTCTGAAGAAATGCCTGCAACTCATCGAACGACGGAATCCGGCCGATGATGTCGAGAAACACCCGACGGCACCACTCGCCGTCCGTCGCCGCCGACGACGGCTTGATGCCGGCATCCTCCCACCCCTGAGCGATCAGTCCGTTGATGAACGCGACATGAGGGATGCCATAGTCATCGCCCGCCTTGCCCGCCCGACGAGCCGCCGAGGGGCTTTCTGACCCGGCCGACGAGGCCTCGTTGGCCAGGCCGATCAAGCCGGCCGACGCACACCAGGCGATCGCCACCGCAAGCGGCACACGGGCCAGTCGATTCACCATGCCGTCGCCTCATTCAGGACGATCAGAGCATCCAACAGGTATCCTACTGACCCTGCGAACGGCGGGCAATGCTGCTGCGATGCGGTGTCAGGCGCCGGCGGAGGCAGCGACCCTCGGAGCGGGAGCCCGCTTCGCTTCGCCCCCGACGAATTCCAGCACGGCACGCGGGCCGGCATCCCCGAGACGGGGCGTCGAAAGCTTGAGGATTCGCGTGTACCCGCCAGGACGGTCGGCAAACCTGGGCGCGATCCGCTCGAAAAGCACCCGGGCGGCCTTCTTGTCTCCGAGCAACTGCACGACCCGTCGCCTCGCAGCCACGGCCGGCGCCATCGCCTGAGCCCACTTCGACCACTGCTCGCTCGCCCGCCACTTCTTCCATTCGGCCGAGTCCCGGTCGGCGGTCGAGGCAAACGGCTTCGCCTGAGCCTCGGCCAGAAGACCCCGCTTGGCCACGGTGATGCACTTCTCGACCAACGGCCGCACCTCCTTGGCCTTCGCCACCGTGGTGATGATCCGGCCGGCCACCTTCGGGGCGCCGGGCTCATCCGCCTCGACCTCTCGCTCGGTCAGCATCAGCGCTGCACCGAGATTCCGGAGCAGGGCCCGCTGGTGGGACGGGCTGCGACCGAGGACACGACCTTTCCGACGATGACGCATGGCTTTGCCTCTTGGAGTTTCAGGACGATGCTTCCGCGGCGACGTTCATACCCAACTGCAGGCCGAGTTCGGCGAGCTTCTCCTCGATCTCCTGCAGGGTCGTGTCACCGAAGTTGCGGACGTCGAGCAGTTCTTCCCGGGTTCGCGAGACCAGATCCCGCACGCTGGAGATCCCGGCCTCGTGCAGGCAATTGTTGGCCCGCAACGAAAGGCGAAGATCCGACGTCAGCATGCCGAGGCGACTCTCGAGCGGAGCCTCCAGCGACAGGATGCCGGCCGCGGCCGGGGCGCTGACCGCGGGCCCGGGCTGGGTGTAGCCCACGAACGGGTTGAGATGCTTGCGGAGGATTTTGGCCGCCTCGACCAGCGCCATCTCGGGCGTCACGGTCCCGTTGGTCCAGATCTCCATCGTCAGCTTGTCGTAGTTCGTTTTCTGGCCGACGCGGGTCTCCTCGACCTCGTAGCGAACACGGGTCACGGGGCTGAACACGGCATCGACCGGAATGATTCCGATCTCCTGCGCCTCGGGCGTGTGCTCGCTCGCCGGCACGTAGCCACGGCCATTTTCGATCACCATCTCCAGCTCGAACGGAACGTCGTCTGTGAGCGTGGCGAGAACGAGATCCTTGTTGACGATCTCGACAGCCTCGTCGGTCTGGATGTCGCCACCGGTCACCGGGCCCTTGGTGCTCTTTTCAACGCGAACCACTCTCGTGGAGTCGCTGTGGTTCTTCACGACGAGGCTCTTCACGGCCAGCACGATGTCGGTGACGTCCTCGAGCACACCCTTGATCGTGGTGAACTCGTGCAGGGCGCCGCCGACCTTGATCTGGGTCACCGCACTCCCTTCGAGACTGGAGAGCAGCACCCGCCGAAGGCTGTTCCCAACGGTGGTGCCGAAGCCTCGCTCGAAGGGCTCGGCGGTGAACCTGCCATACGTCGATGACAGCGTCTTGAGGTCGGGCGTCACCGACCCGGGCAGCTCGAGACCACGCCAGCGGATGTGCATGCGAAACTCCTTGGATTGCCGGAACGGAAATGCGGGGAAGGACGGGAGAGGGGCAAGGAACGACGGAGGGCTACTTCGAACAGAGCTCGATGATCAGGTTGGCCTGCACCGGCAACGACACGTCGTCGGCCACCGGAAGCCGATTGACCCGCCCCTCCGGAATGGCACCATCGACCCTCGACAGAAAATCGGGCACGTCGCGACGGCTCTCGGCCAGCGATGCATGCGCGAGCTGCAGGCTCTTGGCACGGTTCTTCACGCGAAGCACATCGCCCGCCCGGACGAGGTAACTCGGCACGTCGACCCGTCGGCCATTCACCGTGACATGGCCGTGCATGACCATCTGCCGGGCACCGGCCCGCGAGGCCGCGAACCCGAGGCGATGCACGATATTGTCGAGCCGACGCTCGAGCAGCGACATCAGCATCTCGCCGGTGTTGCCCGTGCCTCGCTCCGCCCGGGCGAGATAGGTGCGAAACTGACGCTCGAGCACGCCGTAATAGTGTTTGACCTTTTGCTTCTCACGCAGGCGAATGCCGTAGTCGGTCGGCTTCGGGCGCCGCTTCTGAACGACACCCGGAGGGGCCGGCCGGCGATCGAAGGCGCACTTCGGCGTGTCGCAACGGCTTCCCTTCAAAAACAGCTTGAGTCCATCTCGGCGACAAAGGCGGCAGACAGGTCCGGTGATTCGTCCCATGGTCGTATGACAGTGCTTTCCTGTGATTCCTGGAGGGCGGGATGGGGAACGAGGCGACTACACGCGCCGCTTCTTGGGCGGGCGACAGCCGTTGTGCGGGAGAGGAGTGATGTCTTCGATGCTCTTCACGTTCATCCCCGCGGCAGTCAGGGCCGTGATGGCGCTTTCGCGACCACTACCGGGCCCCTTGACCCGCACTTCGAGGTCCTTCACGCCGAACTTGGCGGCCTTCTCAGCCGCCTGCTGGGCCGCACACTGGCCGGCGAACGGCGTGCCCTTCCGGCTCCCCTTGAAGCCGCAGGTGCCACCACTGGCCCAGCACAGTGCATCGCCACGGGCGTCGGTGATGGTAACGGTGGTGTTGTTAAAACTCGCGTTGATGAAGGCGATACCCGCCGTCACGTTCTTCTTCTTGGATGTCTTTGCGACCTTTGACATGATGCTCTCACTCTGTGATTTGAAAGTGCCGGGACTGGCTGGACCGTTACTTGAGATCCTTCACGCCCTTCTTGCCGGCCACGGTCTTCTTCGGCCCCTTGCGGGTACGGGCGTTGGTGCGAGTTCGCTGACCACGCACGGGAAGACCGCGGCGATGCCGCAGGCCGCGATAACAGGCGATGTCCTTGAGCCGTGACACGTTTTGAGCCACCTGGCGGCGGAGCTGCCCCTCGACCACGTAGTCTTTGTCGAGCAGAGCGACCAAACGAGCCAGTTCGTCCTCGTGGAGATCACGGGCAGCAGCCTCGGGATTGACGCCGGCCTTGTGGCACAGCTCGCGGGCCACCCGCGGGCCGACACCATAGAGGTACTGCAGCGAGAAGACGGTCTTTTTCTCGGAAGGGATGTCAACGCCAAGAAGTCGGGGCATGGGAGCGGGTCCGAACGTGAGTCAGTGCGAAAGGAAGATGCCGGGAACAGCGGGAGCAGATCGATACTGGAGACCGACGGCCACCAACGAGCCGACCGCCAGGGAGAATGGTTTCACCCCTGACGCTGCTTGTGCCGCGGGTCGCTACACACGACGAACACGACGCCCCGGCGCTTGACGATCTTGCACTTGTCACAAATGCGGCGAATGCTGGCGCGGACCTTCATGTTCACAAACCCGAGGCTGGGCCCTCGACCGGATGGCCGGAGGCTGATTGGTGGAGCCCCAGAGTATAGGGACGCTGTCGGGGCGTTCACAAGGGGGTGGTCGGATCGGCGAAAAAAGCCGACAGGAACTGGGCGCCCCCCCGCGGAGCTACCCGGCCTCCTCCAGCGACTCCCCGTCGCCGGGAGCGGCCGTGAGAACCACCGGCCCTGCCTCCGTGATCGCGACGGTGTGCTCGAAATGGGCGCTCGGCTTGCCGTCCACCGTGGACTGCGTCCAGTGATCGGGCAACGGCCTCACCTTCTTGGATCCCATGTTGACCATCGGCTCCACGGCGATCACCAGTCCCGGCTCCAGCTCAAAATCGTGGTTCCGCCGAAACGCAGGCGTGCAGAAATTCGGCACCTGGGGATCCTCGTGCATTTTCCGGCCGATTCCGTGGCCGACGAAATTCTCGACCACGGAGAAACCGTGGTCTCGCACATACGCCGCCATTTCGGAGGCGACGTCGCTCCAGCGATTTCGCACTCCCATCAATTGGATCGCAAGCGCCAGCACACCCGACGTGCAGTCGAGCAGCCGCTGCACGGAGGGGCTGATCGTGCCGACCGGATAGGTGACGGCCGAATCTCCGCACCAGCCGCCGAAACTGCACCCGGTGTCGATGCTCACGATGTCGCCCTCGCGCAAGACACGGCGCCCCGGGATGCCGTGCACGACCTCGTCGTTGACCGACATGCAGCAGACCGCGGGAAAGGGCGTCTTGCCCGGCACGCCCTTGAAGAGCGGCACGGCACCTCGCCGCACGAAGTACCCCTCGACCGCCGTGTCGATGTCGCCGGTCGTGATTCCCGGCCGAACCATCGATGCCGCCAGTTGATGCGCCCCCCAGACAAGCAGCCCGGCTCGCCGCATGGCGGCGATTTCACGGACGGAACGAAGATGCATCACGGGATCAGGCTTCCGAATCAGGAGGGAGTGAGGACCGGCTCGGGTGAACGGAGGGGCGGCGGGCGCCCTCCCCGACCTGTCGAAAGTATAGGGGCGGTGCCGGCGAGTCCAGCAGGCGACCTCGAAAAAAGGTCATCTCGCGATGCGCGACCGTGGCGCCTTCCTGAAGCGATCGACCGCTCCCTTCACCCGCGCGAAAATTTCGTCCGCCGTTCCGAGGCCGTCGATGCTGGCGAGTTTTCCCTGTCTGGCGTAGTAGTCGAGCAGCGGCGCTGTCTGGGTCTCGAAGCTCGTGATCCGCTTGGAGAAGATCTCGGGGTTGTCGTCCGCCCTCTTCCGGGCAAGCATGCGGCGGATCAGCTCATCACGCGGCACCGCCAACTCGATCACGCCATCGACGGTCATCGCCCGCCGCTCCATCAGGTCGTCGAGCATCTCGGCCTGCGGGAGCGTTCGTGGAAAACCATCGAGCAGGCAGCCGACACGGCAGTCGGGCGACTCGAGCCGCCGCGTGACCATCCCGAGCACCAGCGGGTCGGGGACGAGCTGACCGTGGTCCATGTACTCCTTCGCCTGCACCCCCTCGGGCGTGCCGGCCTTGATCGCCGCCCGCAGCATCTCGCCCGTCGACAGGTGGGGCACCTGGAGGTGGTGGAGCAGTCGCTGGCACTGGGTGCCTTTGCCCGCTCCAGGAGGTCCGATCAAGATGATCCGCATGTCTTGCCCGCGATGCTCGTGGGAAGCCCGTGTCCACCAGAAACGCGGAGAGCCGGCTGAGTCTCCCGTGGGTGGCGGCTAACTCTTCTCGAGCAGTCCCGTGTAGTTTCGCATCACGAGATGGCTGTCAATTTTCTGAACGAGGTCGAAGGCGACGCTGACGGCGATCAGCAGCCCCGTGCCGCCGTAGAAACTGGCGATCTGGGCGGGGATCCCGAGGGCACCGCCGACGATCGTCGGAATGACCGCCACCAACGACAGGAACGCCGCCCCGACGTAGGTGATCCGCTCCATCACCCGCTCCAGGTAGTCGGCCGTCCGCTTTCCAGGACGATATCCCGGAATGAAGGCCCCGAAATTCTTGAGGTTGTCGGCCATTTCCTTCGGATTGAACGTGATCGCCGTCCAAAAGTAACAGAAGAAGTAGATCAGCAGGACGTAGAGCACGTTGTAGAGGAATGATTGACCACGGGTGAACGAGTCCTGGAGGGTCGCCAAGACCGAATTCCCGGGATAGGCACCGGCCAGGTACTGAAAGAGCATCTGCGGAAACAGCAGGAGCGAACTGGCGAAGATGATCGGCATCACGCCTGCCTGATTGACCCGCAACGGCAGGTACTGTCGCGTGCCGCCGTAGACACGGCGGCCTCGAACATGCTTGGCGCTCTGCGTGGGAATCCGTCGCTGCCCCTGCGTCATGAAGACCACGCCGGCCACCACGCCGATGAACAGCGCCACGAGCACGATGAGCGTCTCGATTCCCATCTTGCCGCCGCCACCACCGAGTTCCCAGCTGGTGTCTCCTCCGAGCTCGAACAGGGCGCTGGGCATCCCGGCAAGGATGCCTGCCATGATGAGGAGACTGATGCCATTCCCGATGCCGAACTCGTCGATCTGCTCGCCGAGCCACATGAGGAAGATCGTCCCGGCCGTCATGGTCAAAACGGCCACGAGCTGCCAGACAAACGGCAGACGGCCGTCCACCAGGAAGTCGGACTGGATCAACGACATTTCCCCGATGCGGGTCGATGAAAGAAAGGCCACATAGGCCCAGCTTTGCACGAAACAGACCAGCACCGTCGCATAGCGGGTGTACTCGTTGATCTTCTTGCGGCCCGCCTCCCCTTCCTTCTGCAGTCGCTCCAGCGGCGGCCACACCGTCGCCAGCAACTGAAAGATGATCGAGGCCGAAATGTAGGGCATGATGCCAAGGCCGAAAATCGTCGCTTGCGACAGCTGGCTCGCGGAGAACACGGCGACTGTTCTGAGGAGGTCCGCCAGTCCGCCGGCCTCCTCCGCGAACGCGGTCATCGCCTTCGGATCGACGATCGGAAGCGGCACCTGCCACCCGACGCGATAGATCGCCAGCAAGCCCAGCGTGAGCAGGATCTTTTGCCGTAGTTCGGGAATCGTGAAGACGATCCGCAATTTCTCGAGCACGAAACCGACTCCTTTTCTTGATCGTGCGCGGCCCGGCGGCGCCGAAATGATGGGCCGAGCCTACCCGGCAGCCGGAGGTTTCGGCGACATCTTTTTCGCCGCCTTCCGCGACTTCGCCCGCGCCACCGGTGCCGGGCCTGGAATTTCCGTCACGGAGCCGCCGGCGGCGAGGATCTTTTCCCGGGCCTGGGCACTGAATCGATGAGCGGAAACCTTGAGCGGCTTTGCCAGCGAACCCTCTCCGAGAATCTTCACCTGATCCCAGATTCCCTTGCAGGCACCGGCTGCCCGCAGCGTTTCAGGGGTCACTTCCGCTCCGGATGCGAAGAGCGTTTCGAGCACGGCGACGTTCACGCTCACGACCGTCGGAGCGTGGCTGTTGTGGAAGCCTCGCTTCGGAATGCGGCGGATCAGGGGAGAACGACCTCCCTCGAAGATCGCCGGAGCCGACCAACCAGCCAACTGACCCTGGCCCTTGTGGCCACGGCCGGAGGTCTTGCCTCGGCCCGAGCCGGGCCCGCGGCCCACACGGAGACGCTTCTTGTTCTTGTTCACGCCACGGTTGACGTCGTTGAGTCGCATGATCGGTTTTCCAAGGCAGGACGATTGGGAATTGGGGGGGGCGGACCAGCGCTTACTGCGGCCCGAGCGTCACACCACGAAGACGCTCGACATCGGCACGCGTTCGCAACTGCTTGAGCGCATCGACCGCGGCCTTGACCAGATTGACGGGATTCGTCGATCCATGGGCCTTCGTCAGCACGTCATGGATGCCAGCCGATTCGCACACCGCACGGACGGCTGCTCCGGCGATGATGCCCGTTCCGGGGCTCGCCGGCAGCAGCACCACCTTCGACGTGCCGCTGTGGCCTTCGACGCGGTGCGGGATCGTGCCCGATTCGACGGGGATCTCGACCAGGTTTTTCATGCCGTCTTTGATGGCCTTCTCGACGGCCGGCGGCACCTCGTTCGCCTTGCCATAGCCCACGCCCACCTTCCCGCGGCCATTTCCGACCACGACAAGCCCGGCGAAACTGAACCGGCGGCCACCCTTCACCACCGTGGCGCACCGGCGCACCTTCACAACCTTCTCGGCGAATTCGCCGCCGGCGCGGGATTCTCTCTCTTGTTTCGGTCCGGTCGACACGTCTGGCTCCCTTCGGGAAAAATCGTCGTTGTTCAAAACTCCAGGCCGGCTTCCCGGGCCGCGTCGGCCAGGGCGGCAACACGGCCGTGATACCGGAATTCACCGCGGTCAAAACAGACCTTCGAGATGCCCGCGGCCTTGGCACGCTCCGCCACTTCCTTCCCGATGGCCGCGGCCGCCGTGCGGTTCCCGCCGAAGCCGACCGCGTCGCGGAGCTTCTTGTCCATGGTGCTGGCCGAGACGAGCGTGCGGCCCGATGCATCGTCGATGACCTGGGCGTAGATGTGCTTGTGGGTGCGGAACACCGTGAGCCGCGGGCGGTCGCCCGTGCCGTGAATATGGCGTCGGACGCGAAACCTGCGGCGGAGTCGTTGGCGGAGGATCGTGCGGGCGTGGTCCATGGCTGGCTTTGAATCTGCTGTTGGAGGATGCTTCTTTACTTGGTGACGGCCTTGCCAGCCTTGCGGCGGACCTGCTCGTTCTCGTACCGGATGCCTTTACCCTTGTAGGGCTCGGGCTTCCGCAGGGATCGGACCTCGGCGGCAAATTGACCGACCTGCTGCTTGTCGATGCCCTTGATGCTGATGTGCGTCTGGTCCGGACAGGTGACCGTCAATCCGGTCGGGATCGGCACCTGGAGTTCGTTGGCGAAGCCGACGCGAAGCTGGAGAACGTTCTTCTGGATCGCGGCCAAATAGCCGACGCCGACGATCTCAAGCTTCTTCTCGTATCCCTTGACCACGCCCTCGACCATGTTGGCCAGCAGCGCCCTGGTCAGGCCGTGGACCGACCGAGACACCCGGTCGTCGGAGGATCGCTTCACGATGGCCGCGCCGCCCTCGCCGGTATCGATCGACACGGCCGGGTGGAGCCGGTGCTCGAGCTTGCCGAGCGGCCCTTCCACCTTCACGGTGCCGGCCTCAACGGCCACCTTGACCCCCTTGGGCAACTGCACTGGGGCTTTGCCGATACGCGACATGTTTCTGAACCCTTCCTCGTAGTGCGTCGTGTTCGCTGAGTGTCTTACCAGAGCTCGCAGAGGACCTCGCCGCCGAGCTTCCGCTGACGGGCCTCACGGTCGCTCACCACGCCGCTCGACGTCGAGAGGATCGAGATGCCCATCCCGCCGAGCACGGGCCGAAGCCGAGCCGATCGGCTGTAGACCCGACGGCCGGGAGAGCTCACCCGCTTGATGTGGCGGATCAGCCGCTCGCCGTTGGGGCCATACTTGAGCTCCAGCTGCAGGTGGGGGACAGGACGCCCCTCGACCTCGCGCCAGTCCCAGATGAAGCCTTCCCGCTTGAGCACGTCGGCGAGGCCGCGCTTCACCTTGGATGTCGGCATCTCCACCGTGGCCCGCTCGATGCGGACCGCGTTTCGGATGCGGGTGAGCATGTCGGCGATTGGATCGGTCATCATGAGTGTGGTTCCCTACCAGCTGGCCTTGCGGACGCCCGGAATGCAGCCCTGATCGGCGAGTTTCCGGAAACAGATGCGACACATCCCGAACTTGCGGTACACGGCTCGCGGACGGCCGCACAGCATGCAGCGATGCACCTTCCGCGTGGAAAATTTCGGCGGTCGCTTGGCGGCTGCGATCTTCGATTTGCTTGCCATACTGCTTCCTGATGCCGGCCTCCGCTCGGAGGCCGCGTCATGTCTTCGGTTCGAGTCGTACGGTGCCGCTACGCCGCGGCGCCATCCTCGCCTTCCTTCTTCAACGGCATTCCCATCGCCACGAGAAACTCCCGGGCGTCGTCATCCGAACGGGCCGTCGTCACGAACGTGATGTTCATGCCCTGCGGCCTTGTGAACTTGTCGGGGTTGATCTCCGGAAACACCATCTGCTCCGAGAGACCGAGACTGTAGTTGCCATGGCCGTCGAACGCGGTCCGGGAGAGCCCGCGGAAGTCGCGGACCCGCGGAAGCGCCAGCGACACGAGCCGGTCGAAGACTTCGTACATCCGCCGGCCCCGCAGCGTCACCTTGCAGCCGATCGGCAGATTTTCCCGGAGCTTGAATCCCGAGACGGCGGCCTTCGACAGCGTGGCAATCGGCTTCTGGCCGGTGACCTGTGACATCGCGGAAAGAGCCTCTTCGAGGTACTTCTTCTCCGTTACCGCCACACCAACGCCCATGTTCACCACGATCTTCTCAAGCTTCGGGATCGCATGGGGATTCGATGTGGCGAGTTTCTCGGCCAGGAGCGGCCGCACGTTTTGCAGGTAGTGCTCGAGCATCCGCGGCGAGCCGCCCGCCGGGGGTGCCGCAACGCTCGCCTTCGTCTTCTTTGCCATCACGTCGTTCCTGAACGCTGTCCGATATGGTTGATTCGTTGACTACGCCTTCGCCTTGCGGATCACACCGAGATCCGCACCGCACTTCTTGCATGTCCGCGAGGTCGCCCCGTCGGCGGCGACTTTCACGCCGATCCGCGTCGCCTTGCCGCAGCCACCGCAGACGATCATCACGTTCGAGACGTCGATCGGCATTTCCTTGCTGAGTCGCCCCCCTTGGGGATTCTTCTGGCTTCGCTTGATATGCCGATACACGCGATTCACGCCCTCGACCAAGACCTTTCCGGCCTCGGGCTGCACGGAAAGCACCTTAGCCCGCGTGCCACGGGCATTGCCGGTCTTCACTTCGACGAGGTCGCCAGAACGAATCATCATCACACCACCTCGCTCGCCAGACTTACGATCTTCATGAAATTGCGGTCGCGAAGCTCCCGGGCCACCGCCCCGAAGATTCGCGTGCCCTTTGGATTCTTTTCGTTGTCGATGATCACGCAGGCGTTCGTGTCGAACCGCACGTAGCTGCCGTCCTCACGACGGGTCGGATTCTTGCAGCGGACGATCACCGCCTTCACGACGGCCTTCTTCTTGACGTCGCTGCCCGGAATGACGCTTTTCACGCTGCAGACGATGATGTCGCCGATGCCGGCGGTGCGCTTCTTGCTGCCGCCGAGCACCTTGAAGCACATCACTTCCTTGGCACCGGTGTTGTCTGCGACCTGGAGTCGCGTTTGCATCTGGATCATGTCGATGCCCCTCCGTCAGCAGACGGCTTGCCCGTGGCCGCAGCCGCCTCGGACCGGGCTGCCGACTCCCGCAATTCCGTGGCCCGGGCGCCGCTCCGCAGAGATGCAAGATCGACGGCCTGGCTCTTCTGCACCACGCGCACCAGTTCCCACCGCTTCAGCCGGCTTCGAGGCCGGCACTCGATGATCTCGACGAGGTCGCCCGGCTGCGATTCGTTGGCCTCATCATGCACGTGACAGATCGTGCGACGATGAAGAATTCGCCCGTACTTCGTGTGACGGACAACCCGCGGAATCTCGACCCGCCGCGTCTTGCTCGACGCGGCACTGGTCACCGTTCCTGTTTCAACTCGCTTGGGCATGGGGATGATTTCCTGTGGTCAGTGTTCCGTGTGGCTCGGGATCAGGCCGATGCGGGCGTGGCAGACCGCTCAGCCAGCACCGTCTGACACCGCGCGATGGCCCGCCTCAGCGTGCGAATATCGGACGGGGCGGCGATTTTTTCCGTCTGTGCCTGCATCCTGAGGCGGAAGAGCGACTCGGCGGCGTCTTTGCACACCAGCCCGATCTGCTCGTCGCTCATTTCCCGCAGTTCGCGGGCCTTGGTCGTCTTGATGCTCATGATTGTATTCCTCGTTGATTCGCCAGGTCACATGGCCCGCCGCTTCACGAACCGCACTCGGACCGGCATCTTGTGAGCCAGCCGGGCGAAGCACAGACGCGCCGCATCCTCCGAGACACCACTGATCTCGTAGAGGATCGCACCCGGTCTGATCACCGCGGCCCAAAACTCCGGCTCACCCTTGCCTTTGCCCATTCGGGTCTCCAGCGGAATCGACGTCACCGACTTGTGGGGGAAGACGCGCACGTAGAGCCGTCCCTCCGTACGGAGATACTGCTGGGCCGCGATGCGGCCGGCCTCGATGGTCGCCGCAGGAAGCCATCCCGGCTGCTCGGCCTGGAGGCCGAAGTCGCCGAAGACGACGCGATTCCCGCGGGAGGCGTCACCTCTTATACGACCTCTTTGGCTTTTTCGGTGCTTGACCCTCTTGGGCATCAGCGCCATCGCCATCCTCCTCGTACATGCCTTGGTTCACCCACACTTGAATGCCGATATTGCCCTGCGCCGTGGGAGCCTCGCAGAACCCGTAATCGATCTTCGCCCGAAGCGTGGAGAGCGGCATCGATCCGGCGATCGCCTTCTCGCACCGCGACATCTCCGCACCGCCGAGCCTGCCGGCCAACTGGATCTTCACGCCCTTCGCACCGGCATCCATCGTCGTATCGAGCGCACGCTTGAGCGTGCGGCGGAAGGCCGCCCGCTTGCTCAACTGGTCCGCGATGTCCTCGGCGATGAGCTGGGCCTGGATCTCCGGCCGCCCGACCTCTTCGACCTTGAGATTCACCCGTCGGCCGAGCAATTCCTGCAACTCTTCCTGGAGCCGGTCGACCTCCTGCCCCTTTCGGCCGATGATCACGCCCGGCCGAGCCGAGTGGAGGATCACCTTCACCTCGTCACGGGTCCGCTCGATCTCCACCTTCGGGATCGCCGCGGCGCGGTACTTGGTCTTGAGGAAGGCCCTGACCTTGTGATCCTCCATGAGGAGTTCACGGAAGTCCTTCTTCGACGCGTACCAACGGCTCTTCCACGGCTCGGTGATGCCGGTGCGGAATCCGGTGGGATGAACTTTCTGGCCCATGTGATCGTTCCTCTGGTGGCTCGCTTCCTCAGCCCGCTTCGCCAAGCGGCGCGGTATCGAGCGCCACCTTGATGTGGGACATCCGTCGCTTGATTCCAAACGCCTGCCCGCGGGACCGGGGCCGAATCCGCTTGAACATCGGCCCGCCATCGACCCGGGCGTCGATGACCACGAGATCATCGACCGACGAGGCCTGCTGCTGTTCGGCATTGCCGAGGGCGCTCTTGATCACCTTTTCCAGCATCCTCGCACCGCGGTGCGGCTGAAATCGCAGGATATCGAGCGCCTCGTCGGCAAACTTGCCCCGGACGAGATCGGCAAGCGCCCGCACCTTGCGGGGGCTGATCCTGGCGTATTTGTGGGTCGCGGTGTATGGCATGAGTCAGATTTCCTCGAGCGTGCCGCCTAGGAGGCGGGCGCCTCCTTCGCCTTGCCGCCGTGTCCGCGGAACGTCCGCGTCGGCGCGAACTCGCCAAGCTTGTGGCCAACCATATCCTCGGTCACGAACACCTTCAGGTGCTGCTTGCCGTTGTGGACCATGAACGTGAGGCCGATGAACTCGGGCACGATGGTGCACGAGCGTGCCCACGTCTTGATCGGATCCCGCTTGCCACTGGCCATCTGAGCCTCCACCTTCTCGAAGAGGCGGGGGTCGACGAACGGGCCTTTTTTCGCGCTGCGTCCCATGGAGTGATTCCTACCGGAGTTTCAACTGGCCGTAGCGACGGCTCTTCCGCCGTCGGAGAATGGCGGCGCCCGACGGGCAAGAGTGCCAAGGGCGGAGGAACCCGAAAGCCGCGGAAGCCGTCGGGCTCACCGGATGACGGCCACCCTTGGTGCGGCCCTCACCACCACCATGCGGATGGTCGATCGGATTCATCGCGGTGCCGCGGACATGAGGACGGATCCCCATCCATCGCTTTCGCCCGGCCTTGCCGAGCACAATGTTCATATGGTCGGCGTTGCCGATGGCGCCGATCGTCGCCCGGCAGGCCGCAGGCACCCGGCGAATCTCGCCGCTCGGAAGCGTGAGCTGCGCCCACTGCGCCTCGCGGGCGACGAGCACGGCCGACGAACCGGCCGACCGACACAGCCTCCCGCCACGCCCCGCCTGAAGTTCGATGTTGTGGACCTGCATTCCGAGCGGGATCGCCGTCATCGGCAGGCAGTTGCCGACCTCGGGCGGGGCCGACTCGCCGCTTTGCACCACCGCCCCGATCTTCAACCCTTCGGGCGCGAGAATGAACCGCTTGTCCCCGTCGGCATAGTGCACCAGCGCGATACGGCAGGTGCGATTGGGGTCGTACTGAATCGAGTGAACCGTGCCCGCAACCCCGTCCTTGTTGCGACGGAAATCGATGAGCCGGTAGTGCTGCATGTGGCCACCGCCACGATGCCGAGACGTGATCTTGCCCTGGTTGTTGCGGCCGCCCTTCTTCTTCTTGCGAACCCGCAATCCCTTCGGCGAAGCGGCACCGGCCGTGAGTTCGGCAAAATCCGAAACGCTCGCGCCGCGGCGGCCGGGACTGGTCGGGTTATAGGTGCGAATTCCCATGGCGTGGATCCAGTTGCGTCGTGGAGGGCGTCGTGCCGATCGTGAAACGGGGCCTTGGTCAGAAGAGGTTGATCTTGGAATCCGGCTTGAGAGTCACGATCGCCTTTTTCCAGGCCTTCGTGCTCGTGCGACGCATCCGACTGCGGCGCATCTTTCCAACCTTGTTTTGAACGGCGACCTTCTCGACCTTCACGTTGAAGAGCTCCTCGACGGCTCTTCGCACATCGGCCTTGGTGGCCGCCGGAACGACCTCGAAGGAGTAGGCGTTGTGACGCGTGGCGCGATGCATCCCCTTCTCGGTGACCAACGGACGCACGATCACCTGGTGCGGCGCGAGGTGGGCGGAAAGCTTCGGCGGAGGAGGAACGGGAACAGCCATCGATTATTTCTCCTTCACGGCACGAGCCCGCTTCGGGGCAGACGCCGTAGCCGAGGACTTCGCCCGGGCGCGACGAGGCTTCTTCGCCTTGGACGCAGCGACCGCCGCCGCCCGGAATGCGTCGATGGCCCCCTTGGTCATGACGATCGCCCGCGGACGAAGGATCGACCATGCATTGAGCTCGCCGACGGGCGACACCGTCATGCCCTCGATGTTCCTGGCACTTTTCCAGACATTGCCGTCGTGCTTCTCGGGCGAGAAGAGCACCGTCTGCTCCGAAAGGCCGAGCGCCTTGATCAGCTTCGCGATGGCGGCCGTCTTGGGCGCTTCGAGCGAGATACCATCGACGAGCCTCACTTCGTTGTCGGCCAGCCGCGACGCAAGAGCCATCCGAGTGGCGGTTTGGAGCGACTTGCGGGGCATCCTCCAGCCGAAATCCCGCGGACGCTTGGCGAAGATATGACCACCGCCCCGACGAGTGCCGCTGCGACGGGCACCGGCCCGGGCGTTGCCCGTGCCCTTCTGGCGATAGAGCTTCTTGGTGGAGCCGGCCACCTCGCCACGAGTCTTGGTCTTCTGGGTGCCCTGACGGAGGTTGGCCTGATACATGACGACGGCGTCATGCAGCAGCTGCTTGTTGACCTCGGGGGCCAAATCCGCGGGATCGATTTCGTAGGAGCCGACCTTCTTGCCGGCGATGTCGTACACGGCGAGATTCACTTGCCACCAGCCTTCTTCTTGCCGGCGGGAGCGGCGACCCCGACCTTCTTGATCTTGTTCGTCTGCCGCACCACCACGTAACTGCCGTTCGGACCTGGCACGGCGCCACGGACGAGCAGCAGGTTGTTGTCTTTATCGATCCGCACGAGCTTCACGTTGCGCATCGTCGATCGCTCGTTGCCGTAGCGACCGGCCATCCGCTTGCCCTTGAAGACACGGGCGGGCGATGTGTTCATGCCGGTGCCGCCCTGATGGCGATGCACCTTCTTCACGCCATGGCTGGCACGCTGACCCTTGAAGCCATGCCGCTTCATGACGCCAGCCGTGCCGCGGCCTTTCGAGGTGCCGGTGATATCGACAAAGCCGACACCCTCGAAAAGATCGACGGTGAGGACCTGCCCGACGGCGGCCCCGTCATAGAGGCCACGCAGCTCACGCACATACCGCTTCGGCTCGCAGTCGGCCTTGGGGGCCGCAGCCACACCAGCCTCGGCACGAGCTTTGGCCCGCTTGCTCTCGAGGCTGGCGACCTGCCCACGAACAGAACGACTCGCGAGCCGGCGAGGCTTGTCGAGAAAGCCGACCTGCACGGCAGCGTAGCCATCTCGCTCAGCCGTCCGCACCACGAGGATCGGACACGGCCCGGCCTCGATGACGGTGACCGGCACCACGGTGCCGTCGGCGTCGAACACCTGCGTCATCCCGACCTTGCGGCCCAGCAGACCCTTGCGGCCAGCCTTCCCAGCCACGGTGGAGGAGGTTTCGGTTGCAGCCATGTCTTTTTCGCCCGCGAAACGATATTCGCCAACGCATTCGCGCCGGCCTTCGCCTCGCCATCACGCTCGAAGCCGTCGGCTGCGGGAGCACCCGGGACTGCATCGACCCACCTGAAGGCAGGCCGTCCCGACTCTTACCCGCAACGCCTTCCAAGCATGCTTTTTCGTGCGCTCCTGACTGGTTCCTCGTTGTTCTTGGCCTCGCGGCTCCGTTACCGCGATGATGCCTTGATCTTGATGTCGACGCCGGCCGGCAGGCTCAGCTTATTGAGAGCCTCGATCGTCTTGGCGGTTGCCTGGACGATGTCGATCACCCGCTTGTGAGTGCGGATCTCGTACTGCTGCCGGGCCTTCTTGTCGATGTGCGGACTGGAGAGGACCGTGTACCGCTCGATCCGGGTCGGCAGCGGAATCGGGCCATGGACCTCGGAGTTCGTCCGCTTGGCGGTATCGACGATCTCCGCAGCGCTCTGATCGAGCACGGCGTGATCGTAGGCTTCCATGCGGATGCGGATGATTTCCTGGGTCGGGCCGGCCACGGTGAAACTCCAAAATGTTGGCGCACCGGCACGTCTTTTTGGGATCGTGCCGTCCAATCGAACGCATGGCCGCGGCGGCTGGAAAGCCTCGCAACCCGGAAGAAAAACCCGAAACGGGCTTTTTTCGCGACGCCTCTCGCGGCCGGGGATGCCACGGAGAGCGCTGCGGGATTGAGCCCCGGAATCTAAAAGCCGCCCATCAGCGTGTCAACACACTGGATTTTCAGGGCCGAATCAGCGGTACTCCGGCTCGTCCGCGCGATTCGGCCCCCGCTTCGGTCACGGAATCCGCTTCATACGGATGTCGCGATACTCGGCCCACATCGGCTTTCCGCCATGGAGCTGGAGGGCCAGAACCCCCTTGGAGAGGGCGAGTTTCGGCTCGTTGTCGGTGAAATCGAGGATCAGCCTGCCGTTGAGCCAGTGGCGAACATGGTTTCCCTCCGCCCGGATGACGACGTCGTTCCAATCGTCCAGCCTCATGAGCTTCGTGAATTCTTCCTGTTCGATGATCCTGCCGATCACCCGCTTGCCATCCGGCTCCCAAGTGCCCCGCTCGCCCACCTGACAGATCCGACCGCGGGAGCCCCCCTCGTCGTAGATGAATCCCGAAACATCAGGGAACGTGTTTTCGTTCCTGATCTCGTGCTGGTAACCGCGAACCACCCATTGATTGCGGGCCGAATCGTCCGTGATATGCCGCGACCGATACTGAATCCCGGAGTTGTTGGTCGCATTGCATCGAAACGAGAGCCGCAGCTCGAAGTCACCGACTTCTCCCCCCTGCCAGATGAGAAAGGTGTTGCCATTGGCCACCCTGTCGGGCGTGGTTTCGCCATGGATCACGCCATCACGCACGCTCCACAGCCGCGGATCACCATCCCAGCCAGAAAGGTCTCGGCCGTTGAAAAGCCGTTCCATCCCGTCCGGCTCCGCACATGGCGGCACGACAGGGGACGTTGAAACTCGGCAGCGGCATGCTCGTGTCTGCCATTGAAGTCGATGTCGTCTCAGCACCTCAGTGTCCCGTGCCGACGCAGGAGCCGCGGCGAAAAGGCCGCATGCCGAAGACGAGATCAGAAGCAGCACCAGAACCGGTCGAATCTTCATGGCGAACTCCACGACGAGGGTAGGAACTGAACCGCCAAGCATATCTTTCCGCCAGATCCGACTCACGAAAACAGTCTGCGCCGTCATGTGGCACCCCCTCCTCAATCATCGCGGCCGCCCATTGCGCCGGCAGGGCCCCGGCTCACACGAATGCCTCGGCCATCTCGGCCGGGGCGGGTCCGTATCGCAGCGGGGCCATCGTGAAGCTCGCACGCCCCTGGCTCACGCTTCGCACGGCGGCCGAATAGCCGAACATGCTCGCCAGCGGCGCCTCGGCCGTGAGCACGTTGATGCCGCCGCGGATCTCCGTGGCCGTGATGATCGCCCGCCGCTGCTGGAGATCGTTGATCACGTCGCCGAGATGCTCTTCCGGCACGCTCACCTCGACCCTCATCACGGGCTCGAGCAGCACGGTGCCGGCGGCGTCGAGCATCCTGTCGATCGCCTCCGCCGCGGCCATGCGGACGGCGACGTCACCCGGAGGCGGATCGGGGATCGGGCTTTCGAGCACGCGAATTCGCATCCCCCAGAGCGGACACCCCTTGAGACCACCTCGCTCGGCGCTCTCGCGGACCGACTGCGTCATGAGGGCGGCGAGCGTCGCGAGCGATTCGCTCTGTGGAAACCATGCCTGCTCCACGATCGGGCCGGCCTGGTCATCGATCGGCTCGGCGCGAAGCGTGACCGTCGCGACGAGGTTTTGGCCCGCGACCTGCCGATCCACGTCGCCCGTCACGGTGACCGCCTTGGCGAGGGTCTCCTTGTAGCTCACCCGCGGTTTGTGAACGCGGCAATGGAGGTTGAAGTCTCGCTCGAGGCGATGCCGGATCACCTCCAGGTGGAGCTCTCCCATGCCCGAAATCAGCGTCTGCCCCGTCTCCTCGCTCTCGACGGCGCGGAACGTCGGATCCTGACGCTTCATCATCTCGAGCGTCTCGGCGAGTTTCTTCCGCTCAAGGCTCGTCTCGGGCTCGATCGCCATCGAGATCACCGTCTCGGGAAACTGGATGCTCTCGAGCAGGATCGGCGAGGCCGAATCGCAGAGGGTGTCGCCGGTGACGCTCGCCCGCGGGCCGATCACGCCCACGATGTCGCCCGCGTAGGCCTCGTCGATCTGCTCGCGTCGGTCGGCCTGCACATGCCACAACTGCGCGATGTTTTCCTTCTTCTGCCGCAGCGGATTCCAGGCCCGACTGCCCGCCTTGAGGGTGCCCGAGTAGACCCGAACGAAATAGAGATCGCCGTGCTTCTCGGCGATGATCTTGAAGACAAGCCCGCAGAAAGGCTCCTTCGGGTCGGCCTTTCTGGAAATCGTCGTCGGGGCCCCCTTCTTCGCGTCGAGCGTCGCCGGATCGAGCCCCTGCACCGGCGGCACGTCGGCGGGGCTTGGCAGATACCAGCCCACGGCGTCGAGCACCGGCTGGATGCCGATGCAGTCGAGGGCCGAGCCGGCCAGCACTGGCACGACCTTCCGCTGGATCGTCGCCTGCCGGATCGCCTTCCGCATCAACTCGGGCGGGATCGGCGCGTCGGCCATCGCCAGTTCCGCGATCTCGTCGGAGATGTCGAAGAGGGTCGAGACGAGCTGCTCCCGCCATTGGGCGGCCGTTTCGGCGAGTTCGTCGGGAATCGGTGATACCGTGACCGCGGTGATCGCCGCGCCGCCGGCGAGGGCCTCCTCCTTCGGAGGAAACGTGAGCAGCTGCATTTCCACGAGATCCACGATCCCGCGAAAGGGATCCTTCACGTGCGGCGGTCCGAGCCCCAGCGGCACGTGCAACACCAGCGGATGCGCCCGAAGCCGCTTCTCGATCTGATCGACCGTGCCGAAAAAGTCGGCCCCCTCCCGGTCGAGCTTGTTCACCAACGCGATCCGCGGCACGCCGTACTTGTCGGCCTGCCGCCAGACCGTCTCGCTTTGGGCCTCCACACCCTCACGGGCGCTGAAGACGACGACCGCGCCGTCGAGCACCCGCAGGCTCCGCTCCACCTCGGCGGTGAAATCGACGTGGCCGGGAGTGTCGATCAGGTTCACCGCGACATCCCGCCATCGGAACGACACCGCGGCGGAATAGATCGTGATCCCCCGCTCCTGCTCCTCGGGATCGAAGTCGGTGATCGTCGTGCCGCGATCGACCTCGCCGAGACGGTGGCTGGTCTTGGTGAAGAACAGCATCCGTTCCGTGAGCGTGGTCTTGCCGGCGTCGATGTGGGCGACGATGCCGATGTTGCGGATGTTTTCCAGGGAACGTTTCATACGGGTTTCTCGTGAATCTCTTGCCGTTCGCGTGCTCGGGGCTGCCCCTCGCTGAAATCGCCATCACATGCGCTCCACGGTGCCGATGCTGAGCAGTTCGAGGCCCTTGCGGAGGATGCGACCGGTGAGGTCGCAGAGCGCGAGGCGGTTTTCCCGCTCGCCCCCCTCCGCCTTGAGCACGGGCAGCGAGTCGTAGAACGTCGAGTAGCAGCCTGCCAGTTCGTAGATCCACGCCGTGAGCACGTTGGGACGATAGTCGGCCTCGACGTCCTCGAGCGCCTCGCCGAAACGCAGCAGTTCCAAGGCCAGGGCTCGCTCCTTCGGGTCGGCCAGCCGGATCTCCCGAAGCCCCTGCCGCAGGCGGTCGCGATCGACGCCCCCTTTCGTGAAGATCCCCTCCACGCGGGCGACGGCATATTGCATGTAGGCGGCCGTGTTGCCGGTCAGTTGCAGCATCTTGTCGAAACTGAACACGTAATCGGTGGTCCGGTTCTGGGAGAGATCGGCGTATTTGATGGCGCCGATGCCCACGGTCTCGGCCACGTGGCGACGTTCGGCATCGCTCATCGCGGCCCGGCTCGCATCGGCCGAGATGATCGCCGCCGCCCGCTCCACGCCCTCGTCGAGCAGCGACTCGAGGCCGACGGTGTCGCCGGCCCGTGTCTTGTAGGGCCTGCCGTCCTCGCCGAGCACCGTGCCGAAGGCGACATGCACGAACTCGACGCCACGGATGCCCCATCGCCGCGCCGTCTCGAAGACCTGCTCGAAATGCTGGCTCTGTCGGTGATCGACCACATAGAGAATGCGATCGGGCTTCCAGTGCTCGATCCGCCAGCGGATCGTGGCGAGATCGGTGGTCGCGTAGAGAAACGCCCCGTCGGCCTTGCGGACCAGCAGGGGCGGCGCATCGTCGCCCAGCAGAAACACGCCGATCGCCCCTCGGCTCTCGCGGGCGAGCCCGATGCCGACGAGTTCGTCGACCACCGCCGCCAGCATCGGCTGGTAGAAGCTCTCGCCGAGCGTGTGGTCGAACGAGACATGCAGCCTTGCATAGATGCGGTCGATCTCGCTTCGGCAGACCGGCATGAACCGCTCCCAGAGGGCCCGGTTTTCCGGATCACCCGCGTGGAGCCTCGCCGTCTCCAGAAGCACCTCCCGGCCGACGTCGGGATGCCGTGCGAGGAGGGCCGCCGCACCCGCATCCCGCGAAAGCTCCTCCGGCTTCGCGTCGGCGAGCTTGCGGACGAGCCGGTAGAGCCGGCCGAGCTCGGCCGTCGGATCGGCGGCGAAAGCCTCCTCGTCGCGGAGGTGCTTCCATCCCCAGAGGATCATGCCGAACTGGGTGCCCCAGTCGCCGAGGTGGTTGTCGGTGATCACGCGGTGGCCGCGAAACCGGAGAATCCGGGACAGGGCGTCGCCGATCACGGTCGATCGGATATGGCCGACGTGCATCGGCTTGGCGACGTTCGGCGATGAGTAATCGATCACGATCGTCGTCGGCGACGCGACCGTCACCACGCCATCCCGTGGATCGCGGCAGGCCGCCGTCACGGCACGGGCAAGGGCGTCGTCTCGCACCCGCAGATTGATGAACCCGGGCCCCACCGGCTCGGAGGGAGGCTCGAACAGGTCGCCCACGTCGAGCCTCGCGATGATCGCGGCAGCCATGTCCCGAGGCTTCATGCCGGCCCGCTTGGCAAGCGGCATGGCCATGGTGCCGGAGTAGTCGCCGAACTTCGGGTCGGCCGTCTCACGCACCTGGTCGAGCAGCCCGGGCAGTTCGTCCGCGGAGATCGCGACGATGCCCTCGGCGGCGAGCCGCTGGAGCGCGGCGGAGAACATGCCCCGCAGGGCAGAGCGAAAATTCACGCATGCGGCCGCGCCGGCCGCCATCGGACTGGAGGACTCGTCGTCGTTCATCCGGCCGTCACCCCGGCGGCGGGAAGCGGCACCCGCGGAGCATCGCTCCAGAGGTTCTCCAGATCCCAATACTCCCGCGACTCGACGTCGAAAAGGTGGATCACGACATCGCCGTAGTCCATCACGATCCAGTGGCCATCCTCGTAGCCTTCCACGCTCCGGGCATCGTCGCGGCAGTCACGATGGATCGCGTGCTTGACCTCGTCGGCCATGGCATGCATCTGACGGCGGCTGGTGCCGGTCGCGATCACGAAGTAATCGAAGACATCGGTGACCTTTCGCAGGTCGAGCACGACGACGTCGGTACCCCGCGTTTCCTCGATCACCCGCGCGGCGACCAGCGCCGTCGCACGGCCCCGATCGCCGGATCGAGGCGGCGACGGTGCGGCGGTGTTGTTCGGCTCGTGTCGTGGGGTGGCCATGGTCGAGCCGATTGTAGCGTTTCAGCGGGAGCCGACGTGATCGGCCGCCAACGCGACCCCGCAGAGGACCAAGTCGGGCACCTCCAAAGCCCCGGGAACCGCATCGCGGACAGCCGACCGCCAGCCGCCGGTGAGGATCATCTGCGGCTCTGGCGATCCGGTCAACGATCGGCGAGCCTCCTCGACCAGCCGCGCGATGGCGCCCCGCATCCCCCAGCCGATCCCCGCGGCGATCGCCTCCTGCGTCGATCGGCCCGGCATCGGCGGAACGCTCCCCTGCTCCAGCGCCGCCACCTCGGGCAGCCGGCTGGTGCCCTCGGCGAGGGCTCGGGCCATGAGAGACGGCCCCGGCAGTATCGCCCCGCCGAGAAACTCGCCCGTGGCCGACACGACATCGACCGTCGCCGCAGTGCCGCAATCGACGATGATGGCCGGACGGTCGGCCAGTTTGATGCGAGCGGCCGCGGCGGCTCCCGCCAGCCGATCGATGCCCACCCGGTGCGGCTCCGGGAGCCCGATCGCCACGGGAACATCGGCATGGCCGATCCGCCTCTGCCGGAGCGGCCGATGCTGCGTGGCCGACACCGCGGCGATCGCCGCCTCCAGCCGAGCCGCCGCCGCATCGTGCACGCTGGCCACGACGATCATCGCCGGCCCGGGGGCGGCGGACCGCAGCCATTGTTCGAGCGACTCGGGGCGGAACGACCGGCTTTCAAGATCGTGCCGTTTCGCGATCACGGGCAGGCTCGCACCGACACCCGGCCCGCTCACGACGCCAAGCTTGATCCGAGAGTTGCCGACATCGGCGACAAGCAGCGCGTCAACGGAACGGACAGACGAAGAGGAGGTCGCAGAAGAATTCATGGGGCCATTATGAACGCGCGTCTTGCATTTTGTGAGGAGGAAGCCCCCACCGAAACCGAGGGGGTTTTGGGGTTGGGAACCGCATTGTCCCCGGGTTTCCACCCGGGGCTTCCGGAGCCCAACGGATCCGGGAGGGGCTGCCCGTGCCCCGCTGCCGGGCTATGGGAGCAAGCGGAGCCTGGAGGGCGAAGCGCAGCGGACATGCAGAGAGCCGAGGCCTGGAGGGCCGAGGTGAACGTCCGGCGACGGGGCACGGGCAGCCCCGCCCCACGCACGGCCATAGCGGCTCCCTCATGAAGGACGGGCATCGAGCAGTGCCACCACCGACCGCAGGAGCCGGTCGAGCCCCTGCCCCGTGACCGCGCTCACCGCCAGCACGTCGCGACCGAGTTCAGCGGCCAGACGCGTCCGCACCGCTTCGGATCCGGGGAGTTCGGACTTGCTGATGATGACCACCTCCGGCCGCTGTCCGAGCGAGGCATCGTATCGGACGAGTTCCTCGCGGATGGCCCGATAGTTTTCGAGAGGATCGCTCCCATCCACGGGCATCGGCTCGACGACATGCACCAGGATTCCGGCCCGCTCGACATGCCTGAGAAATTCGTGGCCAAGGCCCGCCCCGGCATGGGCGCCCTCGATCAACCCCGGCAAATCGGCCAGCACGAAACTGCGGTCCGGAGATACCGCCACCATGCCGAGCATCGGCGACTTGGTCGTGAAGGCATAGTCGGCGATCTCGGGCCTCGCCCGCGAGAGGCGGGAGAGGAGAGTGCTCTTGCCGGCGTTGGGCTTGCCGACGAGGCCGACGTCGGCGATCACCTTCAGCTCCAGCGTGAGCCGACGGACTTCTCCCTGCTCTCCCGGCGTCGTTTCCCGAGGCGCGCGGTTGGTCGAGGTCTTGAAGTGCTGATTGCCTTTACCGCCGGCGCCTCCGCGGGCGGCAACGATCTGCTCGCCGGCCGATGCAAGATCCTTGAGCACGAGGCCCGTGTTGTCATCGACGACGATCGTGCCGGGGGGAACGAGCAGCACGAGATCCTGGGCCGCCCGTCCGTGGCAATTGGCAGGGCCACCAGCAGTGCCCGATGCCGCGCGCCACTGGCGCCGATGGGCCAGTGCGGCGAGGGAATCGACACCGGCCTCGGCTCGAAGAATGATGCTGCCCCCGTCGCCGCCGTTTCCACCATCGGGACCGCCGAGGGGAACGTATTTCTCACGACGGAAGCTGAGGCATCCCCTGCCACCGTGGCCGGCAGCCACCTCGATCTGCACGCGATCGACAAACACGCGATCCGCCCGGCCTGTTGGGCCCGACCCGCATCAGGGGGTCAGGCGATGACGTTCACACGCCGGCCTTCCTGGTCGAAACCAACGACGCCATCGACCAGTGCGAAGAGGGTGTAATCGGTGCCCATGCCGACGTTGCGTCCCGGATGAAACTTCGTGCCGACTTGGCGGACGAGGATGTTCCCGGCACGAACCTGCTCGCCGCCGAACTTTTTCACACCGCGGCGCTGGGCGTTGGAATCACGACCGTTGCGGCTCGAACCCTGACCTTTTTTATGGGCCATGACCTGTCTCCTCGATCCTCTAGGCCACTCGGGCCGGACACACACTCTCTACGGGGAATCGGCATTTTCGTAGCGGAAAACCCAGGCATGGTCAATTCCCTCGTGCTGTTTCGTGGCATCGGCGTAGAGGTCGGCTCCCCGGGGGCCGAAAAGTCCGAGGATCAGCCGCTCCCGCCTGCCGGCGTCCGCCACCTCGTCGAACCGGTCATGGACCGCGGCGAAGGCCTGCTGCGGGCCGACGTTTTCAAGGGCGGCCGGGTGGACATCGGCCTCATCGAGGGCGGCCACCTGCCTCGCCACAATCACCTCCTTGGCCAGCCAGTCGAGTTTGGGCGCCGCGGCGCCAAAATATTCAACGGCCTTCCGCCGCCGCCCCGCGGCATCGGGAATCTCGACGAGCCCCTCGACGAGCGTGGCCAGGGATTCCAACGGATCCTTGCCAGGCCGCGGAGGGAGCAATCGCAGGAGTTCGTCGAGCGAGACGGCGCCCAGATCGCCCACCATGTCGCGGATGACAACGGGCCGTTCTGCAGTCGGAAGAGCGGCCAGGGCACGGAGCAGTTTCACCAGCGGCACGAACCGCGCGTTCGGGCCGTCGGCCGGTTCCACAAGATCGGCCCAGTCGAGCTTCATCGCGGCGAACCCGTCCGCCGGACGAGCCGCCGTCTCGGCGGGCCGAGCAATGGCATGCACGATCTCCGTGCCCAGCGCCATCCGCTCGAAGATGCCCGCGTAGCCGATGCTCATCTCGTCCTCGGATTCACGACGCGCGTCGCCGGGCCGCCAGAAATCGAGCCGGAGCGACTTGATCGCCTCGTAGGACAGTTCACCCGCCCCCTTGCCCGCCCCGTCATCGCGGAGTTTCCAATCGATCGCGTTGGTGAGGCCCTGCACAAAGATCGAGAAAAAGTCGAACCGTGGATCGACATCCTCCCACACCGCAACACCCCATCGTTCCTGGCCCGGAGCGATCGGCTCCTCGGCCATCTGGGCGCTGTCGAGAAAGCGTCGGGCCGGATCCTCACGTTGCCGGATCGGGCCCATGGCGGCCGGCACGATCCTGTCGAGATACGCCCGGTAGGCCGTCAGCCCCTCCTCGTCGGTCAGCCCCTCGAGGCTTTCGAGGACGAAGTGCGGCATGAAGCGGATCGGTGTCTCGAACGTTTCAACCTCTCGCTTCGTCGGGTCATCGGGATCGATCCGCGTGCGACGCCCCCCCACGTTTCGCACCCGGTAGATGAGGTACCAGCACCGCTTGCTTCCGAGCACGAGCTTTCCGCCTTGGTCGAGCACGGGCACCTGCACGTCGATCAGCCTCGGGAGCTTGAAGGCGAATTCCAAACACCACACGTCGAACGCGAAATCGCGATTCTTGGCGACGTGCACGAGCGTGCCGTTCACCGATTCCTGCTTCGGTGTCCACGCCATGTCGGCCAGGCCGACGGTGACATCGACGAGGTCCTTGTGCCGCACCGTGTCTTCCGCGGCGGCGTCGGCGGGGATCACGGTGAGCGTGCCCGGCGCGAGTTCGCGAAACCCGGTCGGGGGCGCAGCCATGCCGACGCGGCCGAGCAGGTCCGTTCCCAGAAGGGTCGAAACCGACACGACGGCGGCCAGCCGAACAGCCATGCGACCGGTCATCGCGGACACCTGAAAAACGGACTCATGAAACGATGTGTTCATCGGCCCCAGCATACGAAAAGTCGGCAAAAGGCCTGGAAAACGGCTGATGCGTCATGCTGCACGGCCATCCTTGATTACCCAATCGTCCCAAAGCACAATCTTTTCGGAATCCGCAGATTTCGTCAAAAGTGGGCTCCCGTCATTCGGACTGCCGAAAGACACTGGCACGACTCGATTCCCGGGAAACCACCCACCACCACGTCGATGCCGGTCACGAAATCGATGCTTGTCACCAACCGTAGCCATCCGCCTCGATCGATCGCCCCGACTCGGGCGGACGCTTCGCGAGTCTCCGGCGGCGAATCACCGTTCGTGTCGGCTGAAGACTTCGACCACACCGGGATCCTTACCGGCGTCGATCCCTACGCATCCTCGTATTGGTGGTTCCCCGAACTGCACGCGTCAGCCGCCACGGCAGGCGACCTCTCGGCAGCCGTGGCCGATCACGCAACGCAGCGGACGGGCTCCCGGCAGGCCACCACCGTGCGATCGACTTCCGCGGCCAACGCGGCGTAATCCTCGGCGCCGTTTGAATCGGCGGCATAGTCGAAAACAGACTGGCCGAAGCTCGGCGCCTCCGCCAGCCGGATATTGCGCCGGATCCGTGTCTCGAACAGCCGCGCCGCCTCCCATGACGGGTGACGGCCTGCTTCGGATGCGAAAAAGGTCTCGACATCGCGGCCGATCTCGGCAGCGAGTCGGGTGCCTGCCTCGAACATGCAGAGCACCACGCCGAGCAGCCGGAGCCGCGGATTGACGTGTTCCGCGACCATTTCGATCGTTTCCAGCAGTTTGCTCAGGCCGTGGAGCGCGAGGAAGTGGGGCTGGAGCGGGAGAAGCACCTCATCGACCGCGGCCATCGCGTTGAGCGACAGGAGCCCGAGCGACGGGGGGCAATCGATGATGAGATAGTCGAATGGGTCATCCGCCGAGCCGTTGCACCGCGGGTCGGCCGCCAACCGCTGCCGCAGGATCGATTCGCGGCCGTTGGTTGCGGCAAGCCCCATTTCGACGGCGGAAAGGTCGATGTGCGCGGGCACGACCCAGAGATGGTCGCCCGCCGGCACCATCGCGGCAGACAGCGGCTCGCCACCGACGAGCACGTCATACGACGAGAGCGGGTGCGACCCGGGCATGACGCCGACATGCAGCGTGGCATGGGCCTGGGAGTCGAGATCGATCAAGCACACTCGACGGCCGGCGCGGGCAAGCCCCACGGCGAGGTTGACGGAGGTGGTGGTCTTACCCACTCCGCCCTTCTGGTTGGCAACGGCGATGGACCTCATGCCCGGAAGGATAGGGGTCGGCCGGGCGAGGCCATAGCCCGATTTCACCGGCCGATTTCAGGCTTTCAACGCCTCGGGCTGGTCGCTCCGATCCATTCGGTGAGCCCTCGGCCAAGCCGCCCCAAGGCCACCCTGCCCCCTTGGCCGACCACGGCCAACCATCCCCCGTGTGGGTCCAGATCGACGACGACCGTCGTACTGCTCCCGTCGGAATCGGTGAAGACGAGGGCATAATCCCACGATTCCAAGGGCAGGGCGACGGCCGGCTTCTCGGCAGCCCATCTGAATCCCGCGTCTTCCACGAGCCCGCGACGCATGTGGACGATCCCCTTGGCAGACGTCACGTCGTATCGATCCGTCACGACGAGCCGCCCCGGTTGACCGGACGGGGCGACTTTCACCAATTCGACCGTGGCAGCCTTCGACACCCGCCTGGCCGCCTCGGGGCCGTAAAAGGCGAGGCAGCGGCGTGTCTGGGCCCGCTGATACCCGATCGCCAGGCCGCCGGCGGCGATCCCGAGCAGGATCAAGGACACGACAAGGATCGAGCCGGGGCGAAACGACGGGTCTGACGGTGCGAGGGGCATACCGACTGTATACTCGACGCCGCTGGCGGGCGGCATGGGCCGCCTGCCCCGCTCGGCCTGGCCGCCGGCCCCCGGAGTTTCTCCCGATGCCAAACGCTCTCGACCCCTACCGTGAAGCCCTGGTCGTCGAGCATCACACCATCTGGCCCGACGACTACGAAGACTGGTCGCCTGCCGACAAGGCCCGGGTGGAAGCCCTGCTGCACGCCGCCCCGGGCGAGGCGGCCGATCTCGACTACGTCCGCCAGCACACCGGCTTCGCCCGCGTGATCACCGTCACGCCCGCCGACCTCGAACGGGTGAGCGTGGCCTGACCGTGCCCACGATCCGCGTCCAGTTCCCGGGCGCTCCCGCCGCAGGCGACGCACCGGACCGTTCCTACGACATCGTCATCGCCCCGGGGGCCGCGCGTGGAGTGGGCGAGGCCGTCGCATCGGCCGGCGGTCGTCGCGCGGTGGTCGTTCATGATGCCGCTGTCGCCGACACCCACGCGGTGTCCGTCATCGATGCACTGCGTGCGGCGGGCATCGAGCCGATTCCGCTCTCCGTCGCGTCCGGCGAAGCGTCGAAATCGATCGCCGAAGCTCACAGGCTGTGGGATGCGTTGGCGGCCAAGGCCATCGACCGTCAGACGCATGTCGTCGCCGTCGGGGGCGGTGTGGTCGGTGATCTCGCGGGATTCGTGGCGGCCACGTTCGCACGAGGTCTCCCCTTCTGGCAGGTGCCAACCACGCTCGTGGCGCAGGTCGATAGCGCCATCGGCGGCAAGACCGGGATCAACCTCGACGGTGGCAAGAATCTGGTTGGATGTTTCTGGCAGCCACGGGGCGTTTTCGCCGACACCGACACGCTCGCCAGTCTGCCGCGACGCGAGTTCAGAAGCGGCCTCGCCGAGGTCGTGAAGTACGTCATGATTCTCGACGCCGGCTTTTTCGACTGGCTCGATGAGCACGCGGAGGCGCTTGTGAACCGTGAGCCCGCGTCGCTCGTGCATGCCGTGGAGCGATCCGCGGCGATCAAGGCCGAGGTCGTCGAACACGACGAGCGGGAAGTAACCGGCCTCCGTGCCGTCCTCAATTACGGCCACACCTTCGCCCATGCCTTC
>JBJTDB010000078.1:0-7238 GCA_046092145.1 Planctomycetia bacterium | reverse complement strand
CCGCACCGCTCGCCGACGAGCGGGCTCGTCTTCCGCATCTCGCCGAAGAGCTGATGGGTGGCCTCGTGGTGCACGGTGGTGGGCGTCCTCTCCTCGCCGACGAAGAACCAGCTCGTTTGCGTCGGTGTCCAGTAGATGCCGAGCGTCTGGCCGACCAACGGCTCGACCGCCGACATTTCGGCGACGTATTGCTGCCGGTTCGCCGTGAGTACCGCGGCGAACGAACTGCGGGGAGCGACACGGCCTCGCCCCTCGAACTGCCGTTCCAGCTCCGCCGGCTCCAGCTGAAAACCACCGAAGACCTGCAGCCAGATGGCGTGCGTCTCCTCGAGTTCCCGGGCGAGCAGGGCGGCGTGCTCCCGCGTCGCCGTCGAGCGGATCTGCCAGTGGTCGGTGGCAAAGGTCCAGGCTCGATCAATCGGCCTCGGGGATTCGCCGTCATCGTCGCGAACCCATCGGCCCCGTTCGTATCGCTCGCCGGCTCGTGCACGATCGACCTGCGTTCGTGGCAGCCATCCGAGTTCGACCGACCACTCCTCCCCCTTGTCGATCCGTCGGGCCGCCTCCGGCCATACCCATGCGTCACCCCGCTTCACCCATCCGCCGGCTTTCCTCGCCCTGGCATGGTCGGGATCCTCGCGAAGGGCCAGGGCGAGCAGGCGAACGGCGTCGGAACTCCTCGGCTGCATGTCGGGCTTGGTCGCGTGTGCCCGCGCCGCCTCGAGGGCGAGGGCGAAGAGGCCCTCGCTCCGCCGCCGTCTGGCCGACAGGAAATCGTCCCAGATCTCCTGCTCCGTCGGCGTGTCGATCGACTCGGGAACCACCAGCCGTGACGGAATCTCGACCACCACGATCCGTTCAGCGACCACGGGAAGTTCCCATCGGCCGATCAATGCCCCAAGGTCGCCGAGATCAGCCTGCGTCGCCCGGCGCTGGAGCGCCGTCGCCGTCGCGAACCATTGCTCGGCGAGCTGCCGCTCGTCCGGCGTTTCGGTGGCCGCCACCGTCGCCGGGGCGTGCCAGAGGCATGCCATCGCAAGGCACGCGGTCACCGCGGGCCTGCGCACGAGACGGCCCGTCACGGCACGCCCGAGCAGCGTGATCGTGGCGATGATTCCATAGAGCGGATCGACGAGGTAATCCCATGCGTTGTCCGATTCGAGCAGCCCCGCCTGCCAAGCGGCACCGCTTGCGATCAGTACGGCCCCGAAGCGATTGCCGCACACGACGAGCGCCACGCCGGCACATGCGGCCATTCCGGCCACGCCAGGCGTCCGCCAGCCGAGATCCGAGCCCATATCCCAGCCCATCGCGTAGGGATCGAAAGGGCCCAGACCGAGTGCCCATGGATAGAGAAGCATCGAGGCCGCGGCACCATGCCATGCGCCGGCCAGCCGGCCGCGGTCATCGAGCAGGGGGCGGCGAAGCAGCGGCGACAGCACGTCGTCGAGGAGCAGGGCCGCGAAGGGGATGCTCATGCTTCCGATGAAGCCATGAAGCCAGCGGCCGATCGGCAGCCCCGACACCGGCACCATCGCCGCCGCGCCGATCACCAGTGGAAGCCATCCGGGGCCGCCCGGAAGCCCGATCCGAGCGCCGACCGCGAGAAGGCTGCGAGCCGTCGCGGCGATCAGAAGGCACCAGGTCACGACCGGATACCACCACACGATCGTCATCGTGTCTCTCCGATCGGCTCTCCGGAACACGACTCCACCCAGGCCTCGTTGAAGGCCACATGGCGGACGCGCTTCTTTTTCCAGCTGGAGACCAGATGCAGGATGCCCCGGCTGTCGCGGATCAAGAACGGGTAGTCGAAGGTCATTCCGGGTTCGTCGTCGAGACGCGTGAGGAGGCGCCAGTCGCCGATGCCATCGGGCGATACGGCGAGTGCGAGGCTGCTTCGGCCCTTCGGGGAATCATTGAAGGCCACCAGGATCGCGCCTGAGGAGATCCGCACGGCAGCCACGCTGGAATCGTCATTGGGCAGGGGCGTGGCCACAGGCTCGCTCCACGTGCGGCCGCCGTCGTGGGTCTGCTGCACCCTGAGCCGATGGGAGGCGGAGTGGTCGCGGAGATAGGCGATGGCGTCGTGGTGGCCGGTCGGCACGATCGACGGCTGGAGAAACGATCGCCCCCAGGCCATCCGCGACTTGACCGCCGTGATCCGGTCGCCATCGGGCCGCATCCAGGCCATTTCCGGAAACTTGCCGAGGCACTCGTGGTAGATCGGCAGCGCGATCTCCCCCGATGCCAGCCGTACCGGAGATGAACGGACCAGTTCGCTGATGTTGAAGAACGGGCTCAGGGAAAGCCTCCTCGCCGGCGACCAGCTGCGGCCGCCGTCGATCGACGAGATGGCGTTGAGCGAGCTCCCCGACCATCCGCCGACGGCGATCGTCACGAACACGAGCCACATCCGTCCGGATGCGTCGGTGAACACGACTCCATTGCCGACCTTGCGGACGAAGCGATCGAGGTCGTTCCTGGCCGAGTGGGCGGTCACGATCGGCCGCGGTGCGGACCACGCGGGCCATTCGGTCGATGCCGTCTCGGGCCTCGCCGATTCGGCCAGCCACACGGCGACGTCCGAATGGCCCTCCCGCGTGCCGGCATACCAACAGCAGACGAGCCCTCCGTCGGGCTTTTCGCACAACGACGGGCAGTGGACGTAGCCACGCGGCGAATCATGGTCGATGAAGCCCGTCGCGAACCAGGGCTCGGCATCGCCAACCGGAAGGGCCGGCAGTTCGAACCCGGTGGCCACCGTCGGCAGGGCCCGTTGTCGGACCGTCGGCGATGCCCACAGCGCGGAGCCGAGCACCGCCAGCGCTCCGCGCCGCGTGAGATCATCCATGATCGTCGATGCTCCTCCGCAACCCGGGAAGCGCCGCCCCCCCGATCAACTCTCCTCGGCAAAGGCCGAATCGAACTGCCGCCGGCTCGGGGCGAAGTCGAGGTTCTGCACGAACTCGCACGCCTCGGCGGCGCCATGCTCCCGGTCCATGCCGCAATCCTCCCACTCCACCGAGAGCGGGCCCTCGTAGCCGATCTGGTTGAGCGCCCGGATGATCTCCTCGAAATCGACGCCGCCACGGCCGGGAGAGCGGAAATCCCACCCGCGTCGCGGATCGCCGAAGTTGAGGTGGCTCCCCAGAATGCCGCCACGACCGTCGAGATGCACCACGGCATCCTTGACATGCACGTGGTAAATCCGGTCGTGGAACGTGCGGATGAACTCGACCGAGTCGACGCCCTGCCAGTGGAGATGGCTGGGATCGAAGTTGAAGCCGAACTCCTCGCGGCGGCCGAGGGCATCGAGCGCACGCTGCGCGGTGACCGTATCGAACGCGATCTCGGTCGGATGCACCTCCAGCGCGAATCGCACGCCGCACTCCCCGAACACGTCGAGGATCGGGTGCCAACGGTCGGCAAACTCGCGGAAGCCGGCTTCGATCATCGAATCGGGCACCGGTGGGAAGGAATAGAGCAGGTGCCAGATCGACGATCCGGTGAACCCGTTGACGACCGACACGCCGAGCTGCTGCGCGGCACGGGCGGTTCGCTTGAGTTCTTCCGCGGCCCGCTTGTTGACGCCGGCAGGATTGCCGTCGCCCCAGACGTGTGGCGGCAGGATCGACTTGTGACGCTCGTCGATCCGGTCGCAGACGGCCTGGCCGACGAGGTGGCAGGAGATCGCGTAGACGGAAAGATCGTGCCGCTCGAGGGTGTCGCGCTTCGCGGCGCAGTAGCCGCTCTCCTCGGTCGCACGCGTCACGTCGAAGTGATCACCCCAGCAGGCGAGTTCCAGCCCCTGGTAGCCAAACTCTCTCGCCTTGCGGGCCAGATCCTCCAGCGGCATGTCGGCCCACTGGCCTGTGAAGAGCGTGACGGGGCGGGACATCGTGAGACTCCTTGAGAGGGGTTGGAAGATTTCGCAGAGTTTAAAGAGGAACGCGGGAAGCGGAAAGCGGGCCGGCTCCACCGTGGCTCGTGGGGCGGCATTTCACTCAAATCATCCCCGTACCACGCGGCGCAGAAGCCAGAGACCCCACAGGGTGATCAGGACGTTGCCGGCCCAGACGGCCGGAGGAGGAAAGACCCCCGCCTTGACCCGCGAAATGCCCATCATGAAGACGGGATAGTAGACGACCAGGATCGGCAGGAAGCAGAGAAAGAAGCTCGTGAGGAAGTCGGCGTTGCGCATCCGGATTGCCATCGGAGCGCCGACGAGCACGAAGCAGAGGCAGCTGAATCCGTTGGCCCAGCGGCGCCACGGCTCCATGATGATCCGTGTGAGACGGTTCCTGTGATGCTTGACCTCGGCTGCGTTGCCGCCCGTGGCGGCGGGGGTCGTCTGCTCGAGGTGGCCCGACAGGATCGCCAGGGCCGTGCGGCCCGCGGCGACCTGCTGGAGCCGGTCGATCTGCTGGAGCTCGTCGGCGCGGGCCGCCGGGAAGTCGGCCATCGCGATCTCCGACGGGCTCGTCGACGAGATTCCCTTGCGGCTGACGGCGTCGAGCGGCACCTTGCGGACGATCGTGTCGGGGAAGACGGCTTTGACGTCTCCCATGTGGAGCGTGCCGTTGTGGAAGGTGACGATCAATTCACTCGCGTCGGCGTCGGTCGTGATCTCGGCCTCGGCCGCCGATACGGTGGCGGGCGTGCCACCTGCGCCCCCCTGCGTGAACGAGAGCGTGGGGCGGATGAGGCGGCGGCCCTCGACCCCCTTCACGTTGATCGACACCTGCGGCGTGCTGTAGGACCGCTGCTGCCGGAGTCGGCCGTAGATGATCTCCTCGACGCTGCTGACGATGACCCGGCGGACGCCGTTGCGGCCCCACGACACGGCGACGTCGTTGAGCCAGACCGAAATGAAACTGACCGCCACCGCAAGCATCAGCGCCGGCCAGATCGTCGCCATCGGCGTGATCCCGGCCGCCTTGAGGGCGGTGATCTCGTTGGTGGCCGACATCCGCCCGAACACGCTGGCGACGGCGAAGAGCATCGTTCCGGGCACCGCAAAGCGCATCGCCTCCGGCAGCACGTACGGGACGAGTTTGACGATCTGCAGGAGCCCGAGGCCCTGCAGTTGGGCCTCCTTCACGAGGCCGACCACGAGCATGAAGAGCGTGAGCGCCGAAAGGGCCACGAGAAAGACCTGCAGCAGCTCGACGAGCACGTAGCGGGAGATGATCTTCATGGCTGCCGCAGTGTAGCGGGTGCTCAGCCGACGCCGGCAGACCGATCGGGGTCGGCCTGCGATTCATCGGGATGCCGGGCCGCCACCCTTCGCGGAATGGCTTCGGCAAGGATCACAAGCGCGTCGCCCGCGGCCGCGACGGCCTCCTCGAAGCCGCGTGCGGCGGCCCGTTCGCGGGCCGTCGCAACGAGCTGTCGCAGGCGATCGGCATCCTCCGAACCGAGGTCCCGCGATGCAGCATCGATGCTCCGTGCAATCCCTTCCAGAAGCGGCAATGTCGGGGTGCAGTCGGCTTTCCGGTGAGGCCCCCGGCCCCCCTTGGTGCCCCGCGTCTGGGATGTCGGGTGTTTCTCCTGGTTCACGACCGAGAGGATCGTGTAGGAGAGGAACACGACGCCCGCGACGATGGCCGTCACCGCGCCAATGCGACTCGCTTCTTTGACGAACCCGGAACCATTTTGGACGAGGTCACTCCACGGACTGATCAGCATGGCCACGAAGACGCATGCGGCGGCCGCGGCCAACGACCACCAGGCAGGTTGCTTGCCCCGTGGCGCCGCCGTGCCCGCGTCGGTGAGCGGCCAGGGCTCGTGTTTTGCGAAGACCTTCGTCACCTCCTTCGGCCCGGCCTTCGCGATCACGACGGTGACGTTGTCGGGAGCGCCGCGGGCCAGTGTCAGCCCGATCAGCGCTTCGGCCGCACGGGAGGGATCGTCGAGATGCGACGTGACAAGGCCGATCTCCGCATCGGAGACCTGCCCCGAGAGCCCGTCGCTGCACAGCAGAAAGATGTCGCCGTCGTGCACGGGGAACGGGCCTTCGATGTCGGGTTTGACCTCGGGATGTGGCCCCATCGACCGGGTGATGATGTTCTTCGGGATGTCGTCCGCCTCCTTGCCGCCGGACCCGCACTCCCAGGCCCACGAATGGTCCTTGGAAAGCTGTTCCACGGTTCGGCCGCGGATGCGGTAGGCGCGGCTGTCGCCGACGTGGCCGATGAGCGCGCCGCGAGGCACGAGCACCAGTGTCGTGCAGGTCGTGCCCATGCCCTTCATCGAGAGGTCGGTTTCTCCCTTGTCGTGAATTTCGGCGTTGGCTTGCTGGAGCGCGCGGAGCAGTGCGTCAGGAGGGGTCCTGTGGGAAAGCTTCCGGTAGATGGCCGGCACCCGCTCCACGGCCATTCGGCTCGCCTCCTCGCCGGCTGCATGGGCCCCCATGCCGTCGGCCACGATGAAGAGCCATCCCCTGGTGCGATACTCCTCGGACCCGGTCGGAGCGATGATCGCTCGCGAATCCTGGTTGATGGCCCGTCGGCAGCCCACGTTCGAGCGGTCGCTGGAAACGAGTGTCGTGCGTTTGGCCACGCCTGGAAATCCCGGGAAGATTCGACTGCCGCCGAAAACCGCCCAGTCTAGCCGGGGGGCGTGGCCGGGGCGATATGCGTTCGTCGGGGCGGAGGCTGGCTGGTCTGGCGGCCGTGGCCGACTCCTTTCTATATGTCCGCTCCATGCCCAGCCCCCTCCGTGCCATCACGGTTGCCGTCGTCGCCTGCATGCTGGCCGGTTGTTTTGGCTGCGTCCAGCGGCGGATGACGATCCGAAGCAACCCTCCGGGAGCGCTCGTCTACGTCGATGATTACCAGGTCGGCACGACGCCCGTTTCGACCGACTTTATCTACTACGGAACCCGCAAGATCCGTCTCGTGAAGGACGGCTTCGAGACGCTCACCGTACGGCAGCCGTTTCCGCTTCCGTGGTATCAGGTGTTTCCGCTCGATTTCGTGACCGAGAACCTCGTGCCGTGGGAGGTTCGCGACGAGCGCGTCGTCGATCTGGCGATGATGCCGGCAGCGGTGACGCCGCCGGAGGAGGTGGTGGGGCGCGCGGAGGTGGCGCGTCTTTCGGCAGGCAGCCTGCCCGCGGCCCCATCGCCCGTCGTGCAGCCGGTTCCGGCCCAGCCGCTTCCGCAAGCGCCGATGGCCGCTCCGCCAACGCAGCCCCTGCCGCCCCCGGCGGTCGGCCCGTCCTGCGCCCCCGCA
>JBJTDB010000077.1:0-1142 GCA_046092145.1 Planctomycetia bacterium | reverse complement strand
GCCGCCGGTGAGCAGTCCGATGCGAGGTTTCTTCGTCACCATCGCCGGGGATTCTACCGACTCAGCCGTCGCCGCGGCGAAGCCGCGCGAAGAGCCTGCGGTAGTCGCCGGGCCTGACCGCGACGATCGAATGCCTCGCGGCCGAGGGCCCGCAGCAGGAGATCCGAGGAAGGCGGCCAGACATTTGCCGGATTGCCGTTGAGCGAACTATTCTTGTTCACCTGTCGCATTTTCCTGTTGGGAAGCAACTGTGGCCACTCTGTCGCAAATCCGTGCCGTCGGCAGCCAGATTGGCACTGCGTTTGATGCAGACAAGGTGATTTTGTTCGGCTCGCATAGCCGAGGGCAGGCAGGCCCCGATTCGGACGTTGATTTCCTTGTGGTGATGCCGGTTCAAGGAGAGCCGTTTCGACAGGCAGCCAAAATCTTGTCTTCGACACGGGCGCCCTTTCCGCTCGATGTCATCGTCCGATCACCCCGATCCGTGCAGCAACGATTGGCCATGGGTGACTGTTTTATGCGGGATGTCATTGAGAAGGGCGTCGTTGTTTATGAAGCACAAGCGACTCGTGGCAGAGTGGGTCGAAAAGGCGGAGGGTGACTTTCGCGTCATGCAACGCGAATTGCGTAGCCGTCGTGATCCTTGTTTTGATGCCGTTTGCTATCACGCCCAGCAGTGCGCAGAGAAGTTTCTGAAAGCACGACTGACCGCTGATGGCATCGCGTTTACCAAGACACACGCCTTGACGGCATTGCTCGATCAGGTGCTCTCGGTCGAGCCCCTCTGGGAGGTTTTTCGAACCGACCTGTCACTCTTATCGGCACTGGGCGCTGCTGTGCGCTATCCCGGCGAATCGGCCGGCAAAGAGGATGCTCGGGAGTCGGCGGCACGATGCCGTCGGTTTCGCGATGCGGCGCGGTCGGCCTTGGGACTCAACCGTTGAAACGGTTTCTGTCTCTTTGAGAGAGCCCGCTCCTCGCCTCCCCAGCAGCTCTTGATGGCCGCCGGTGAGCAGTCCGATGCGAGGTTTCTTCGTCACCATCGCCGGGGATTCTACCGACTCAGCCGTCGCCGCGGCGAAGCCGCGCGAAGAGCCTGCGGTAGTCGCCGGGCCTGACCGCGACGATCGAATGCCTCGCGG
>JBJTDB010000076.1:0-3696 GCA_046092145.1 Planctomycetia bacterium | reverse complement strand
TCCACAGCCTCTGACCGGTGCCGGACGCGAGGCATCAAAGCCCGGGAGTGGCGAACTGGGACGCGGTCTGCGCCAAGGCGAGAAAATCGCCATCGCAGCAGGGCGTGAGCGGCGTTTCGGTGTTTTGGGAAGCCGCCTTCGGACGCCCAGGCCGCTCTCCCCGAGGCTCACAAGTCGCTCATCAGCCCGAAAACCCTTGCCGACGTGCCATTGACCGGTCTATACCTGCGAACTCGTGGCGATCATCGGCGCCAATGGCGCGGGCAAGACGACGCTCCTGATGGCGATTTCGGGCGTGGTGCCCGTGCGGGGCGGGCAGGTGCGGTTCGAGGGCCGGCCGGTCACGGGGCTCGCACCGCACGAGATCGTGCGGTGTGGAATCGGCCACTCCCCGGAGGGCCGCCGGATCTTTCCGCGGCTGTCTGTGCGTGAGAATCTGGAGCTCGGCGGCTTCACCCGCTCCGACCGGGCCGAGATGCGCCGCGACATCGACGAGGTCTGCGGGCTGTTTCCCGTGCTGGGCAGCCGGATGGACCAGATGGGAGCCACGCTCTCGGGCGGCGAGCAACAGATGCTCGCGCTGGGGCGGGCGCTCGTGGGCCGGCCGCGGCTGCTGTTGCTCGACGAGCGGTCGCTCGGCCTGGCGCCGCTGGTCGTCGCGAAGATCTTCGAGGTGATCGCGGGGCTGTCGGCCCGCGGCATCGCGGTGGTGCTCGTGGAGCAGAACGCCAGAGCGGCGCTCAGGCTCGCGTCCCGCGGCTACGTGCTCGAGACGGGCCGCATCACGCTCACCGGCAGCGGCGCGGAACTGGCCCATGACCGCCGCGTCCGCGACGCGTATCTCGGCGAGGGCTGAACGCCACGTTCGCGTTCCATGCGGCACGTATGTGGGCTTGCCTGAGAGCGGTTTGTGCCCCCGGCCCGCGGGGACTGATTCCGGCGGCCTGCGAGGAGCATTGCCGAGGGCCGGTTTTCACCAGCGGCCTCTCGTCGCGTTCAATGACAGCCGCAGCCCGATTCAGTTACAATCAGGCTCTGTCGGCCGACCTGGGTAAACAAAACCGACGCCGACCATTCATGCCACATGCGCCCAAAGTCAACGCCCACCGAGCCGAGGCCAGCCATGCCGCCGCGGGTGACGGTGCGTCGGCGTTTTGCGCTGGCGATCATGCTCGGCGCCGCCCTGACGGGCGCGGCCGTGTGGCGGCTCTCGTTCCCGCCGCGATCCGATCCATGGGACGACATGGCCGAATCCGATGTCCCGGCTGCGGCAGAAAACCCCGGCTTCGTCGGCATCCACGTCTGTGCCGAGTGTCATGGCCCTCGGGCGGAGGAGTTCCAGCAGACCCGACACTTTCTTGCCTGCACGCCGGGGGGCGGCGCGGCCGCACCGGGCTTTGCCCCGGGCCGTGGGGTTCACGTGACGCGCGATCCGAGCAGACGGTTTGAGCTGAGCAGAGACGGCGATCGCCTGCTCGCCACGGGAGTACATGCGTCGCCCCAGGGCGAGCAGAGAATCGACTACCACATCGGGCTGGTTTACGGCGCAGGCGGCAGCGGTGACGAGATGTATCACGCCTGGCAGGAAGACAGGCTCTTTACCTTGCCGGTCGCCTGGCTGTATCCCCTCGGTTGTTGGGGCGATGTTACGGACGGCATCGACGCGCCGGGGACCCTGCCCAGCTGCCTGGAGTGCCACAACACCTGGGTCGCCCACGTGCCCGGCACCGTCAACCAGTATCGCAGGGAGGGCATGCTCCTCGGCGTCACCTGCGAGCGGTGTCATGGACCGGGGCAGGCCCATGTGGCGCATCATCGCGGCCATCCGCGGGACGCCGCACGCGCGATCGTGCATCCGGGCCGCCTGTCGCGTGATCGGCTGATGGATGTGTGTTCGCAGTGTCACACCAACGTCAAGCAGCGAGGCCCCGCGTTTTCCTATCGGCCTGGCGAACCCCTGGACGCCGCCTTCCGATCCGTCCACACCCAACAGCCCGAAGAGGAGATCGTCGCCAACCAGGAGCGATTCCTGCGGCTCAGCGCATGTTTCCAGAAGAGCGAGATGACCTGCGTCACCTGCCATGATCCGCATCGACCGCATCCCGCGGCCAGCGTGGAGCGGGCTTGCTTCAAGTGCCACGAATCTTCCGCCTGCAAGGATCGGCCGAATCTGCCCGTGGCAGTACGCGACGACTGCGTCGGCTGCCACATGCCCAAGCGCGTGTGGATGAACGTGCGATTTCACACGAAGGAGGACGAATATGTGCCGGTGGCGACCCGTGCGGACCATCGAATCGCCAGCCATCCGGAAGCGAAGCAGACCGTTCTTCTCGACTGGCTGCGCACGCAGGATGACGAGGGGAGCCGCGCCGAAACGGAGCGACTGACCGCGCTCGTGACGGAGCACTGGGTGAAAGAGGAGGACCGGCGTCGCCGCGAAGGTCGCTTGCTGGGCGCGATCGGCGCGGTGCGCGAGGCGATCAAGGTCGATCCCGGCCCCGCGAACCGCGGCCGACTCAGAGAGGCCATCACGCGACTCAATGAATTCGAGAGCTTGCGCTCGGAAGCGATGTCCGAAGCGAATCGTAGCCCGCAGGAAACGATCGCTCTGCTGGAAAAACTTCTGGCAATCAGGCCGAACTATGCGCCGGCATACGTGCAGTTGGGGATGGCCCATGCCGCCCTGGGCGATCGCGATCAGGCGATTGCAGACTGGCTCGCCGTCGCCAAGCACGATCCGGAAAATATGAGCGGGATCGGCAGGCTGGCCAGACTGGCCTTCTTCGAAGGTCGGGCGGCGGATGCCGCGGAGCTGTGCGCACAGGCGTTCCGGATTGAACCACGCGACGCCGACGTCCACTCTGCGTGGGGGCGGGCGCTCTTGAATCTCGATCGCCCGACCGACGCGGCTGAACGCTTTCGGCACGCGTTGGCGATCGATCCAAGGCACGCCGACGCCAGTGAAGGCTTGAGCGAATCGCTCCGCCGCGATGGGCTGGCCGAAGCCGCCATCGCGCCTGCCAGGTGTGCCGCCCGGTGGACCCACTTCAAGGACCCCGGTAAGTTGCTGACGCTTGCGGAGGCGTATGTCGCGGCAGGGCGGCCGGCGCAAGCGCGATCGACGCTCAAGCGGGCGATTTCGGCCGCTGCGGTCTCCCGGTCGGATTTTATTCCCTGGATTCAAGATCGCTTGCGGATGCTGGACCGAGGCGAGTCTTCATCGGGTCAGCCGCGATGATTCAGCGCGAGATGCACGAACAAAACCGCAATGGTTGACAATCCCAGCGGTTTCACTCGCATGACGCGGTTGCGGCGACCACCGTGCCGACCTCTGCTGAAAAGCCCGAGTCGCGAGCCGCTGATCGCGGATGTTCGGCGAGAGGGCGAAGTGCCGAGGTCACGGCACTCCGAGGTGGTCACTTCCTGGCGAAATACCGCATATCCGGAAGGCCGCTGAAGTCCTCGTCGAGCGTCCAGACCGTGGCGCCGTGCTCTCGGGCCGCCGCAAGCATGATGCTGTCGGCCATGGGCAGCGAGTGCCGCAAACTCAATGCGGCGGCGTCGAGGGCTCGCTGCACGGTCAGGTCGATGATGCGGCCGCGTTGCATGGCCGCCACTCCCTGGATCGCCGCCTCCTCGCCGGCCTCGCGGAGCAGCACCTTGAATACCTCATAGACCGATACCGCGGGCACGATC
>JBJTDB010000075.1:0-2395 GCA_046092145.1 Planctomycetia bacterium | reverse complement strand
GTCGATCGCCCGGTTCCAGTTTCCGCTGATCCCGAGGTGGGCTCCATCGACATGGAGTTCAACGCGGCCGGCAGGGTCGATGGCTCGCACGAGCCGGCCGACGTCCTCGTGCCGCGAACCATCGTCCACAACGGCGATCTGCATCTCTTCTGGCGGCAACGCCTGGACGAGCACCGATTCCAGCGACCGGCGCAGCATGTCGCCAGGCTCGAACGTCGGCAGCATCACAGAAAATCGAGGCCGTCGCTGCCCGGAATCGACGGGGGCGATCGTGGGAATGACGGATGAATGCGTGGCGAAAGTCACTGAATTACCCATCTTGCCCACTCGAAAGGCACAAGCCACCGCGACACCGTGTCGTCCCAAAAAGAGGTCTGGCAATCAACGGCAAAAGTTGGGTACACCCGTAAACCTAGCGAAGTTCATACCCCATTCAGCGGGTTCAGCAGCAGATGGAAGGTTCCGCCGTCCTTGGACAGTCGATCGCCGGCGTGGTTTTCAAGCCGCTGAAGCAGCACGGCGACAGCCGGGGCTGGCTGGTCGAGTTGTATCGTGAGGACGAACTGGCGGAGGCATTTCATCCGGTGATGGCCTATGTGAGTCAGACCGAGCCGGGGGTGGCCCGGGGCCCGCATGAGCACGTGGACCAAACCGACTACTTCGCCTTCCTCGGCCCAGGCGAATTCGAATTGGTGCTATGGGACGCGCGCGTTGGTTCGGAGACCCACGGCGTCCAGACCCGCACGATCTGTGGCCAGTCCAATCCCTGCGCGGTGACGATTCCGCCGGGCGTCGTGCATGCCTACCGCAATGTCAGCGATGTGCCGGGCTGGGTGTTCAACGCCCCAAACCGCCTCTATGCGGGCCAGGGCAAACGGGAGCCCGTGGACGAGATTCGTCACGAGCAGGATCCAGCGTCGCCGTACACGCTCGACTGAAGGAGCCACTCATGTCACACAACGTCAAAGGCATCGTGCTCGCCGGCGGCTCCGGCACCCGCCTGCATCCAATGACGCTGGCGATTTCGAAGCAGTTGCTCCCGAGCTATGACAAGCCGATGGTCTACTATCCGCTGTCGGCCCTGATGCTCGCGGGCATTCGCGACATCCTCTTGATCTCCACGCCGCACGATCTCCCGCACTTCGAGCAGTTGCTCGGCGACGGCTCGGCATTCGGCATTTCGCTTTCCTACGCCGTGCAGCCCAAGCCGGCAGGGCTCGCTCAGGCGTTCACCATCGGTAGGCACTTCATCGGGGCAGACCATGCCGCGCTCGTGCTGGGCGACAACATCTTTTACGGCCACGGCTTTCAGGCATCGCTTGCGGCCGCTGCTGCCCGAGAAACCGGCGCCACAGTCTTTGCGTATCCCGTTCGCGATCCGGAGCGGTTTGGCGTGGTCGAGTTTGATCAAAACGGCCGAGCCGTTTCGCTCGAGGAGAAGCCACGGTATCCGCGGTCGCACTTCGCCGTTCCAGGCCTCTATTTTTACGACAACGACGTGGTCGAATTCGCCACCGACCTGCAGCCCGGTCCGCGTGGTGAGCTGGAGATCACTGATCTCAACAAGATCTATTTGGAGCGAGGGGCGCTGCATGTCGAGCAGTTGGGCCGCGGGTTTGCATGGCTCGACACTGGCACGCCAGATGCGCTGCTTCAGGCGTCGTCATTCGTCCAGACCATCCAGGAGCGGCAGGGCCTGAAGATCGCCTGCCTGGAGGAGATCGCGTTTCATCTTGGCTACATGACCGCCGACGAACTCGCAGTGTCTGGCGCAAGGATGAAGAATGATTACGGTCGATACTTGATTCAGGTGGCCACAGAGGCAATAGCGGGGGAGCAATTGACCAATGCCGTGGAGATCACGCTCAATCGCGGTGACCGGAGCGAACGGACAACTCGGGAAGGAGTTGTGCCGGCAGCTGGGGCCCGCGGCCGTTCCGCTGCCTAGAGCCGTGCTCGACATCACAAGTCCATCCGCCGTTCGGTCTGTAATCGAATCGCTCGAGCCAGCGGTCGTCATCAACTGTGCGGCGTGGACGGCGGTCGATCGGGCCGAGCAGGAGCCAGATGCCTGTTTTCTGGCCAATGCCAAGGCAGTTGGCTGGTTGGCCGACGCGTGCCGGTCGGTGGATGCGCTGCTGGTGCAGGTCAGCACCGACTACGTGTTTGGTGCCGATCGTGACCGTCGCACTCCCTATCGCGAAGATGATGCGACCGGACCGCTGAGCACCTACGGCAACAGTAAGGTCGCGGGCGAGGACGCTGCCCGCACCCACGAAAACCATCTGATCGTGCGCACGTGTGGTCTCTATTCGGCCGGCGACCATGGCCCGGTGCGGGGCCGCAACTTTCTCGACACGATGCTGGTGCTGGCGGAGTCTAGGTCCGAGGTGAG
>JBJTDB010000074.1:0-3327 GCA_046092145.1 Planctomycetia bacterium | reverse complement strand
GTCGTGACCGACGAGGCTGCGGACGACGAGGAGCCGTCGATGCTGCGGCTGCTTTCGATCCCACCTCTGCCATGGGTGGCCGCGCAGGTCCTGGCCCTGCTCGGCCTGTTTTGCTGGTGGAGGGCGCCGATCTTCGGCCGTGCGCGGCGCACGCCCCCTGGCCACGCGCAGCAGTTCGGGCACCACGTCGATGCTCTTGGCAGTCTGCTGAGCCGGTGCCGCCGAGGTGCGAACACATCCGATGGAACGCAAGTGGCCCGCGCGCGGCTCGAGGAATGGAAGCGGCTGTCGGCGTCGCCGGCCGCGGCTCGTGTGGGTCCGACGAAACCCGGGAGAGGAAAAAAACGATGGATACCCTGAACGAGCCGACCGCGGCCGACCGTGCCGCCGACTGTGGCGATGTGCGGGAAACGATCGCAGCGCTGACGGCCGAGGCCGGGAAGGTCTACGTGGGCCAGTCGGAGTTCGTCCGCCTGGCGCTGGCGGCCTTGTTCGCGGGCGGCCACGTGCTCATCGAGAGCGTGCCCGGCCTCGGCAAGACACTGCTTGTCCGCATCCTGGGCGAGGCGCTGGGCTGCCGCTTTGGCCGGATCCAGTTTACGGCCGACCTCATGCCATCCGACATCACCGGCCAGCCGGTGTTCGACGCGCGCACGCAGGAGTTCCGGTTCCGCCCGGGACCGGTCTTCACCCACATCCTGCTGGCGGACGAAATCAACCGTTCCCCGGCAAAGACCCACGCGGCGCTCCTGGAAATCATGCAGGAGGGCCGCGTCACGGTGGATGGCACCACACACCGTATCGAGCCGCCGTTCCTCGTGCTCGCTACGCAGAATCCGCTGGAGTCGGAGGGTACCTACAGCCTTCCCGAGGCCCAGCTCGATCGATTCCTGTTCAAGATCGTGGTCGACTACCCGCAGGCGGCCGAAGAGGATGAGATCCTGCGGCTTCACTGCCGACCGCGGCGCCTCGAGGACGAGGTGACGAGCGCCATCAGGCCGCTGCTCGATCCGGCGCGGGTGCTCGCCGTGCAGAACCTCTGCCGCGGTGTGCGGGTCGACGACACGGTGATCTCCTACGTCAACGCGATCGTCCGCAAGACCCGGGTGTGGCCGGCCTTCACGGTGGGCGCAAGTCCGCGGGCCGGCATCGCGCTGGTCTCGGGTGCCCGCGTGTTGGCCGCGTTCGCCGGCCGCCCCTACGTGATTCCCGACGACGTCACCGAACTCGTGCTGCCCGCGCTGCGGCATCGCGTGATCCTCGCGCCCGAGGCGGAGGTGTCCGGGGAGACGACCGACGCGGCGCTCGAGGCCCTCCTCGCCACGGTCGAGGTGCCCCGGACGTGATCGCCCCAACCCGCCAGCTGTTCCTGCTGGGAATCGTGCCGTTGGTCCCCGCGGTGGCGCTCTTCGTGTTGCCGGGGATCTGGCCGCTGGTGGTGGCGGCGGACGGGGTGCTCGTCACCGTCGCGATCCTCGATCTGCTCACGCTCCCGCGACGCGGCGCGCTTCGTGCCCGCCGGGAGATGCAGCCCGTCGCCACGAGGGGCATGCGTCATCCGATCACGCTCGTCGTCGAGAATCATGGGCGGGGGCCGCTCGAAATCGAGGTGCGGGACGACGTCTCCGAGTCGCTGCGGCCGGAGACCGGCAATGATGCCGTCGTGATCGCCGCCAACTCGCGGATTCGCATCCGCACGGCCGTGACGCCCCTGGAGCGGGGTGCGTTCCGGCTCGAGTCGGTGCATGTGCGAATCGCGAGCCGCCTCGGCCTGTGGTCGTCCTGCCTCGCCCTGCCGGCCGTCGATGTGCTGCACGTCTACCCGGCCCTGAAGCAGATCAGCCGCTACGCGCTCTACGCCCGACTCGACCGGATGTCGCTGCTCGGCGTGCGGCGCACGCGGCGCATCGGCAACGACAACGAGTTCGAGCGGCTCCGCGACTATGCTCCGGACGACCAGTATCGAAGCATCGACTGGCGGGCCACCTCGCGGCGGCTGAAGCTCACCGTGCGCGACCATCAGTCGAACCAGAGCCAGCGGGTGGTGTTCGCCATCGACTGCGGCCGGATGATGGTCAATCGGGATGCCGGTGAAACACTCCTCGACGCGGCGCTCGACGCCGCCCTGACGCTCTCGTATGTCGCCCTCGCAAACAGGGACGAAGCTGGCATGCTGTGTTTCGACGACGAGGTCCTGCGCTGGCTGCCGCCGCGGGGCGGGCGCGGCCAACTCAACCGCATGGTGGCCGCCACGCACGACGTGCAGCCCCGACTCGTGGAGGGCCGCTTCGACGCCGCGATGCTCCATCTCCAGCGGCACTGCAACAAGCGCATGCTTCTGGTTGTGATCACGAATCTGATCGACGACCGCAACGCCGAGCGGATCCGGGTATACCTGCGGCCGACCGTGGGCCGTCACCTGCCGCTCGTCGTGCTGCTGCGCGACCGCTCGCTCTTCGATCCGGTCGCGGCCTGGGAATACAACGACGGCCCCGAGGCCGACCAGTCCTCGCAGCGGGCCCGATTTCATCGGGCCGGGGCGGCGGCCGACATCCTCTGCTGGCGGCAGCAGGTGCTCACCGACCTCAGGCACGAGGGCGTGCTCACGCTCGACGTGCGCCCAGAGGATCTGACCGCCTCGCACGAGAACGACTACCTGGCGATCAAGGCGCGGCACCTTCTGTAGCGCGTGTTCACCCTCCGGGCCGACCCCGCTTACGCGTGCCGCGATCTCGATCGCAGCACGCATGCGGTGCGGCCGCCCTCGTGGCGGCCGGTCCTGCGCATGCGGAAATCTTCTTCAGCAGGTCACGGGCGAGCAGGAGAGTGGCCTCGCGATGCCCCCCGTACCCGGTATGTAATCTCACTGAAGGTTGGGCCGCATTCGACTGTCGAGGAGCACAGTCCATGAGCCGCGTTCGCCGTCTCGATCGGTGCCGCCGTACCGGGCCGGCGGTCGAGGTCCTCGAGCCGCGTCGGCTGCTGGCCGCGGCGTCCGTCTTCAAGGGAACCACGTGGACCATCTCCGGCGACGCCGAGGGCGGAAGTCTACGCGACCGGGAGCGAACGGCGTCGTCGAGCTCTCGCCGTTTGAGTTCCTGGACCGGCTCGCCGATCTCGTCCCTCCGCCGCGCACGCATCGGCACAGGTATCACGGGGTGTTTGCACCGAATCACAAGCTCAGGCGGGCCGTGACGGCGCTCGCGATCGGGAACCTCGGCAAGCGGCTCGAGGCTGTGACCGGCGGGCATGGGGGCGACGGTCATGCCACGAAAGGATGCTGCGACGCGAATCCGAATCACAAGCCCCGCTCTCACGACACGTCGC
>JBJTDB010000073.1:0-1020 GCA_046092145.1 Planctomycetia bacterium | reverse complement strand
TTGACCAGGCCGCGACTCTGCCGATGGAAGCCGCGAGGGATGCGGCCTAGTAAGCGCTGGTGACCACCTGAGGCGCAAGCATCTCCCGATGGACCTGTACTCGGTCAACGAGCGGAAACTGCGAGCGAAAGCCCAAGCCGCCGCCGAGGAAGCCGAGCGACTGGAAGAGATCGAGTTCCTGCGACAGCAGCGCGAACGCGAGGCGACGTGGAACCTGCGGACCTGCGGCGTGCCAGTCGAACCAGGCTACGGCCAGGCGGCGTTCAAGGCGGGCTGCGAAGACGAATGGATCGACAGGATGACGAGCAAATACGGAGGCGAATGGTAGCCCGGCGCGCGATCGCCGCAGCGGCTGCTCATCACGGCCGCATTCGCCCGCAGGCACCGAGAGCGGTTGATCCAGTGCAGTCGAGGCCGCAACTCCTGAGCGGTGACTCGCCCGGAATGCCCCACGTCACGGGGCCGAAACACGGAGGTTGAGATGTCAGATTACTACGCCGCAGCCGAGGACGTGCTGCCACTGTTCAGACGCCCCGCGCCATCGGTGTGCGCTTCGCTCACGTCGGCCGCAGCGGCGGACTCGCTCGGGCCTGCGACGCTCAACCGGCTGCACCGCCTGGTGCTCGAGTTCATCGCGGCCCACCCGGATGGCGTGACCGATGAGGAGATCATCGCGGGCACCGGGCTCAACCCGTCAACGGCGAGGCCGAGGCGGATTGAGTTGGCACGGCGTGGTCTGGTGATTGAGGGCGGGACGCGACGCAGCACGAGTGGACGGATGGCGACGGTGTGGCAAGCAACGGCGGCGTCGCGTTGACGTGCGGCCGAGAGTGGTGAAAGGACGCGAAAGCAAAGGAGCGATAGCAATGGGATACGAACTTGTTGGGACACCAAATGTTGAGAGAGTGACGAGGGAACTGGCTACTCGTTTTCGTGACATGCTGCCCGTGCCGCACGACAGGGCTTTAAAGCCGCTGCGGCTCGAGGCATACAAGAAAATGATTGCAGCTGGCCTTTTCA
>JBJTDB010000072.1:0-7632 GCA_046092145.1 Planctomycetia bacterium | reverse complement strand
GACGGCGTTCAGAACCCGCACAACCTCGGGTCGATCCTCCGCACGGCGGCCCACTTCGGTGCCGGAGCGATCCTCGGCCGGGCGGGCGACCTTCCGCCGCTCTCGCCCGCTGCCGTGCGGGTCGCCGAAGGAGCGGCGGAGTTCGTGCCCGTGTGCGATCTTGTCGATCCGGTGCGAGATCTCGAGCGGCTGAAGAAGGCCGGCTGGCGGGTGGTGGTGACCTCGAGCCACCGGGGCCAACCGCTGTTCGGCGCGGCGCTCGGGAAGAAGACGGTGCTGGTGCTCGGCAGCGAAGGGGAGGGCGTGTCGCGGCCGATCGAAGCGATCGCCGACCTGCGAGCTCGAATTCCCGGCACGGGCGCGGTCGAGAGCCTGAATGTGTCGGTCGCCTGCGGGATCGTGCTAGCCGAGGCGGCTCGCGGGGCGGGAGGCCCGGCGACTGCAGGCTGAAGCGAGGGCCGTGTTCGGCGGCTTCGGTGGTTTTTGCAAACCCGCGTTGCAGTTTGCGGAAGCCGCTCGATCTACGCCGTGTTCGCCGTGTTCGCATGTGCCGGAATCCGGCCCAAATCACGCCGTCGGGCGGTTTGTGTCGGTTCTGCTGGCTTTGGCACGCGAGATGCTTTCTCACGCAGCCAGCCGGGATTCGGCCGGTTCATTCATCACTGCTCGGCCGCACCGCAGGCTTCAGGAGAACCCCCCAATGTCCGCCACGATGGCTCCCCCCGAACGATTGACCGACGAAAGCGACGAGGATCTCTTCGGCCGTTTTCGAGCCGCCGACGATACCGCGGCCTTCGAGGCGCTCGTCTATCGCTACGAACGCGAACTGTTCGGCTATCTCCGGCGTTCGCTGCGAACGGCCGAACTGGCCGAGGACGTGTTTCAAGCGACGTTTCTCCGCATCCATGTCAGCCGCGACAGCTTCGAGGAGGGGCGGCCATTCCGGCCGTGGCTCTATTCGATCGCCACCAACCAGGCGATCGACGCCCTGCGGCGCGAGCGGCGGCATCGGCGTGCGAGGCAGGAGTCTGCCGCGATGGCAGGCGAAGAGGGGAGCCTTCTCGACACGGTCGCTGCTGCCGGCGACACACCGGCCGAGCAGGCGGGGTTACAGGAGGAGCGTCGGCGGATGCGAAAGGCGGTGCGTCGGCTTTCGGCGATGCAGCGGCGGGTCGTGCATCTGGTGTATGACCGTGGCCTGGCCTATCGCGAGGCGGCGGCGGTGCTGGGCGTGCCGATCGGCACCGTCAAAAGCCGGCTCCATGCAGCGATCCAATCGCTCGGCCGGATCATGGCGGGCGAATCGCCCAAGCGAGCCTACGCCATGGCCGCAAAGTCGCTGTAGCGGCGCCTGGTGTAACCAAACCAGGTGTCCAGAAGTCGTTCATGGTCGTTCGCGGCCGCATGCCGAGTGGAGGGCGTGCCCCGTGTCTCACCCATAGGATTGTCGTGGGGAGATCGACGCTATGGAACTCGGCACGCAGACACGCAGTTGGCGGAAATGGTTTCCGGGGCTCGACAACGATCATCTCACGCTTCGCGAGGTGATCGCCACGCTGCCGGCCGCGCCCCCGGCGGCGATTCCCTGGATCGTGCGGCTCTTCGAGAATCCGCATGGCTGGCTGCGGCTGCACGGGGCGGTTGACCTTGCGAACCACGACCGCATCCATGTGCTCTTGGGCCGTGGCCTGCTCGATCAAGATGAGGCCTTCGTCATCGGCTTCACGATGGGGAGCACGAAGGCTGTTTCGAGGCTCGAGCGATGGTTTTTCAAGTGCGCCGTCTCGCATCTCTACCCCGATCCCTATCGGATTCCGTGGCCGATCCTGGCCGCCTACGACCTCGGCCTCGAGGCCGGTCGCGAGATGGGCGTGAAGAACATCCACCTCGCCGTGACCGACGCGATGCTCGACCGGCCGCTCGGCGACCTGCGGCGCGAACTGGGAATCGACACGCGGCGGCTGCGCGAGTTTTACGCACGCGAGCGAGAGGCGTTGCCCGCCACGCCGGCCAGCCGTCGGCTCCCGGCCAGTTGGATCGCGTGCTGACGACACCTCATCCAATGAGGGACGGCGCTGGTATGTCTCCGGCATCGTTGGCGCGTCGTTCATGACGCTCGCCAGCGGTGGCGAGAACACGATCGCGTCTGTTTCCAATACAGGTGCTGCGACGGGCGGTGCGTTCACAGGCGGCGGCGCGATTGGCATCGCGATGCCGGTCGAACGCGGCAACGTGATCACCGGCAATGGCCGCAACGTGTTCACGGCTCGGGCGTTCGGGCTGCTCATGCTGGGCTGACGCTCGAATCCGTTCCTCGGAAAGCCCCCGGTGATAACCGGGGGATCAATGCGGGTGGCGACGTCAAACCATCCCCGGGTTATCACCCGGGGCTCCACCACTCCGTGCCGAATACGACGCGCAGACGGAGCGCACGCCACGGATTAGAATTCACGGACGCTCGCTGATCGGCTCCGAGGATAGCGATCCATGAGACGCATCGTCTGCATCCTGCTCGTCGCGGAGATGGGCTGCGCCGCCTGCCTCGCGGCCGACCCTGCGCCCTCGTTCACCCGCGACATCAAGGGCATCCTCTCCAATCGCTGTGTGCGGTGCCACGGGCCCGATCCCGAGGGGCGGTCTGGCGGCGGCGATGAGGGCCTGCGGCTCGACACGTTCGAGGGGGCCACCGCCGATCTCGGCGGCCACGCGGCGATCGTGCCCGGCAAGCCCGACGAGAGCGAGCTCATCGCCCGGATCACATCCACCGATCCAGACATCGTCATGCCGCCCCCGGAAGCAGGCGAGCGGCTCCCTGAGAAGCAGGTCGATCTTCTGAGGCGTTGGATCGCGGCCGGCGCGGCCTACGAGCCCCACTGGGCCTATGTGCCGCCGAAGCGGCCGCCGGTGCCCGCGGTCGCGCAGGCCGGCTGGCCGCGCAACGATATCGACCGCTTCATCCTCGCCCGGCTCGAAGCCGAAGGGCTCGCGCCGCAGCCCGAGGCCGACCGTGCCACGCTCGCCCGCCGGCTCTCGCTCGATCTCACCGGCCTGCCGCCGACCCCGGCCGAAGTCGATGCGTTCGTGGCCGACCCGTCGGCCGACGCCGTCGAAACGCTCGTCGATCGTCTGCTGTCCCACGATGGCTACGGCGAGCACATGGCGCGGCAGTGGCTCGATCTGGCCCGCTATGCCGACAGCGCCGGCTATGTGGACGATCCGCCGCGGACGATCTGGGGCTGGCGCGACTGGGTGGTCCGTGCCTTCGATGCCAACATGCCCTTCGACGAGTTTACGATCCGTCAGCTGGCCGGTGATCTGCTTCCCAATCCGACGCTCGACGACAAGGTGGCCACCGCCTTCCACCGCAACACGCTCACCAACAACGAAGGGGGCACGATCGACGAGGAGTTTCGCACGGTGGCCGTCATCGACCGCGTGAACACGACGATGAGCACCTGGATGGGCACGACGATCGCCTGCGCCCAGTGCCACGACCACAAATACGACCCGCTCTCCCAGAAGGAATATTTCCAGCTCTACGCGGTGTTGAACAACACGGCCGACGCCGACCTGAAAGACGAATCTCCCGTGGTGCGGCTGCCATGGAGGGAGATCGATGAGAAGCGGGCCCCGATCGAGCAGGAGATCGCGGAGATCGAGGCGGCCATTCCCGAACTCAATAAACCCCCTGCGAAGGATCGGCCCGAGCCACCGGAGTTTCGGCCGGCGCGGAATTTCGTGGCCGACCTGCGGAAGCGGCTCGACCAAAACCCCGCCGTGACGGTGCCGGTGCTCGAGGAACTCGCCGGCGACAAGCGGCGGATCACGAAGATTCAGCTTCGTGGCAACTGGCAAAACCTCGGCGACGAGGTGCGCGAGGGCGTTCCCGAGGTGTTCAACGACCCGCCGGTGGCCGACGATGGCCGCGTCGATCGGCTCGCTTTGGCAAAGTGGCTCGTCGATCCGTCCAATCCGCTCACGGCCCGCGTGATCGTCAATCGGATCTGGGAGCGGCTCTTCGGGATCGGGATCGTTTCCACGAGCGAGGAATTCGGCAGCCAGGGCGACCTGCCGAGCCATCCGGAATTGCTCGACTGGCTGGCCTGCGAACTGGTGGAGAGCGGCTGGAACCTGAGGGCGATCCAGCGGCTCATGGTGACGAGCGCCGCCTATCGGCAGACGTCGAAATGCCCGCCCGACCTCGTGGCCCGCGATCCGGAGAATCGGCTCGTCGCCTGCGGGCCGCGGGTGCGGCTCTCGGCGGAAGTGATCCGCGATCAGGCGCTCGCCGCGGCTGGCCTGCTCTCGCGGAAGAAGGGGGGGCCGAGCGTGAGGCCGCCGCAGCCGAGCCTCGGCCTCTCGGCCGCCTTCGGGGCCAGCATGGACTGGGAGACTAGCACCGGTGAAGACCGCTACCGCCGCGCGCTCTACACCACATGGCGGCGCACCAACCCCTATCCGGCGATGGCGACGTTCGACGCCCCCTCGCGCGAGGTCTGCACGATCCGGCGGCCGCGGACCAACACACCCCTGCAGGCGCTCGTGACGATGAACGATCCGGCGTATGTCGAGGCGGCGCAGTCGCTCGCGCGGCGGATGGTGCGGGAAGGGGGCTCGACCGAGGCCGACCGCGCCTCGCTCGGCTTCCGCCTCGTGCTTGCCCGGCATCCCACGGCCGCCGAAATCGACAGGCTCGTCGGCCTGTACGCCGAGGCCAAGGCCGATTTTCAGAAGAGCCCCGACGACGCCGCGAAGATGGCCACCGACCCGCTCGGCCCCCTGCCGAGCGATATCCCCGCCGACATGGCCGACCTCGCCGCCTGGACGGTGGTCGCCAACGTGATCCTGAATCTCGACGAAACCTTCATGTGTCCGTAGCCGCTGAAAGGTCTCAGGAATGAATCCGATCCTCGAATCAAAACTGCTTGCGACGCGTCGGCACCTGCTCGGTTCGATGGCAGGCGGCATCGGTGCGATCGCGATGCACGAGCTCTTGGCGGCCACGGGCGTCGCCCCCGTCCCGGCGATGCCGGCCGATCCGATGGCGGCGAAGAAGCCGCCGCTGCCGGCCAAGGCGAAGCGGATGATCGTGATCCACCTCACGGGATCGCCGCCGCATCTCGACATGTACGACAACAAGCCGGAGCTCACGAAGCGCGACGGCCAGGACTGCCCCGCCGAGACGATTGCCGGCAAAAAATTCGCCTTCACCACCGGCACTCCCAAGCTCCTGGGCACACGGCGGCAGTGGGTGCGGTGCGGCGAGAGCGGGATGGAGCTTTCCGATGCGATTCCGCATCTCCATCGGGTCGCCGACAAGATCTGCCTGATCCGCAGCATGTTCACCGACCAATTCAACCACGCTCCGGCCGAGTTGATGGTCTACACCGGCTCGCCCCGGGCCGGCCGGCCGAGCCTCGGCAGCTGGGCCACCTACGGCCTCGGCAGTGAAAACGCGAATCTGCCTGGGTTCGTCGTGCTCATCTCGTCTGGCTCGCAGCCCAACGGCGGCACGAGCAGCTTTGGATCGGGCTTTCTGCCGAGCGTCTATCAGGGCGTGCAATGCCGCTCGAAGGGCGATCCGGTGCTCTTCGTCTCCGATCCGCCTGGCATGAGCCGGACGATGCGGCGCAAGACGCTCGACGCCCTCAAAGACCTCAACGAGCTTCAGGCCCGCGAACTCGGCAATCCGGAAACGGTCACGCGGATCGCGCAGTATGAGCTCGCCTACCGGATGCAGACCAGCGTGCCCGACGTGATGGACATCTCGAAGGAGCCGACGCGCGTGCTCGAGGCCTACGGCGCGAAGCCCGGCGAATCGAGCCTCGCCAACAACTGCCTGCTCGCCCGGCGGCTCGTGGAAGACGGCGTGCGGTTCGTGCACCTCTTCGATTGGGGCTGGGATTTCCACGGCACGGGGCCGAACGAGGACATCCGCGACGGGCTCACGAAGAAGGCGGCCACGTTCGACCGGCCGGCGGCGGCGCTCATCGAAGACCTCGAGGCCCGCGGGCTGCTCGACGACACGCTCGTGCTCTGCACGGGCGAATTTGGCCGGACCCCGTTCCAGGAGGGCCGCACGGCGGCCAGCGGCATCCTCGGCCGCGACCACTATCCCGACTGCTATTCCATCTGGATGGCCGGCGGTGGCGTGAAGGGGGGGCACGTGCACGGGGCGAGCGACGATCTCGGCTTCAAGATCGCCAGCGACATGGTGCACATCCACGACCTGCAGGCCACGATCCTGCACCTGCTCGGCTTCGACCACACGAAGCTCACCTACCGCTTCCAGGGCCGCGACTTCCGCCTCACCGACGTGCACGGCCACGTCGTCAAGGCGCTGCTTTCCTAAGCAAGAGGTCGCCCCAGAGCGCCGCGGCGTTGCGCTGACCGGCCGCGCTGAAATGGCGGCGTGACTCCGGGCCGCCGCGATTGGGGCCCTGCAGCGTGTCGGTGTCGGGGCCCAGACCGAATCCCGGCAGTTTGCCCAGTCGGGAGATGGCTGCGCGGATACGGGCCTCACCTGCTGGATCCTGATAGACCGTCGGGTGGTGCGTCGAAAAGGCACACAGCCACACGGGCTCGAAATTCCAGGCCGCGACGGCGGCGTCACGGATCGCCTGGACGCGGGCCACGTAGTCGTCGGTCGACGTGCCATCGATCACGTCGGACTCCCCCTGCTGCCAGAGGACGGCGCGAAACCGGCCCACCATCCGGCCGGCCTTGTGCAGGCGGGCCGAGAGCGGGCCATCCGGCGCCCACTTCCGCGTGGATGTGCCGCCGAAGGCGACGTTCACGAACCCGATCGGCATGTCGAGCGCGGCGGCCAAGCGGTCGCCCACCGCAGGCCAGATCGATCCACCATCGCTGCGGTCGGGAGCGGGCTGCGGATCGTTCGCCAGCTGCCAGCGGCCGGTATCGACGTCGAACGCCGCGACCCGTCGGCGGGCATCCCTCACGACGAGCCGCTCTTCGTTCGTGTTGGTGGCATACGACTGTCCGGCGGCGAGAAACACCTCTCCCACGCCGACGGGCTCGACGACCGCGGCCGTCTCTGCCGCGCCCACTGCCGACTTGAGCCGCACCTCCAGTCGATACCACCCGCCCGCCGGCAGTTCGACCAAGGCTCGGGCCCGATCCGGCACGGCTGAGTCGGCGGGCTCGACCGTAAGCGGCCTCCACACGGATGCGGCGGCTGGCATCGACGGCGGCGGCTCCGATCCAACGTCGGCCATCAGCAGCCGGTATTCGGCCCTCGCTCCCGCGGCGAGGAGGCCACTGCCGGAAAGTTCCATGCGCACGGCAGTGCCACGCTGCGTCACCTGCCACGGTGTGGGCGCCACGATCGCCAACTCGGCCGCAGCCGCTGACGACCAGGCGAGGAGAAGAAGCATCGACAGGCGGCGAGTCATCATGCGCGAGTTCCATCCGGACCGAGACAACAAAAGAGCTGCGTCCCGTTTTCTGTGTCGCATTATGATGGCTCGCTTATTCCCTCTGCATCCGCAGCGGGCTTCTCGGCAGCGGCGTTGCCCCCCGCATGCCGCGGCACCCGCAGGAAATGCTATGCCGGCTGCAGGATTGGCCATTCCTTTTCGGGCCGCCCCAAGGCATACCAGAGCGGTTCCGCCA
>JBJTDB010000071.1:0-27101 GCA_046092145.1 Planctomycetia bacterium | reverse complement strand
CGATTTGCACGCTCGGGGAGAGTTTGCAGCGGTCGAAATCACGGGATCGCTGGCCGAGGAAGCGGGCCTCCGGGCTCGCCATCCGCTTCGATTCGTAGGCGAGGTTGATCGCGCCCTGCTTGAGCACCGAGTAGATGTAGTACCCCCAGGGGTCGTTGTCGAGCAGGCAGTAGATCGGCAGCTTGAGTTCGTGGTGGAGCCGGTAGAGCATTCGCCGGACGCCGCGTGGGGGCTGGCCGCCGCCGTGCGTGAGGAGGCAGCCGTGCTTCTTCCAGAACTTGTCTTCGTTGAACCGGCGCCAGACGGTGTCCTTCTCGACGTGAAGGATGAACTTCGCGTCGCACGACTTGAACTTGATCACGTCGGCCTCGACGATCGACGGGATCGAGTAGCCGCCCGAGCCCATGCGAGAGCAGTCGATCTCGTCGCCGGAGTCGATGAGCGTGATCGGCCCCACCATGCCGCCGCGGTTGCTGGCGTAGACGTGCAGTTCCTCTCGGAGGCTTTCGAGGGTCACCTCCAGATCCTCGATGATCGGGTCGCATTCCTCCTGGGTGGCGAAGGTCTCCTCCCGGGTGCCCTCGATCGTGTGCTTGAGGAGGTAGTAGAGGCCTCGGATGCTGGTGGTCTTCTGCTGCTCGATGAGTGACTTGCAGCCCGTGGCCACGAGCAGCGTCTGCATGTAGCTCTTGGCCTGGGAAAGGTTGAACAGCTGCCGTCGATTGGTCTGCCCTCCCATCTCGATGATCTTCCGCGACTTGTTGAAGCGGACGTTGGAGAGGCTGCGGGTGGGGATGTCGAGGAACGGGTCGCGCTTCCGCTCGGCGGCGGCGGCGACCTCGTCGGCCAGTTCGACGATCAGCTTGCGTGTCTTGACGTCGATGGCGGGCAGTTTGTGGAGGGCCGTCTTCGGCGGGCGCTTCGATGCGGAAGCCATGGGGTGGACCTGTGCGTGCGGGGAAACAAACGATCGGACTTTCGCCAGAATCGTACCCTCGCCGCCAGCCCCGTGCCCTCCCTTCGAGGTCCATCGCGGTTTTCCGTGGGTCGGGGTTGCCCGTGCCCCGTCGCCGGACGTTCGCTGCGCCCATCCTGGGCTCCGCTCACTCGGACCTGGCTTCGCTCCGCCATCCATGGCTCCGCTTGCCAGCTACGCCGGCCGACGGGGCACGGGCAACCCCTCACGGATTTCCGGTAACGCTGCCTGTCGGCCCCAGCCTATAGGAAGCCCCCGGTGGAAACCGGGGGATCAATGCGCGTGGCGACACTGGATGGGGACCGCATTATCCCCGGGTTTCCACCCGGGGCTTCACGGACATTGCTTCGGCTTGTGCGCGGCTCGAGACAAACCTTGGCTTGCCTCGCAGCCGCGCCAGCCTGCAGGGGCCATGGATGGCGCTCGCTATCGCGCCGGCCGCCTGGAGGGCGGCCGCTGCAGGTCGAGGCAAACCTTGGCTTTGCCTCCGACCTGCCCAAGCCTGCAGGGGCCATGGATGGCCCTGCAGGCTTACAACTAGACGCGGATTTGCGACGCCTGCTGGACGATGCTCTCCAGCGGCACCAGGTTGCCCTTGTTGCAGCCGGGGCAGGCTTCGGCGGCTTCGGCCCAGGCTTCCGGGGTGCGGATGTTGGAGTCCCAGAAGGGCCATGTCTTGCACTGCCGGGGCCGCTCCTCGTAGGCCGTGCATTTCCGAGTCGTTTCATCGAGGAGCACGCAGTCGCCGTTGGCACGCTCCTTCAGCGATCGGCGCACGCCGACCCGCTTGACGTAGGCCGCCTCGAAGTCGGCGGGAGACATGCCCACCTTCGCCGCCATGCCGTCGATCTCCGACTGGTTCACCCAGACATAGCCTTCCGCGCCCGAGCAGCAGTCGCCGCACTGCGTGCACTGAAACCGCAGGCCGCCGGCATACCAGACATCCTTGGGAATCCCCGCCATCGGTTCACCTTTCATGATCCCGCGAGCATCGCGACCGCACCGGCGACCGCCTCGACATCACCCGCCGTGTTGAACGGTCCGAAACTCACCCGCACCGTGCCGCCCGCCGCCGTGCCGAGCTGCCCGTGGATGCGGGCCGCACAGTGGAACCCGCTGCGGGCCTGCACGCCCGCAGCCTGTTCCAGCACGACGGCGACTTCGGCGGGATCATAGCCCTCCACCGTGAAACTCACAATCGGCGCGACGCACTCGGTCGTCGGATCGGCCGCCGCGGCATACACTCGCACGCCGCGGATCGCCGCCAGCATCGCGGCGCAGCCGCGGGCACGATCGCGGCACGATCGGGCGACCGATTCGATCGACTGCCCGTGCAGCCATTCCACGGCCGCCGCGAGCCCTGCGATCGCCGGCAGGTCGGGCGTGCCCGCCTCCATGCGGTCGGCAAATGCCTCAGGCATGTCGAGACTGTCGCTTGATGATCCCGTGCCTCCCTGGACGAGCGGCCGGATCTCGAGGCCCGGTCGTGCGACGAGGATGCCCGATCCCATCGGGGCGAGCAGCCATTTGTGGGATGGCGCGGCGATCATGTCGGCGCCCGTGGCGGCGAGTGCGCCGGGCGGAACCTGGCCGATCGTCTGCGCGGCATCGAGCAGGAGCAGGCCGCCGCGGTCATGCGCCACTCTCGCGATCGCCGCGGCATCCTGCACCGCGCCGGTCACGTTCGAAGCGTGCGCGATTGTCACGAGCCGGGTCGCGGGCCGCCAGGCCCTCGCGATCGAGTCGGGATCGACGATGCCACGGCCGTCGCAGGGCAGGATGTCGAGCCCGATCATGCCCTGCGTGGCGAGCCAGTGGAGCGGCCGCAGCGTGGCGTTGTGGTCGGCGGCCGTGGCGATCACATGATCGCCCGATCGGAGCAGGCCGTGGATCGCCATATTCAGGGCGAGCGTGCCTCCGGCCGTGAGGGCCACCCGCGACGGATCACAGCCAATGAGGCCAGCGACGAGTTCCCGCGCGCGGCCGATGATGCCGCCGGCCTTGACGGCCTCACGGTATCCCCCGCGGCCCGCCGCCACGCCGAGCGCGCGGGCGGCCCGTTCCCAGGCGGCATGCACGGGCTCCGGCTTCGGCCACGAGGTTGCGGCGTTGTCGAGGTAGCGTCGCGGAGGCGTCTTCATGTCAGCCTCCGATTTGGAACATCGCCCGTTCGGGCCGTGTGAACGACGGCGTGCCGATGCCGTGGGCCTCGCGCTTCGCGGCCACGCAGTCGCGAAGGGCGTCGCGGAGGGCGGCGTCGATCAGGCCGTCGTCGCGGCCCGAGCGCAGGATGGAACGGGCATCCCACTCGACGGTGGAGAAGAGACAGTTGCGAAACTGTCCGTCGGCCGTGAGCCGGAGCCGGTCGCAGCGATCGCAGAAGGGATGCGTGACGGGGTTGATGAAGCCCACGCTCCCTTCGCCGTCGATCCAGTCGTAATCGATCGCCGGCTGGCCGTCGTCGGTGCGGGCCGCCGCCACGAGCGGGCCCAGCTCGCGCTCGAGAATGCCGCGGACCTCGTCGCCCGAGAGCACGCGGTCGTCCGCCCAGCCGGCCTCCGCATCGAGCGGCATGAATTCGATGAATCGGAGGTGAAACCCTTCTCGGCGGCAGAAGAGGGCCAGCGGCACGATCTCGTCCTCGGTGAGGCCGCGGATCGAGACGGCATTGATGCGAATCCGACGGAAGCCCGCCTCCTTGGCGGCGGTGAGGCCGGCGAGCACCTGGTCGAGCCCCGTGCGGCGGGCGACCCGTTCGAACACATCCTCTCGCAGGCTGTCGAGGCTCACGTTGAGCCGGTGCAGCCCGGCACGGCGAAGGGCCGCGGCCTGGCCGGTCAGGAGCAGGCCGTTGGTGGTGAGCGCGATCTCCTCGATCCCGGGCACGGCGACGAGCTGCCGCACGAGTTCATCGAGATGGCTGCGGACCAGGGGCTCGCCGCCGGTCAGCCGCAGCGTGCGGATGCCGAGGCCTGCCGCGACCCGTGCCACGTGCGTGATCTCCTCGTAGGAGAGCAGCTCCTCCCGAAGCTTGAAGGCCACCTCCAGCGGCATGCAGTAGGTGCATCGAAGATTGCAGCGGTCGGTCACGCTGATCCGAAGGTCGGTATGCACGCGGCCGAAGCCATCGACGAGCGGGGAGTTCATGACGCGGCCCCCGGCATGGTCGCAGGATGGATCCAATCACGGCGCCCGTCGGGCCGCTCCTCGCACTTCCAGATCGGCACGTCGGCCTTAATCCGTTCCATCAGCCATTCGGCCGCCGCGAAGGCCTCGCGGCGGTGCGCGGCGCTCGTCGCGATCGCCACGCTCGTCTCTCCCACGGGCACCGCGCCGAGCCGGTGCTCGATCGCGCAGTCGGAGAGGCCGAATCGCCCGATCGCCTCGCCCCGCAGGCGGGCGAGCGCCGCCTCGGCCATCGGTTCGTGGGCCTCGTAGTCGAGCTGTCGCGTCTCGATGCCGTCGGTGAGCCCGCGGGTCGTGCCGAGAAAGAGCACGTTGGCGCCGGCGTTCGCGCAGGCCACGCGCGCGAGAACGGCCTGGCCGTCGATCGGCTTCCGCACGAGCATGCTGGCGATGGGATTCATGGGATCGATCTTATCCGCCGCTCACGGGAGGGATGATCGCGATCTCGGCGCCGGTCGCCACGGCGGAGCCATCGGCGACATAGTCGTTTCCGACGGCGACCGCGCTTTTTTCGACGAGTGCCGCCGCCGTCGGCACCGCCACCGCCACGGCAGCGCGAAGGTCGGCCGCGGTGCCTCCCTGCCACGGGATCTCAACATCACGCGTGCCGGCGGCCGCAGCCAGCCCGGCGAAGAGGCTGACCCGCACCGTGCCATGCCGTGACGACGCATCTGACTGTGGCGGAGGGAACGGGCTCATGTCAGGCACTGGTGGTGAGTCGCCCGCTGGGCGTCGTGAGGAGCGAATCGAGCCCGCTGGCCCCGACGCCGGGGAGCAAACCGTAGGCTTTGGCGATGAGCTTGATCGGATGCACCGTCGGCTTCGACGTGCCCTGTTCCATCTGAAGTCGGCAGGCGGTGCACTCCGTCGCGCCCGCCTCGATGCCGCCGTCGCGGACCGCCGCGACGAGCCGAAGCCCGGCCCGCAGGCTCGCCCGGTAGTGATCCCGTGAAAGGCCGAAGGTGCCCGCCATCCCGGAGCAGCCACGATCGGCGGCATCGAGCGCAAGCCCGGGGATCAGCCTCAGGAGATGCTCCGAATGGCTGCCTCCACCGGCGAGCCGCGTGTGGCAGGGGGCGTGGTAGAGCAGGCTGGCGTTCAGCGGGTTGAAGTCGAGCCGCAGGCGTCCGTCGCGGTGGAGTTCCCAGAGAAACGTCGCGGCATCGCAGGTGTTCTCCACCACGCGCTGCATGTCGTCGTCATCGACCAAGAGCGGGTAGTCGTGGGTGATGCAGGTCACCGCCGCCGGTTCGGTGCAGACGATCCGGTAGCCGAGTCGGACCGCCTCCGCCAGAACCCGCATGTTGATCCGGGCGCGTTTTCTGGCGGCATCGAGATCCCCCTCCGACACCATCGCCATTCCCGCCGCCACCTGCCGCGGATCGATGAACACGCCGATCCCGTTCCGCTCGAGGACCGCCACAAGCGCCTGCCCGAGGAGCGGATCGTGCCGACGGGCGAACGTGTCGAGGAAGTAGAGCACCCGCGGGCCGCTGCGGCGCGACGGCCGCGTCAGTCCGCGGCGGGCCGCCCACCGCATGAACTGATTGCCGGCAAACGGGGGAAGCTTTCGGCCGCGTGCCACGCCGAGGATCTTCTCCATCAGCCAGCGTGCCTGCGGATGCCCGATGGCCGCGTTGGCCAGCGGGCGCATCGCGCCGCCGACGGCGGAGAGCGTGTCCACCCGTGAGAGAAGCCATGGCGTCCACGGCAGGCCGTTGGCCGCCACCTGTGCCCCCTTGAGCTCCGTCACGATCGCCGGGATATCGACGCCGGCCGCGCAATCGATCCGGCATTGATGGCAGTTGAAGCAGGTGTCGGTGATCGTGCGGACAGCGTCGCCGTGGAGCGACTTCACGTCGAGCCGGCCGGAGAGGAATGCGGCCATGAGGTTCGCCTTGGCCCGTGGCGATGCCTCCTCGCCCGGGGCTTCGCGATACCGCGGGCACATCCGCATCGTCGGGCTTTGCGTCCGACAGGCGCCGCAGCCGTTGCACGCATCGACCTCGTCGATGAGCCGCTGGCCCGTCCACTGGAGCACCGGCAGCGACGCGGCGTTTGCCGTGGTGATCGGCGGTCGGAATTCCGCCGGCTCGGCCGCGGTGGCGGGATCGAGCGGCGGCACGATCCTGCCCGGGTTGAGAATCCCGGCGGGGTCGAAGAGCCGCTTTACCTCGGTGCAGACCGCCGCGAACGCTGGAAAATGACGCTGGAAGAAGGCGGTCCGCGAAAGGCCGAGGCCCTGCTCGCCGCCGATCGTGCCACCGATGGCGACCACCTCCGTGTAGATCGCGTCGGCCAGACGCTCCAGGCGGTCTTTCTCTCCAGGCGCCCGCGGATCGGCGAACGTGCGGACATGCATCTGCCCGTGGTTGGCATGGGCGAAGAGCATGGAGGTGGCCGATTCCCGCCGCTGCACCTCCTGCAGGCGACGCAGAAAGTCCGGCAGCGCCGCAGGTGGAATGACGACATCCTCCACGAACGAGACCGGCCTCACCTGGCCCCGCACGCCATGCACCGTGGAGAGGAGGTTGCGGGAGAGCTCCCAGAAGAGGTCTGCATCGACGGCATCCTCGGCGCGTCGGGCGTCGATCGCGAGCCCCTTCGACCCCCGCCTCGATTCCTGCACCAGCCGCAGCGCCTCGTCGAGCCTCGCGAGGCAGCCGGCCCGGTCGGGGCCCGAAAACTCCACGAGCAGGCCGGCGTCTGCCACCGGTGGAATGAGCAGATCGAAGGCCACCTTCGCGGAGCGGGCGAGCGTCAGGTGCCGCTTGTCGAAGAGATCGCAGGCGCTCGGCGCGAGGGGCCGCAGCCGCAGCGCCGCCTCGGCGGCCTTGTCGAGCGAGTCGAAGAGGATCAGCCCCACGGCCGAGTCTCCCTCGTCGGCGACGGTTGCGAGCGTCGCCTCGGTGACGATGCCCAGCGTGCCCTCGGCGCCGGCCAGCAGTTTCGCGATGTCGAAGAGTCCGTCGCGATCGAGTCGGTCGAGGCGATAGCCGCCGTGCAGTGTTCGGGATGCCGGCTGGGCCTCGGCGATCGTTTCCCGCGAGGCGGCCACGAGCGCGGCCACGCCCGCGGCAAGGTGCGCCACGCGGTCGGGCGACTCGTCGTCGGGCGAGGAAAACCTCGGCACGACGGGCTTCATCTCGACGATCGTGCCATCGCCGAGCACCACCTGCGCGGCGATCAGCCGAGATCGCACGTCGCCGAGCCGTGCGAAGCGGCTGCCCGACGTGTTGCGGCCGATCATCCCGCCGACGGTCGTCACGCCCCGGTTGGCTGGGTCGGGCCCGAATGTCCTGTGACACCGAGCGAGGTGGTCTTCGACGGACGCCCCCACGACGCCCGCCTGCACGCGGACGGTCGAGTCGCCGGTGGCGACGATCCGCCGGAGGTGACGGCTGCAGTCGATGACGACACCGCTGCCAAGCGAGAGCCCTGCCACGCTCGACCCCGACCCGCGGGCATGAACCGGAATCCGCTTCTCGGCGGCCCACCGGACGACCGCGGCGACATCCTCTGCCGACCGGGGGCGGACCACGGCCAGCGGCCATGTTTCGAACAGGCTGCCGTCGGTCGCGTAGACCGCGCGGCTGGCGTCGTCGCACAGGACGTCCCCGGAGACGATGCCCCGAAGATCCTCCTCGACCCGTCGTCGGTCCAGTTCCATGCCACGCCCCCTCTGACGAGGATGCTCGAATCAGCCGCCGGGTTGTCCGGCCGCGCCGCCCGCCTGCAGTCCCTTCGCCCGCGCCACCATCTGGCGGTGCTTCTCGTGCGTCTCGAGATCGAACCCGCCGAATGCGTCGGTCACGCCATCGCCCGTGTAGCGGGCCGCGCAGCGATAGCAGGTGAGGCACTCCGGCACCAGGAAGTAGAGAACCACGTCGAGCAGCGCCGTGCCGAAGAGGATGGCGAACGTGGCCATGAGTTCCCGCATGCCCCAGGCGATGCAACTGGCCGCGAGTCCGACCACGACGATCCCAACCCCGACCCGCTGCGGAAAATTCTTCCGCCGAAAAAGCTCCGTGCTCGGGCAGATCATGCACCGTCGCAGCCGGAGGGGCCCGGCCGTGGGCTCGGCTCCGCCCGCGATGGCATCGGGCGGGATCGCCACCGTGGCCCGGCAGGCAGAGCAGGTGAGCGACGTCGCCGCCTCCACATGGTCGTGGGCGACGGTCGCGCCGCAGGCGGGGCAGGCGTAGGTGATACGCATGGTGGGGGTGTCTGGAGGTGCGTCAGGAACCTGTGGCGATCGAGCCGATCAATTGGGCGGCCAGTTCGCCGGTGATCGCGGCGAGGCAGGCGACATACAGGATACCCGTGGCGCTCTGCGTGTTGGGGATGTCGAGCGTCTTGCGGCTCATCCACAGGAGTACCGGCAGGCCGACGAGGCCGGCCAGCCACCGCAGCGAGACGATCGCGAGCGTCGCCCGGTCGGCCGCGGCAAGCTGGGCCGGCGCACCCCAGGACGAGGCGAGCGTGGCGAGAAGCTGTGCCCCCCAGGCCAGCATCGCCAGATCGATCATGCGCGTGAGGGCGTCGATCCGCATGCCGGGCGCGTTGAGATACCAGTGGCCGAGCAGCATGGCATGCACGGAGAGTCCGACGACGAGTCCCGCGAGGATCGCCCCCGCCGCGCGACCGATCGTCGGGGATGCCGTGCCGGCGGTCGTCATGACGATCGTCGCCGCGGCGAGCAGGAGTCCGCAGGCGACGCACGCGAGCATGCCCGGCCTGTCACGCCTGGCCAGCCAGGCCACGCTTCCCAGCCATGCGATCACGGCCGCCGCGCCGGCGAGCCATGCGACCGGGGCCGGCATCGAGCTGCCGGCCAGGAGCGCCGCGAAGGTCGCCAGCCCCATGACGACGAGCATATTGATCCGAAAGAAGCCGGAGGGCACGAGCCGGACGGGCGTGAGCACGAGCCCGGCCGCGAGGCCCCATCCGAACCGGCAGAGAAAATCGACCAGCAGCGTCATGCGTCGCGACGCCCTCCGCGAGAGGCCGTCATGCGGACCGCCCGCCGTAGATCAGGGAAAGCACCTCCGCCCGGCTCGACACGTTCGACCGGAAGAGGCCCTTCATGGCGGAGGTCACGCACACGCTCGCGGGCTTGCGGACGCCGCGGATCGTCATGCAGGTGTGCGTCGCCTCCACGACCACGGCCACGCCCTTTGCGCCCAGATCGTGTTCGAGCAGGTCGGCGATCTGCTCGGTCATCCGTTCCTGCACCTGTGGCCGATGCGAAACGACCTCGACCACGCGAGCGAGTTTGCTCAGGCCGAGCACGCGGCCATCGGGGATGTAGCCGATGTGGGCATGGCCCATGAAGGGGAGCAGGTGGTGTTCGCAGACGCTGTTGAAGGCGATGTCGCGGACCAGCACGACCTCGTCGTATTTCTCCGTGAAGGCCTTTCGGAGATGCTCGCGCGGATCCTGCCGCAGTCCGGTGAACATCTCCGCGTACATGCGGGCCACGCGGGCGGGCGTCTCGAGCAAGCCTTCCCGATCGGGATCCTCGCCGACGGCGAAGAGGATCTCCCGCACCGCCCGCTCGATGCGGGCGTGATCGACGGCGGCTGCCGCGGGGCACGGATCGTCGCTCTCGGCCTGGCAGCCGCCCGACCGATGGCCGCCGGGAACCTTGTCGTGTGTCATTCCCATACTCTACTTGATGGAAAACGACGGCGGGAATTCCTCTCGGCCGGCGCTCGGTCACGGCTGCGGCCCGGCGTTCGGCCTGCTATCATCCCGGCCATGAAACTCTCCATCGCGGTCCTCCCCGGCGACTACATCGGCCCCGAGGTCATGGAAGTCGCCCTGCCGATCCTCGAGACCGCGGTGGCGCGGTCGGGCCATACCCTCCAATACACGCGCTGCGACGTCGGCGGGGCCGGGATCGACCGCCACGGCAAGGCGCTGCCCGACCCCACACTCGAGGCGTGCCGCGCCGCCGACGCCATCCTCTTCGGGTCGGTGGGCGGTCCGAAGTGGGAAGCCCTGCCCCCGCCGGAGCAGCCCGAGCGGGCTTCGCTGTTGCCGCTGCGCCGGCACTTCCGTCTCTTCGCCAACGTTCGGCCCGGCCGGCTCCCCAAGCCGCTCATCGACACCTCCCCCCTGCGGCCCGATCGGATTCCCGACGGCATCGACATGGTATGCATCCGTGAGCTGACCGGCGGGCTTTACTTCGGCGCCAAGTCGACGCGGACGGTGCCGGCCGACGACCGTCCCGACGGCGACGTGGAGGCGATCGATACCATGGTCTACCGGCGATCGGAGATCGAACGGGTTACCGACGTCGCGATCTCCACGGCTCGGGCGCGGCGGCGGCACATCACCCTCGTCGATAAGGCGAACGTGCTCGAGACATCGGTGCTTTGGCGGACGGTGGTCGGCGAGCGGGTCAAGGCGACCGCCTCGGACGTGACGCTCGCGACGATGTATGTCGATAACGCCGCGATGCAGCTCGTGCTCCGCCCCGCACAGTTCGACGTCGTGCTCACCGAGAACATGTTCGGCGACATCCTTTCTGACGAGATGGCGGTGGTCTGCGGCTCGCTGGGCATGCTCGCCTCGGCCTCGCTCGGCCTCGGTGAGAACAGGCATGGCCACCGCTACGGGCTGTACGAGCCGGCGGGGGGCACCGCCCCCGACATCGCCGGGCAGGACAAGGCCAATCCCTGCGCCCAAGTGCTCTCCGCCGCGCTCATGCTCAGGCATTCCTTCGGGCTCGAGGCGGAGGCGCGGGCAATCGAGGCCGCCGTGGAGGGGGCGATCGCCGCCGGCATCCGCACCGCCGACATCGCCGCCGGCGGCCCGGCCGTCGGCACGCGGGCGATGGGCGACGCGATCCTCGCGCGGCTGTGAGCAGGTGCCGGGAGACGATCCTGGGAAGCTGCGGATTCCTTGCCGACGGGCGTGCCGTGGGTCAATTGATGGAGAACGACGGAGGGAAATCCCGTCGCGGGCCCGCGGGTGATCGCGTGCCGATCGCCTCCAGGAGCATCGCCGCGCGGCGGAAGATATCGCACTCGGTGAGGAGCCGCAGTTTCCATTCGAGCGTGAGATCGACGGTGTAGGCGACGATGTCGGCGAGCATGCCGAGCGTGATCTGGTTGCCGAGCAACTGGTCGAGCTGGTCGTAGGCCGCCGGGAGCTTCGGCATCGCCCGCTTGAAGGCGGCGAGCAGCTTCTGCTGGAGCTGGCCCGCCGTGCCGGTCGCGGCATCGGGCTCGTGGTCCTCGAGGATGTCGGCCTCGAAGACGCGGAAGGGGCGGCTGGCCGGCATCTCCTCGCGGAGCCGGATCCGGCGCACGCCGAGCATGAGCACGTTGTAGGTGCCCTCGGGCGTTCGCTGGTGGGTGGCCACGCGGCAGAGGCAGGCGGTCGAGTGGAGCGGCGGACGCCCCTCGTCGTCCTTCTGCCAGCCGGGCGCATGCACGCCCAACGCGATGAGCCGGTCATCCTCGACGGCTTCCTCGAGCATCGCCCGATACCGCGGCTCGAAGATGTGCAGCGCCTGCATCACGTGCGGGAACATCACGAGATTCGGCAGCGGGAAGACCCGCGCGAATCCCGAAAACTGATCGGGTGAGAAGGCGAGCGGTTCGTCGAACATGGTGTCAGGCTGCCGCCGGAGGAGGATCGAGGTGGATTTCGGGAAGGAGTTCGGGAAGGAGCTCGATCGTGGGGAACTCCTCGGTGCTCGCGACGACCTCCGCGAGGCAGGCGTCGAAGGATGCGAGGAAGCCAGTCACGTCGAGCCCCAGGTGCTTCGGTGCGTAGGGCTCCAGGTATCCGCGGGCACTGCCGTGGAGTTTTCGGGCCCCGCGGATGTTGCCGTTGCCGAAATGGTAGAGGGCTACCGCGGCCTGGATGAGCCCCTGGTAGAACTTTCGTGACGGGCCGCGATACTCGGTCCAGAGTTCCTCCCAGAGTTCGTGGCTCTCGTAATAGTCGCACTCGTTGAATTTCTCGATGCCGGCGAGATAGAGCGGGTCATACGCTGCCGGGTCCGCCGCATCCATGGAATCATCCTTCAGGTGGTCAGGGGTCGTCGATGAATCGTAGCACTGCCAGGGGGCGAGCGGATGCCGCGGCCGCCCGTCGCGGCGATTCCAAGCCGCCGATTCCGCGCCGGGAGTCGGCCACCGCCCGAAAACAGCGGGCCACAGCGATCGCCGACCGGCTTGCCGAGGCCTATCCGGCCGCCCATTGCTCGCTCGATTTCCAGACGCCCTTCCAGCTGGTCATCGCCACGATTCTCTCCGCCCAATGCACCGACAAGCGGGTCAACATGGTCACGCCCGCCCTCTTCCGTCGGTGGCCGACCGCGGACAGGATGGCCCGGGCCACGCAGGCCCAGATCGAGGAGGTGATTCGCACGACCGGCTTCTTCCGATCCAAGGCCAAAAACATCCTCGGCTGCTGCCAGGCGCTCGTCGAGCGGCACGGGGGCGACGTGCCCCGGGATCTCGCGTCGCTCGTGAAGCTCCCGGGCGTCGGGCGGAAGACGGCCAATGTCGTGCTCGGAAGCGTGTTCGGTCAGGCGGAGGGCGTGGTCGTGGACACGCACGTCGGGCGGATCGCCCGGCGGCTTGGCCTCACCCGGCATCCCGACGCCGTGCGGGCCGAGCGGGATCTGATGGCCGTTCTGCCCCGGGATCACTGGATCGCCTTCAGCCACCGCGCGATCGAGCATGGCCGGACCGTCTGCGCGGCCCGCGGCCCGAAATGCGACGGCTGCCGCCTCTCCGAATTCTGTCCGCGGATCGGCGTCGCCGCGAAACGCCGCTGAAACCCTCGCGGACGGCGACGGGGCATGGGAACTCATGGCGCGAAAGCATACAATCCGGCACGTCGCATCCAGGCCCATCCCGACCGCCGCAGGAGCCTCCGATGATTCTCTCAGGGAACGAGATCAAGCAGCATCTTGGCGGCAACATCGTCATCGATCCCTTCGATGAGAAGAACCTCAACCCCAACAGCTACAACCTCTCGCTGCATGACGAACTGCTCGTCTACGAGGAGGTGGTGCTCGACATGAGGAAGAGCAACCGCGTGGCCCGCGTGACGATCCCCGAGGACGGGCTCGTGCTCACGCCCAACCAGCTCTATCTCGGCCGCACCCGCGAGCGGACGGAGACCCACAACCTCGTGCCGATGATCGAGGGTCGCAGTTCCATCGGCCGGCTCGGGCTCTTCGTCCATGTGACGGCCGGTTTCGGCGACGTCGGCTTCTGCGGCTACTGGACGCTCGAGATGTTCGCGGTGCAGCCCGTGAAGATCTATCCGGGCGTCTCGATTTGTCAGATCTTCTTCCACCAGATCGCCGGTGCCATCACGGAATACGCGAGCGACAAGTATCAAAACAATCGGGACATCCAGCCGAGCATGCTCTTCCGTGAGCTTGCCGGAGGCCAGGAGCCCGACCCGCAACTCGAATTCACGTTCGGGTCCGACAGCCGCCGGCGGGTGCCCCAGGGTGCGGCGAGATAACGAAGGTTTCACGCCGTGCTTCGAACCCACACCTGCGGTGAATTGCGTCCCGATCAGCTCGGCCACGAGGTCGTCCTGTGCGGCTGGGTAGACAGAGTTCGCGACCACAAGGGAGTGATCTTCATCGATCTGCGCGACCGCTGGGGGCGGACGCAGGTGGTGGCCGGGGCCGACAGTTCGGCCGCTGTTTCCGCGGTGGCCCGCGCGGTGCGGCCGGAGTGGGTCGTCAAGATCGTCGGCACCGTCGGCATGCGGCCGGAAGGGACGGCCAACCCCAAGCTGGCGACCGGGGCCGTCGAGGTGGCGATCCGTGAGATCGAGGTGCTCAACGAGGCGGTGACGCCGGTCTTTCATCCGACTTCGGCCGACCTTCCGGGCGAGGAGATCCGCCTTCAGCACCGGTGGCTTGACCTGCGGCGGCCGGCCATGCAGGAGAACATGTTCCTGCGAAGCCGTATCGTGAAGATCATGCGGGACCACTTCGACGAGCTCGGCTTCATCGACGTGGAGACGCCGATGCTCGGCAGGAGCACGCCGGAGGGGGCCCGGGATTATCTCGTGCCGAGCCGTCTGGATCATGGGGCGTTCTTCGCCCTGCCGCAGTCGCCGCAGCTCTACAAGCAATTGCTGATGATCGCCGGGTTCGATCGCTACGTGCAGGTGGCGAAGTGCTTCCGCGACGAGGATCTCCGGGCCGACCGGCAGCCGGAATTCACCCAGCTCGACGTCGAGATGTCGTTCGTCGAGGCGAGCGACGTGATGGGCGTGATCGAGGGGCTGGTGCGTCGCACGGCCAGCGAGATTCTCGGGCTCGACGTGCCGCTGCCGCTGCCGCGGCTCACCTGGGACGAATGCATGGAGCGGTTCGGGCACGATGCTCCCGATCTCCGCTACGGCCTGGAGATCACCGACCTCTCCGCGATCGCGGGCGAGAGCGATTTCCGCGTCTTTCGCGGCGCGCTCGAGGCGGGGGGCCGCGTCCGTGGCATCCGTGTGCCCGGGGTGGCGGCCCGCTTTTCGCGGAAGGACCTCGACGACCTCACGAAGGTGGCGGTCGATGCCGGTGCGAAGGGGCTTGTGTGGCTCAAGGTCGAGGCCGATGGCGCCTGGTCGGGGCCGGTCGCGAAGAATCTCGGCGGCATCGCCGGACAGCTTCGGGAGCGGCTCGGTGCCGAGCCGGGCGATCTCGCCCTGATCGTGGCCGATTCGTTCGAAGTGACCTGCAAGGCCCTTCACATGCTCCGCAAGCGGCTGGGGGCCGAGCTCGGGCTCTACGACCCGCGCACGATGCACTTCTCGTGGGTGGTCGATTTTCCGATGTTCGCCCACGACGCCGAGACGGGCGGCTGGGCCTCGATGCATCATCCGTTCACGGCGCCGCGGCCTTCCGACCTCGAACTTCTTGAGAGCGACCCGGCAGCATGCCGGGCGGTGGCCTACGACCTCGTGATCAACGGATCGGAGGCCGGCGGCGGCACGATCCGGATTCACGACAGCGCGACGCAGGAGAAGGTCTTCACACTGCTGGGCATTTCGCACGACATGGCCCGCGACCGGTTCGGCTTCCTGCTCGACGCCTTGGCCAGCGGGGCTCCGCCGCACGGTGGCATCGCGCTTGGGATCGACCGGTGGGTGATGCTCTTCGGCGGTCTCGACTCGATTCGTGACGTGATTGCCTTCCCAAAGACGCAGAAGGCGAACGACCTGATGACGGGCGCCCCATCGCCCGTGGAGACGAAGCAACTGGTGGAGCTTGGCGTTCGCGTGGTCGTCCCGCCCGCGAAGCCGGCTGCGGAGCGGCCGGGCGGCTAGCTCAATTGGTTAGAGCACCTCGTTTACACCGAGGGGGTTGGGGGTTCGAGTCCCTCGCCGCCCATTTCTCGCCTTGATTGGCTTTCGGCCGGAGGCGATGAGGGCCTGTGGTGATGGTTCGGGGGTGCCCCTGCCACGTCTCCGGACGTTCGCTTCGCCCATCCTGGGCTTCGCTCACTGCATGTCCGCGTCGCTCCGCCATCCATGGCTGCGCTCGCTTCCATAGCCCGGCGACATGGCAGGGGCACCCCCTCACCGACCGCGCGGAAGCCTGCGGGGGCCATGGATGGCGCTCGCTTTCGCGCCTCCGCATCCCTTCGGGCCTGCTTCGGCTTCTGCGAGGCCCGCCTGGCGGGCGAGCCATCGCGGCTCGAGGCAACCTTGGCTTGCCTCGCAGCCGCGGAAGCCTGCGGGGGCCACGATGGCCCCGCAGGCGCTCTATCTAGCACCGAACCTCGTCGGCACGGCCGACGGTGCCGGCGCGGCGGACGACGTGCGGCGTCTGCGTGAGGGGCGATTCGGCGGCCGGTTTCGATGCGGCCGGCTGACTCACCGGCGGAGCCTTCAGGAACTCCGCGATCCGGCCCACGACCGTTCGCTGCTCGTCGGCAGTGAGTTCCGGGAAGATCGGCAGGGCGAGAGTCTCCTCGGCGGCCCGCTCGGTTTCGGGCAGGTCGCCCTTCTGCCAGCCGAGGAAGGCGAAGCACTTCTGCATGTGGAGCGGCACGGGATAGTAGATCTCGGTGCCGACTCCGACCTTGGAGAGATGGGCCCGGAGGGCATCGCGGTGGCCGTCGGCCACGCGGATCACGAACTGGTTCCAGACATGGCGGCCGCGTGGCTCGTCGCCGGGCACGGTGATCCGTCCCGCGAGGTCATAGCGGGCGAAGAGATCCATGTAGCGGGCGGCATTCGACTGCCGTGCCGAGGTCCAGTCGTCGAGATGCGGCAGCTTCACCCGCAGCACCGCGGCCTGGATCGTGTCGAGACGGCTGTTGATGCCGACCAGATCGTGGTAGTAACGAGGCTCCATGCCGTGGACCCGGAGCAGTTTCAGTTTCGCGGCCAGGTCGTCGCGGGTGGTGGTGACGAACCCGCCGTCGCCGGCGCCACCGAGGTTCTTGGTCGGATAGAAACTGAAGCAGCCGATGTCGCCAAGCGCGCCGGTGCAGCGTCCGTGCCAGGTGGAGAGGATCGACTGGGCGGCATCCTCGACGAACGGCACGCCGGCCGCCTTCGCGATCGGCAGCAGGGCATCCATGTCGGCCGTCCGGCCGAAGAGATGGACCGGGATAATCGCCTTGGTCCGCTTGCTGATCTTCCGCTCCACGTCCGCTGGATCGACGAGATAGGTCGCCGGGTCGATGTCGGCGAAGATCGGCACGGCGCCCAGGCGGGTCACGGCACTGGCGGTGGCGAAGAAGGTGTAGCTCGGGACGATCACCTCGTCGCCCGGCTCGATATCGAGGGCCATGAGCGCCAGCAGCAGGGCGTCGCTCCCGGAGGCACACGAGATCGCGTGCGGCACCCGGAGGGCTCGGGCGAGGTCGGCCTCGAGATCGGCCACGTCGGGACCGAGCACGAACCGCCCCGAGTCACATACCCGCTCGATTGCCGCGCGGAGTTCCTTCTTGAGGGAGGCGTATTGGCGGTCGAGCGCGAGCAGCGGCACGGCGGGCAGCCAGTCGGAGGAGGCCGGCGTGCCGGTCTTGGAGGCGGTCGTGGACGCGGTGGTGCTGGTCATCGGGGCGTGAACTCCGGAATGGATCTGAGGGACGCGTCGACCGCCGGCCGAAGTCGCATGCCGCGTCCCACTTGCGTGTCGTGATCGTCACGCCCGACGCATTCGCTCCAGTCAATCGGTCGAGGTTCTCCGAACATCAGTGCCCTGCCAGGGTGCCACGCCGCGGTTGCCGCGAAGCGTGGGAAATAGGGCTCTTTCGGCAGGTGCGTCAAGGCCACGGCATTGCGCGAAAGCCGGTATCGCACGGTGGCCGTCGAACCGGCTCGCCATGGAAAGCCGGGCGGAATGGGGTGGCGCGGGAACCGGTCTGATGCGAGCGGTTTGACACCCGGGCCATGGCGACCCTAGATTCCTCGGATTACCGAGTTTCCGCCGTATGGGATCCACAGTGCTCATCGACCTCGGGCAGGTTGCCCAGCGGCTCGGGCTGTCCGCTGCCGGCGTCGAGGCTGCCGTCCGCCTCCTCGACGAGGGCAACACCGTTCCGTTCATCACCCGCTACCGGAAGGATCAGACGGGCGGGCTCGATGAAATCGACATCCGCCGGATCTCCGAGCGGGTGGGCAAGGTTCGTCAGCTCGCCGAACGCAAGCAGACGATCCTTCGGACGATCCAGGGCCAGGGCAAGCTGACGCCCGAGCTCGAGTCGCGGATTGCGACGGCCGAGAGTTCGAAGCAGCTCGAAGACATCTACCTTCCCTACAAGCCTCGGAAGCTCTCGCTGGCGGAGATCGCCAGGCAGCGACGCCTGGAGCCGCTTGCCCGCGAAATCATTGCCGCCGATCCGGCGGCGAACGATCTGGATACGAGGGCGGCCGACTTCATCGATCCCGACGTGCAGGTGACGTCGGTGGCCGACGCGCTGCTCGGGGTCGGCCATATCATCGCCGACGAGTTCAGCGAGCAGGCTGCCCTGCGGCAGCAGCTTCGCGGCATTCTCGCCAGGGCGGGGCGGCTGAAGAGCCAGCGGGTCGAGGCCGCCGGCAAGCCGCTTTCGAAGGACGAGAAGCACTACCGCGACTATTTCGACTACTCGGAGCATATCGACCGGGTGCCTCCGCACCGGGCGCTGGCCATCAATCGCGGCGAGCGGGCCCGCCTGCTCAAGGTGCGGGTCGAGGGGCCCGAATCGGACATGCAGGCGGTGGCCGAAGGGCTGCTCGTTCCCGCCGACCATCCGCATGCCGAGTTTCTCCGGGGATGCACCCGCGATGCCCTCCAGCGTCTGGTGCTGCCGAGCCTCGAGCGGGAGATCCGCCGCGAGATCACCGAGGCCTGTGAGGAGCATGCCGTGGCGGTGTTCGCCCGCAACCTTCGGAACCTGCTGCTTCAGCCGCCGGTCGCCGGTCGCCGTGTGCTGGCGATCGATCCGGGCTTCAAGAGCGGATGCAAGGCCGTGGTGATCGACGAATATGGCAGCCCGGTGGCGCATGCGGTGCTCCACATCGTCGGCCAGAAGGAGAAGCGGGAGGCCGCGGTGCGCACGATCGTGGAAATGGCCACCACGCACCGCTGCTCGGTGATCGCGATCGGCAACGGCACCGCCGGCCGCGAGGTGGAGACGATCGTGTCGGAGTTGGTGACCGGCGAACTCCAGCCCCTCGACATCGCCTATGTGATCGTCAACGAGGCGGGGGCGAGCGTCTATTCCACGAGCGGGTATGCCCGCGAAGAGCTGCCCGATCACGAGGCGGCCGTGCGGGGCTCCATCTCCATCGGTCGGCGTCTGCAGGATCCGCTCTCGGAACTGGTGAAGATCGAGCCGGCCAACATCGGTGTCGGTCTCTACCAGCACGACGTCAAGGCGAGGCACCTTCATGCCTCGCTCGATGCCGTGGTCGAAAGCTGCGTCAACTATGTCGGCGTCGATTTGAATACGGCCAGCCCCGCCCTGCTGCGGTATGTCTCGGGGCTCAATCAGGCCACCGCCCGCAACCTCCACGAATGGAGGACGAAGAGCGGGCCCTTCACGTCACGCCAGCAGCTGCTTGAAGTGCCCGGATTCGGCGAGGGGGCGTTCGTGCAGGCGGCCGGATTCCTCAAGATCTCAGGCGGCCCCAACCCGCTCGATGCCACCTGGATCCATCCTGAGAGTTATGCGATCGCCCAGAAGGTGCTCGAGCGGCTCGGGGGCACGGTCGAGGACCTCTCCACACGGCAGTCCGCCGAGGCGCTGGCCGCCAAGGCCGCCAGCCTCGACCTCGCCGCCCTGTCGGCGGAACTGGGCGTGGGCCGCATGCTCCTGGCCGACATCATCGAGCAGTTGTCCCGTCCGGGCCGCGACCCGCGAGAGGACCTGCCGCAGCCCTTCTTCAAGAAGGGCGTGCTCAAGTTGGAAGACCTGCAGGTCGGCATGGAGTTGCAGGGGGCGGTGCTCAACGTGGTCGATTTCGGCGCCTTCGTCGACATCGGACTCCATGACAGTGGGATGGTGCACATCAGCCAGCTTTCGACCCGGTATGTGCGGGATCCGCATGACGTCGTCAGTGTCGGGCAGATCGTGAAGGTGTGGGTGCTCGAGATCGACAAGGCCCGCCGCCGCGTCGCGCTGACGATGATCAAGCCCGGGAGCGAGCAGAAGCGGCCCGCACGCGGGGAGAAGCCCGCCGCCAAGCCCCATGCACAGGAGCAGTCCCGATCGAGCGGCGGGCCGGCCGAGGCACCGCCGTCGCGACCGCCGCGCCCGCGACCCGCGCGTGAGCCTGCAAAGCCGCCGCGAGACCGCGGCCCGCGGACCTACACGGTCGCCTCGAAGAAGCCAGCGCCGCCGATCACCAAGGCGATGCGGGAGGGCAAGGAGCCCCTCCGGACATTTGGCGACCTGAAGCAGTTCCTCGAGAAACGGGACGCGCCAGAGCAGTCGCCCGAGTAAGACGGTCCACTCACGATCTGAGTGCGTCTCCCGTGGGTCGGGGTTGCCCGTGCCACATCGCCGGACGTTCGCTGCGCCCATCGTGGGCTTCGCTCACTCCGTGCTGGCTGCGCTTCGCCATCCATGGCTGCGCTTGCCATCAAGGCCGGCTCCATGGCACGGACAACCCCTCCTGGGATGCACGGAGGGAACTTTTGTTCCGCGAGGCCTGAGCGGAGCCACTGGGGGGAACTGGCCGGTGGCGGGTTTACCGCTCTCGGAACGTGATCCGGCCCTTGGTGAGGTCGTAGGGAGAGAGTTCGACCTTCACCTTGTCGCCCGGAACGATGCGGATGAAGTTTTTACGCATCTTGCCGGCCACGTGGGCGTTCACGATGTGGCCGCCGGTGATCTGCACCCGGAACCGCGTGTTGGCGAGAGCCTGGGTGACTACGCCTTCAACCTCGAGTGCCTGTTCTTTTTCCGCCATCGGATTCCTTGTCGCTGTCCTACAAACCGAAGCTCAAACTCTATCCCGGGGCGGTCCCGGCGTCCAGCGGATCACTCGTCGTCGCCGGCCTCGGGCGCCGCCCCGGTGGCCCTCCACCGGAGGTAAGCGTCGAGGAACCCGTCGAGATTGCCGTCGAGTACGCTCTGAAAACTGCCGACGTAGTGGCCGGTCCGCTGATCCTTCACCCGCTGATCGGGGTGGAGGAAGTAATTGCGGATCTGCGACCCGAATCCCGTTTTGGGCTGCTGCTTGTAGCGGGCAAGCTGCTCGGCCTCCCGCTTCTCCTCCTGGAGACGGGCGAGGCGGGCGCGGAGCATCTTGATCGCCGTGGCACGGTTCTTGTGCTGGCTGCGCTCGCTTTGGCACTGGACGACGATCCCGGTGGGAAAGTGGGTGAGCCGGATGGCGCTCGACGTCTTGTTGACGTGCTGGCCGCCGGCACCGCTGGCCCGGAAGACGTCTTCCCGGATGTCCTCGTCCTTGATCTCCACGTCGGCGTCGTCGTCGGAGATGTCGGGCGAGACATCGACCGCCGCGAAGCTCGTCTGTCGCTTGCCCTCGGAGTTGAACGGGCTGATCCGAACCAGTCGGTGGATCCCCGTTTCCCCCTTCAAGTAGCCGTAGGCCCACGGTCCCCGGACAGCGACGGTGGCGCTCTGGATGCCCGCCACGGCGTCGTCCTGTCGGTCGAGCAGTTCGACATCGCAGTCGTGCTTTCCGGCCCAGGCCGAGTACATCCGAAGGAGCATCTCCGCCCAGTCATTGGCATCGGTGCCGCCGTCCCTCGCGTGGATGGAGACCAGCGCATCGCAGGAATCGTGCGGGCCGGAGAGGAGCGACGTGAGTTCGAGCGCATCGACGAGCTTCTCGAGCCGGTTCGTCTCGGCGGCGAGTTCGGGCTCCAGCGATTCGTCCTCGCGGGCGAGTTCCTCCAGGGCCTCGAGGTCGGTCGCCACGGTGAGCGCCTCGTCGAGCGGCTTGAGGATCGAGTTGACGCTCTTTAGTTCCGCGACGGTGGCACGGGCCTGCTCGTTGTTATCCCAGAAGCCGGCCTGGCCCATCGCGTCCTCGATCCGCGAGGCGGATTTCTTGCGGCCTTCCCAGTCAAAGGGAGTCCCGCAGTTGAAGGAGTCGGGTCCGGATGCCTTCGGCGCGATTGAAAAGAGCTGTGTCCATGCCGGTGGATTCTACCCGGTCAGGAGAAAAAACATCCATGCACCCGTTTCATGCCCGGCCCGCCTCGAATCCTGTCGCGGAAGAAACGGATGACAGCCTGCCTGGGAATCGGCAGCCGGTCACTTTCGCCGCGTGGAATTGCTGTTGAACGACGACATCGTCGCGAAGGCCGCCGCAAGCTGCGCCCGGGTCAGCCCGTCGTCATTGATGATCAGGCCGGTCGCCCGCCACGCCGACGTCGAAAGCGTCGCGCTCGCCGGGGCGGAGAGCGCGACAAAGAAGGTTTCGTTGCCTTCCCGCAGCCGGTCGCCCTTCACCCAGACGCCCACCCTTGCCGTCGTCTGTCCGGCCGCGAACGAGGCCGTTCCGCCGGCGGCGATGTAATCGCTTCCCGCCCGTGCCGTGCCGTTGCTCGTGGCCCAGCGCACGCTTACCGGCTCCGTGGCGGCGGCCGAAAGCGAGATCGTGAACTGCAGCAGCGTCCGGCCCGCGCCACCCTCCATGATGGCCGCCGACGCGATCGACACAATCGGCGGCGGAGGTGGCGGAAGCGTGGCATCCCAGAGCGAGCCGTTCGCGGCGGCGACCACCGCGTTGTAGAGATACGCGGTGGCGAGAGGCTGATCCATTCGATGCAGCTTCGCGAAATCACCCCATGGCGCGGCGCCGGCCTGGCCCGTGAATTGGAAGTCGACGAAGAGGTCGAGACCGGCCGCGTCGAGGCCCTTCAGATAGTCGCGGGATATCTGCCCCATCCGGGGATCGTTCGTCGCGTTGTAAAAGGCCTGCTGGTACGGTTCGCCACGACCGTCGAGATGCGGGCCACCCTCATAGGCCACGAGCTGGATCGGCCGGCCCAGTTGCGTCGAGAGCCGCGACGCGAGGGCTGCATGGTCCCGCGTCCACTGGAGCGAGGTTTCGACGTTCACGCGTGCGTCGGCGAGGATCTGATCGACCGTCGTGGCCGAGGTGTAGCCGGCCCGTTGCTCGTCGGTGTACGTGATGTAGGGAGCCAGCGAGATCGCGTCGAATGAGCCTCCCATCCGGGTGGCGATCTGTTCGACGATCCATACGTTCGCCGCCTGTCCGGCCGCCACGCGGACCAGCTGGTTCGACTGGCCGGCGAACACATCCGACCAGATGTCGAAATCCCGCTTCGCCTCCCGGGCGGTGACGATCCACTGGCCGTAATCGGGGTCGAGACGCTCCGCGGCAGCCTGTTGGGCGACCCAGTGCGAGGCTTCGAAACCCCAGCCGAAGTTCCAGACCTCGTTGGCCCACTCGACGTAGACCTTCCGCCCCGGTTCGAGGTGGTCGCGGACATACGTGGCGAAGTTCCGCACGAATGTGTCGTCGGCCAGGTAGGGCATGTTGAACCACGGATCGGCATCGAGGTCGTTGGCCAGTTGCACCATGTATTCCACCGACATGCCGTTGGCGATCGGCTCGCTCGGAGTGCCTTCGGCGCCGGATCCCTGGCGGATGTCGGCGGCGTCCCGCCGGTCTGCCCAGGTGCGGATGTCGGAGGAATTGGTCTCCTGCATCCCCATGAAGCGGAGCGTCTTGAAGGGGGTGAGCCGCTCCAGGAAGAGCGGATGGAATGGGGAGAAGGTGGCCCCAGGCTGCCACCGCTGGCCGACGAACGACTGGCCCTGCCAGTCGGGCATCCAGACGTTGAAGTTTCGAACGGGATCGGCAGGGTTCGTCGCCTCGATCCGCATATACATGCCGCTGTCGGAGGGCGTCACGCGGAGATCGGCGAAGTTGCGGCCCGATGGCGTGCGGCCGCTGGCCGTCACGGCAGCATCGAAGGAGAACGTCACGTCGCCCGTGCCGTCCCACTCGGCGCGGTAGGTGCCGCCTGCGTAGTCGCCGCCGAGCCCCGCGAACATGAGCGTGCCGGCGAACTGTTTCATCGAGACGCCGTTTTGCGTCCATGTCTTCAGCGAACGGATGTTGCCATTGGCGTCGAGGTCGAGCGTCGGGGCGGCGGTGGGATCCCACGTCGTTCCCCAGGTCTGCGGGTTAAACGCATGCGAGATCCATGGCCGCGACGCCTTGAAGGCATCGGTGAACGTCCACGCGGGCGACCAATCGACGACATTTTCGAGGTTCATGCCGACGGCCATCCTTCCGGAATCAGCCGCCATCATCGTCCGGGATTCGAATGTCTCGACGTCGAGACGCGTGGAGCGTTTCATCGTTTTCTCTCCGTGGGTGTGGTGCCCGTCAGCGTTTGCCCCATGATCGGTTGTGTCAGCAGCCCAGCGAATGCCATCTCCCTCGGCGCTGATCCCGGCCCCGCTGGATGTTGAGCGAGGCGAGGTCGAAGCCTCCCTGGCCCGGGGCTCCGAAGAGGAAGTTGCGCACGTCGTCGACGACACGCGTGTCGATTTCCTGGGCCCGCGAGCTCGCCAGGTACTTCACGATCCCGTCGATGCCGACCTCGGAGAGGGGCGTCGGGTTGAAGAAGGCATCGCGGAGAGCGAGCGGATCGCGGATCGACGTCCCGTCGTCGGCGACGAACTCGATGTCGGGTCCGAGCATGCTGTGGCCGAGGCGGAAGGCCGCCGTCGAGAACTCCGTCGCGATGCCCGGATTCACGTCGGCCCGGTAGCCACGCCATCGTGCGATGCCGTCGGGCCCGGGCTTCGGCCCGCCGAGCAGCGACGGGAGAAACTCGTCGTAGGTGATCTTTTGAAGCTCCGCGATCACGATCCGTCGGGCGTGCTGGAAGAGCTGCTCGTCGCTCCATGCCGGATTCTTCACCGCCGCCTCCGCCGCGATGCGGTTGTGCTCGCGGACGAAGAGCGTGTGGAGGGCGAGCAGTTCCGGGTTTTCGTTGGCCCGAACATCGCCGGCCAGGAAAAGACGGGAGTCGGCCACGCGATGGGCGTCGTTGGCATTGGGAAGGCCCGCGGTGTTGAACGTCAGAAGGTCGCCCGCGCTCGTCTTCAGTCGGCCACCGGCGAACTCGCGCAGGGCCGCGGCGCGTGTGGCATCGACTCCATAGATCTGCGAGCCGTCGATGAAGGCCGTGATCTCGTTGATCTGTTGGCGGGGATTGCCGGGCGCTCGGCCGGTCGGCACCCGCGGGCGACGAGATGCCATCGGCATAGGCCGCGGTCGATCGCCGCAGGAGATTCTCGGCCGTGCTTCCCCAATCGGGGTGGGCGAGATTGTTGCCGGTGCCATCGAGCGACTGGACGGGCAGGGGAGCCGGCAGGGCCGCGACGGCCATAAGCGACCGGGGCTCCAGCCGCTCTGGTCCATTGGTCAATTGTGCGCGGGCCGTTGCATTTTGACGCAGTCGCATGGGTGTCGGCCGATTCATGGCGTTCTCACTCTTTCTCGGAGATCGTGCCTTGCCATCCATGAAACGGGCCACGCGGTTCGAGGTTTCATGTTCCCTTGCCCACGACGAAAGCACTCGGCATGCCAAACCGAAGAGCATTGCCGAAACGCCGCTCGTGACCCGGCACGCCTACCGCCGGGCGACGCGATTGCCGGGATGACGGCGGAGGATGCGGCGCATTTCGAGAACGCCGATCGTCGCCAGCACCTGCGAGGCCGTCAGGTCGGTGTCGGCGACGAGATCGTCGATGTTGACCGGCTCATCGGCACCGCGGGCATCGACCGCGCCGAGAACCTGCCGCTCGATGTCGCCGAGTTGGAGTTCGGCGGGAGCCGCCACCGGCCTGCCATCGGGGGAGGTGCATGTCTCGAAGAGCGGCCCCAGTTCCTCAAGCACGTCATCGACGCTCTCCACGAGCTTCGCGCCATCACGGATGAGGGCATGGCAGCCGCGGGAAACCCGGCAGTCGATCGCTCCGGGCACCGCGAAGACCTCTCGCCCCTGCTCGCCCGCCAATCGCGCCGTGATCAATGCCCCCGATCGCTCCGAGGCCTGCACCACGATCGTGCCGAGCGACAGCCCCGACACGATCCGATTCCGCTGGGGAAAGGTGCCCGTCGTCGGCTCGCACAGCGGCGGCAACTCGCTCACCAGCGCCCCCTGCGCGATCACCTCCTCGGCGAGTCCCTCGTGCTCGGGCGGATAGACCGAGAGCACGCCGCTGCCGAGGATGGCGAGCGTGCGGCCTCCCGCCTTGATCGCGCCGCGGTGCGCGGCGGCGTCGATGCCCCGCGCCAAGCCGCTCACCACGGTGTAGCCCGCACGAGCCAGGCCGCCCGCAAGCTGCTCGGCCACCCGAAGCCCATACACCGTCGCATGCCGGGCTCCCACGATCGCCACGGCCAGCGCATCGCAGCTGCGGAATTCGCCGCGGACGAAAAGAATCGAGGGCGGGTCGTCGATCCGCGAGAGCAGGCCGGGGTATCGGGGATCACCCGCCACCACGATGTCGATGCCCCGCGATCGGCACAGGTCGATCGTGTCATCCGCCATGGTCGCATAGTCGGCGGCGGCGATTTCCTGGGCGATCCTGGGCCCGAGCCTCGGCACCTGCTGCAGCGCCGATGGGCTCGCCTCGAAGACGGCCTCGGGCGATCCGAATCGTTCGAGCAGCAGACGCTGCATCCGGGAGCCGATCCCCGGCACGCAGGCGAGTCGGACATGGCCCCGCAGGACATCAGGCGATATGGTGTACATGCGTCACGTTGTAACGCCTGCCCGATGACCCGTCAAACTAGCCGGCGGCGGCCTTGAGTTCGGCGAGCTTTTGGGCCGTGCCCACGAGCCGGTCCCAGTTTTGGTCGACGTACTCCGGCGGGCCGCCGATCTGGGCCACGACCTGGGCGACCTCCTCGGTCGGCACCATTTCGATGGCATCCCACGGGCAGACCTTCAGGTCGTAGGGATTCGATTTCTTGCCCGGGATATGCACGCAGACCTCGCAGCCCACGCACCGTTCGATGTCGATCTCGCACCAGCTCTGCAGGTTGTGGAACTGGTCGTACTGCTGGATCTTGAGGATGCAGTCGACGGGGCAGACTTCCAGGCAGCTCTCGCAGCCGGTGCAGTTGTCGGCGTTGATGACCGCCAGTTCCTTGGGGAGCTTCTTGCGGGGGCCTGCTTTTGCCATGGTGTGAGAATCGGCGGGGCGGGTGGGAAAAATTCAACGGACCAACGACCGCTCTATCCTAGCCGGCAGCGAATCTTCGGCAAAACGCTCGCTTTCCGAGCCGTGTCACACGGTTTCGCCGCGGACGAGATCCTCGGGCGTCTGGCGGGCCCGGACGAGCCTGTGGTGCCCGCCATCCACGAGCACCTCGGCCGGAAGGGGCTTGGAGTTGTAGTTGCTGGCCATCACGAAGCCGTAGGCGCCGGCGATCTCGATCACGAGCAAGTCGCCGACGGTCGCCTCGGGCAACAGCCGCGTGG
>JBJTDB010000070.1:0-1028 GCA_046092145.1 Planctomycetia bacterium | reverse complement strand
GGCTCCAGCGTGCGGAGGGTGCGTTCCACGGCCCATCGCAGGTTGACAGCCGTCGGTCGGGCCGACGCAAGCTCTTCGCCACGGGCCAGCACGTGGGCAATCGCCTCATCGGGCCGCATGTGGCTTCGTCGTGCTTCATCGGCGGCCACGGCCAGGCCATACGCGCCGGCGATCCCGATGGCAGGCGCCCCCCGTACTCGGAGGCTCTTGATCGCCTCGACGACCGTCGGCACATCGCGGCAGGCGATCCGCTCGATGCTGTCGGGAAGCTGCGTCTGATCGATGATCTCGAGGTGTCCATCGACACCTCCGACCCACTGCACCGAGACCGGAATACGGACCTGTGTGAGGCTCATGGCTTCATCCCGAAGGCGTCGGCGACGACCTGGCAGACGAGCCGCCCATCGAGCACGTTCACCGCCGAGCGGATCGACGGGCTCTCGTCGGCCAGCCCGGAATCGCTGACGTCCGACCGCCGCACGAGCACGCGAGGCCCGGCGCGAACCAAATCCTCGACCCCGACGGGGACCACTGCGATACGGTATTCGTCGCGATTCGTTTCCTTCGGCACACCGACGATCATCCCTGCCATGCTCATCTCCTGTCTTCGTCTGGTCCGGGAGGCCACCGCGAGGGTAGCCCATATCCTACCGTCGCTCTTTTTGCCTTACTGCACTGCCGCCAAGAGCGGTACCCGCTCGCGGGTCGAGACCACGACGCCGCCCGGCTTCTCGACGGTCACCGCGAACAGCGTGGCCCGGCCCACAGGAAGTCTCGGATCTATCGGCACCACCACCTCGCCGTCGGCCGTGACGTTGAACACACCGCCATCGACGGGATAGTCGGCGTTCCGCTCGGCGTCGAAGATCCAGAGCTGATACTGTTCCTTGCCCGGATCGTTCGCCGCGAGGCCGCGGATCCGCATAAAGCCCCGCTGGCGACTCGGGCTCCAGACCACGTCGCCGAGATCGGCCCCTGGCGCCGCGATCACGGGATCTTCGCCCGCCTTCCAGGCCACCGTCACGGCC
>JBJTDB010000069.1:0-46069 GCA_046092145.1 Planctomycetia bacterium | reverse complement strand
TGTGAAGATCGACGCCGATGAAAGTAACAACGCCGGTAACATCCTTCTTCATGGTCGTAAACTCCGTGTCAGGGGTCGCAAACAACTTCACGCTTTGAAGGAGGGTACACCCTCCTTCCGGCCCCTACACGGTTTTACGCTGCTGGAACTCCTGGTCGTCATTGCGATCATCGGTGTCTTGATCGGGCTGTCGCTTCCTGCCCTGAATGCCGCGAGAAGGTCTGCGGCGAACACGAGCCGGCTGAACTGGAAACGTCAGCGGCTCCTCGATGAGCCACCTCCCCGCGGATTGCCGTACCGCATCCTCTTCATCGGAAACAGCCATACCGATTACGGTGACATCCCCGGTGCCGTGGCGGAAATGTCGCGACGTATGGGCAAGGCCGAGATCGAGGTCTCTCAGGTCAACGTCTACGGGGAGAGCCTCGAGGGCCATTGGAATACCGGAACCGCACCATCCGTCATCGCCGAATCACAAACCAATTGGTTTGATTTCGTCGTTTTGCAGGACCAATCGACACAGCCGAAGGACGCCCCTGAGAGCTACCGCGAATACGCCTCACGGTTCGGCGTTCTCGCCAAGTCGAGCAATGCAATTCCGATGCTCTATGCACTGTGGGGCAGGGAAAATGGATACACCACCGCCGACATGCTCTCCGCGGCTGCGATGACCGTTCTGGAGCGACTGTATGACAGCAAGGGGAGCGCAGAAATTGCCCCTGTGGGTGAAGCCTGGAAGAAGGCCCGGGCCGGCGATCCGGCGAAGCCGCTCTATCGTGCCGACGGCAATCACAGCAGCAACGTCGGTGCCTATCTCACAGCATGTGTGTTCTACAGCGTGATCCACCGGGAGAGCCCTGTCGGGCTTCCGGCCACAATCACGACGCCCAAGGCCACGCTCGCCGTTTCGACCGAGGATGCCGCTCTTTTCCAGAACCTGGCATGGGAGGTGAGCGAGGAGTGGCGAAGGAACACCAAGGCATGGTTCCTTCGAAATAATCGCTAATCCGTGTCCTTCCGAGATTCCTTCGCACTCTTGATCCGATCGGCAAGCTCGCCTTTCGAGATGCCCTCGTCGATCGTGATGCCGAGTGTCTTGGCATATCCGATCTGATCGGGCGTCGGACTCTCCCGACGCCACGAATCAGGGGACCGCTGGGTGACGATCACGAAGCCCGACACCAGAGCCACCGCGACCGCCATGCCTCCCAATGCGATCCGCGCCGGTTTCGGCAGACCGACGGCGCGTTCAACGCAAAGCCAGACGATCTCGCCGACAACGAATCGTGCGGTCGTGAGCAGGTCCAGCATTCGGCGGATCACCATCATGAAGCACCGTCAGCAGGACGCCCGACGGAACGGCCGCTGCCCCGACGGGGCGGAAGGAAGGGCTGCGTTCCAGTTCGCACCATACATCGCGAAGGCCGATGCGAGCCCAGCCGGTGATGACGCCGCCCCACGTGCATCCCGGAAGCCCGCCACTCGGGCGACTCCCGCAGTGGCCGCCAGCGACGAGAACGCGAACCGCACCTGGTAGTCGCCCGTCGAGCCCCGGCGGCCTGAGCCTCCGCGGGTCGGGCTGTAGGATGCGTTGCCGTATCCCGAGATACCGACGAAAAAGGTTCCGCCTGTCATCGCCCGCACGGCGAGATAGCTGTCGAGCGACCCGCTCGCATCGTCGTTGGCCGCCACCTGCCTGCCAGCGGCGTTGAAGATGCGGACGTAGCTGTCGAGCGTCGAGGAGCCGGCAAGCGACTGGGCGTCGATGTCGATCACGAGGGATTGCCCCGCGGCGAGCGTGACACGGTAGAGATCGACATCGCGGGCCCCGAAGGAGCCGTCGCCGATCCGGCCGGAAAGACGCAGGTCCCCGGTCGTGATGCCCACCGGGGCCGCCGTCGCGATCGTATCGCCGGCATCCACGAGGCTCGCGGCTTGCACGGTCCAGGCATCGGAGGCCGAGACGGCAAGCGGCGTGCCCCCATTGATCGACACGATGCCGCTGCCGGCCGCGTTGAGCGTGAGCGAGTAGCTGCCCGCAGTGACCGTGAGCGGGTCGAGGCCGGCCAGCGTCCATGTCAGGTTGTCGGTGGTGGTGATGGTCGCGTCCGAGAGCGGCACACTGATGCCGTTACGGGAAAGCGTCAGGTCGGACACATCGACGCCCGTGACGGCCCGGTCGAAACGCACGAGCACGGCGCCGACCGACGTCGTGCGAGGGTCGGGGGTCACATCGATGATGTCGGCGACCGGGGAGGGCTCGGTCGGTGTCGTGCCCCGCATCGCCTGCACGGCGGCCGCGGCATTGATGATGCCGCCTGAGGAGCATGTGCCGGCGAGCCCGGAGACGGCCGTCACCGTCGAAAGGATCGTCGAGCGGATCTGGGCGGCGGTGGCCTGCGGGTTCGCGGCCGCCATGAGCGCCACGAGGCCGGTGACGTGCGGCGTGGCCATCGACGTGCCGCTGTAACTCGCGTAGGTGTTGTTGGGAGTCGTCGAGTAGATCCCGACGCCCGGAGCGGCGACGTGGACGGTCGTCGCCCCGTAGTTCGAGAACGACGCGAGCCGGTTCGAGGAGTCGGTGGCGGCCACGGAAATGCCCCAGGTGCCGACCGAGTTGGAGGGATAGTGGCCGACGGAGTCGTTGTTGGTGCTGTCGTTGCCGGCGGCGGCGATGCAGAGAATGCCCGCGTTGCCACCGGCCGTGATCGCGTCGCGGAGCGCCGTCGAGGCGCCGCCGCCACCCCAGCTGTTGTTCGTCGCGACGATGTTCACGCCGTAGGTCCGACGCATCATCGTGGCGTAGTTGAGCGCCGCGATGGCGGCGCTCGTCGTGCCGCTGCCGCTCGCGTCGAGGAACTTCAGCGCCATGATCGACACCTGCCAGTTGACGCCCACCACACCCGCACCATTGGAGCCGACCGCCCCGATCGTGCCAGCGACGTGCGTGCCGTGGGAATTGTCGTCGAAGACATTGGCCGTGTTCGTGACGAAATTCCAACCGAAGACATCATCGACGAACCCGTTGCCGTCGTTGTCGATGCCGTCGCCCGCAGTCTCGCCGGGGTTGCGCCACATGTTCGCGGCGAGATCGGAATGGTTGTAGTCGACGCCTGTATCGACGACGGCCACGACGACCGATCGCGAGCCGGTCGTGACATCCCACGCTTCAGGGGCATCGATGTCGGCATCGGCGAGCCCACCGGTTTGGCCGGCGTTCTGGAGACCCCAGAGCCGATTGAAAGATGGATCGTTGGGCAGGGTCGCCGAGGCGGTGACGACACGATCCGGCTCGACGGAGCGGACGCCGGCGGTGGATCGTGCCCAGCCGAGGACGTCGTTCGCAGACGCCCCTGGAGCGACGAGCGAGAGAAACCCGTCGCCAAGAGACGCCGTCTGCCAACCGCTGCGCACGCCAATCGCGGCCGGCTGGGCCTCTGACCGCACGATCCACGCATCGGCACGGGCATTCACGACGTCGCCGTTCCAGACGATCCGATTCACCGCGAATGAGGAGGTCGTATCCACCGCCATGAGCATGCGAGGCTCGAGCCGCTCCTCGGCGAGCGGGCGGGCACGGCGGGCGTCGCGGGCCTTCGTGCGGACGGTCGAGCGACCGAAGAAGCGGGTATCCACGTCGCGGGTATCCATGACTGCCTCCAGACGGGCTGATCGATCCTGTGGCCCCTGACCGGCGTAGGATAGCAAACCGCGTGCCGGCTATGGATCCTCCGCGAGGGGCTGCCCACGCTCTCGAGCCGGCGTAGGTGGCCAGCGCAGCCCGGAGGGCGGGAGCGCAGCCACCTCCGAGTGAACGAAGGGCAGGGATGCCCGAAGCGAACGTCCGGAGAGAGGGCGTGGGCAGCCCCGAGCCGCGGCCATCACGTCGCCGCAATCTCGAACACAGCGACGCATTGTGAGACAGGGACGCGGCGGCGAGGGCGACCGGAGAGAGGCCGGCTCACGCCGCCCGACGGTGCGCGATTTCGGGGAAAGCCTCGCTGTGTGCGTGGCCGCTCTTCGACCGAATGCCGAGCCAGACGAGCAACTGCCGGCGGCAGGTGCGAAAGGGCACCGCGATGCTGCGGTGCGCCCGAATCCACCAGGGCCGGAGCTGTTCCAGGTCGCGCATGCCCACGGAGAATTGGTCCGGGCGATGCTTGATCTTGTGCTTGAGCAGATGGTAGTCGTCCGACCGCTGCAGCACCGTGAGCAGGGGTCGCAGCAGCGGGCCGACCAGCGGAAACCGCGGCAGCGCGAACGAGATCTGGAAGTCGATCAGGAACGGCCTGCCATCGTCACCCACGAGGATATTTTCCCGTTTGTGCAGATCGACATGGGCGACGTCGCGACGGTGCACCTCCGCCAGTAGCCTTCGGAGCCGGGGGAAGAAGGCGTCGTCAACCCATTCCCGCTCCTCGAGCGCGTGGCCGTCGATGAACTCTCTTGCGATGGCGTTGGGTAGCACGCGGCCGTCGAGCCGGACGGGACCGAGAGAGGCCGGGATGCCGGGGATGCCATGAAGCCGGTCGTGAAAGGACTGCTCCCGGGCCGCCAGCAGCCTCCCGAGCCAGCCCATCGGCACGACGGCAACCCGCTGGCGTCGATTGAATTTGCAGAGGGTACGGCGGGTCGGAGAGGCGTAGATGCCGCTGGCCGCCCACGAGTCATGCTTGAGCACTTCGATGCGACGAAAGGTTTCGCCGTCGATCTCGACCTCGGCTGGAGGCTCGTCGGGGCCCAGTGCCCGAAACAGCGGCGGCCGCGGGCGCGACGACGTCTGCGGCACGGGCCAGGAATCGTCGCCCACCACCCTCATGGTCACGCTCATGCACACTGCCCCCACTGTCGGTGTCCCCCGGCCGTTGCCACCGGTCATCGGGAGATCGACCGCTGGCGACCGGGGTCTTGAAGAGGCCCTGCAGCCATTCCCCACTCTTCCGGAATGGGTCTGTCACGAACGAAGCGAGGCAGGATGCGGCTTTCTGGCAAGCCTCGGCAGCGGGTACGATCTGGGAAGGAAATTCACTGACCATGTCGTATCGATCGTTCAAAGACATCCTCGGCGAGACGAGCCTGGAGCGGAAATGCCGGCTCCTGTTCGGCCTCTGCCTGTTCGTGCTCATCACCGGGAGCTTCTGGTGGTACGGCAGCCGCACGGAGGAACTGGTCTACACGACGACCCGCAGCACGGGCCGCCATCTCGTCGATGCGATCATGCTCCACTACCACTGGAAGACCCTCGAGGCCGACCAGCGATACACGAATCTCATCGAAACACTCGGCCGCACGCTGCAAAGCCAGCCCTATGGCTGGCGGATGCTGGAGCCGTCGGCGACGCCCGAGGAGCGGACCGCCTACACACAGCTCGATGCGGCCGTGCTCGACTACTTCACCCAACGGCCCGCACCGGGCGTGGCCGATCCGACGCCCACGGCCGGCGGCCCGCCGCGACCGACCAACGAATACCGCGAATTCCGCACCGCCGACAATTCGGAATACCACTACTACCAGCCGGTACGGGCCCGCCAGAGCTGCCTCATCTGCCACGAATACAAGGGGCTCACCACGGAGCAGGCGGCGGCCGAACCCGACGAGCCCCGTGAGAAACTCGCCGAGGGCGACCTGATGGCGGTGGTGAAGGTGGTGATGCCCGACTCGGCCACCCAGAAGGCGATCAATTGGAACCGCGCGATCCTCCTCGCCACGGCGATCATGACCGTCTTCCTCGCGATGCTCGCCGCCTACGCGATCGTGCGCTATGTGATCGTGAAGCCGCTCGACCACCTCCGGGAGGTCAGCGACGAGGTCCGCCGCGGCAACGTGCAGGCCCGCGCCGAGATCCATACCGCCGACGAATTCGAGGAATTGGGTGTCGCCTTCAACCGCATGCTCCGTGGACTCGTCGACTCGCAGGAGGAACTGCGAAAGACCAACGAAACGCTCGACGAGAAGGTGGACGAGCTGGCACGGGCCAACATGCACCTCTACGACATGAACCGCCTGAAGAGCGACTTCCTCGCCACCATGAGCCATGAGCTGCGGACGCCGCTCAACAGCATCATCGGCTTTTCCGACGTGCTCGGGTCGATTGAATCACTCGATGACAAGCAGAAGCGATACGTCTCCAACATCCGTTCGTCCGGACGGATGCTGCTGGACATGATCAACGACATCCTCGACCTCGCGAAGATCGAGGCGGGAAAAATGGAGGTTCGGCCGACCGTCTTCCGGCTGGAGTCGGTCGTCTCCGCCCAGTGCGACATGGTGCGGCCGCTGGCCGAACGGAAGCGGCTCGAAATCACGCACGAAATCGGCCCCGGCCTGGAGGCGGTCGTCCAGGATCAGCCGAAGGTGCAGCAGATCCTCGCCAACCTCCTCTCCAACGCGTGCAAATTCACGCCCGAGGGTGGGCGGATCGACATCCGGGCCTTTCTCGACGAGCCGGACGACGGCAGGCCGCCGCAGATTCGCCTGGAGGTCGCCGACACCGGCGTCGGCATCGCGGCGGAGGAGCAGCAGACGATCTTCGAGAAATTCCGGCAGGGCCGCACGTTCCAGGCCGGCGACGACACCATGACCCGCGAGTATTCGGGCACCGGGCTTGGCCTGTCGATCGTCCGCGAACTCTGCCGGCTGCTCGGGGGCGACATCGAGGTGGAAAGCCAGCTCGGTCGGGGCAGCACCTTCATCGTTCGGCTCCCGCTGCGGCATCCACAGGCCGACGACGCCGATGCCGTTCGCGCGGCGGGTGCACCCGTGGAAGCGGCCTGAAACCAGCACGACAAGGAGCCTGCCTGCATGGACACGCGTTCGACCGACTCCCGAGGCCCCCACGAGGTGGTGCTCTTCACCGACGGCGCGTGCAGTGGCAACCCGGGGCCGGGCGGCTGGGCCTTCATCCTCCGGCACCCCGGCAGCGGCAAGGAGACCAGCGACTCCGGCGCCGAGGCCGACACCACGAACAACCGGATGGAACTCACCGCCGTCGTCCGAGGCCTTTCACAGCTCAAGCGGCCCACGATCGTCGAGCTGGTCACCGACAGCGTCTATGTCGGCACCGGCCTCTCGGAATGGCTGCCCAAATGGAAACAGCAGGGCTGGAAGCGGAAGGAGAAGGGGCGGCTCGTGCCGGTCAAGAACGAGGACCTCTGGCGCGAACTCGACCGGCTCGCCTCGTCTCATACCATTCGCTTCACGCACGTCGCGGGGCACGCCGGCCACCCCGAGAACGAACGGTGTGATGAATTGGCCGTGGCGGCCTACCAGCCCTACCTGAAGAAAAAGACATCGACCCGGTAGCAGCGGGTCGGGCCTTCCCATGGATCAGAGCCTCGCCCCCCAGGCAAGCCTGTTGACGCCGCTGGAGCGGCTGCCGGGGGTCGGCACGATACGGGCCCGCAGACTCGCGCCGCTCGGGCTCACGACCGTCCGCGACGCCCTGATCCACTTTCCGCGAACCTACAAGGACTTCAGCGGCACGCATGCGTTCGCCGCGCTCCAGGAAGGGGAGCACGCATCGCTCACGGGCGAGGTCACCGACGTGCGACAGCGGATGACGGCGCATGGACGTCAGATGCTGACCGTGCTCGTCGAGGGGCAGGGGGGGAGCCTCCGGGCGGTCTGGTTCAACATGCCGTTCATGGCGAAAAAGTTCGCCGCCGGGATGCGTGTCGTGCTCGCGGGGATCCCGAAGCGGGCGGGCGCCGCCTGGGAGATGACCCACCCCGAGGTGCGCTGGTGCGCGGCCGGCGAAGACACGTCGCAGGGCGAGTTTCTGCCGGTCTACGATCTCGCACACGACGCACGGCAATCGGACGTGCGGCTGGCGGTGCAGGCTGCGATCGCGCATGCCGCCGACCTGCTGCAGGAGGCCTTTCCGGAGACCTGGCTGGCGACCAAGCGGCTGATGCCGATCCATCGTGCGATCCGCGAAATCCACTTTCCGACGACCGCGGAAACGATGGAGTCTGCCAGAAGGCGGTTCATCTACCAGGAACTCTTCATGCTGCAGCTGGCACTGCGGCTGCATCGTGCCCAGCAGCGGGATCGCAGGGCGGCGTCTGCGATGGTGGTCGATGCCCGCATCGATGGACGGATCCGGGCCCGCCTGCCGTTCGCACTCACGCCCGATCAAGACGGCGTGATCACCGACATCGTCGCCGACATCGCGAAGCACGAGCCGATGAACCGTCTCCTACAGGGGGATGTCGGAAGCGGCAAGACGGCCGTCGCCGTCTACTCGATGCTGGCCGCCGTGGCCTGCGGCCATCAGGCCGCGCTCATGGCGCCGACGGAACTGCTCGCGCGGCAGCACATGGACACGCTGGAGAGGCTCCTCGCCGGGGGCCGCGTGAACCTCGAACTGCTCGTGGGGGGGCAGACGCGGGCCCAGCGGCGGAAGGCGCTCGATCGGATCGCGGCTGGGACCTCGCAGATCGTCATCGGCACCCAGGCGCTCGTGAGCGGGCAGGCCGCCTTCAAGAGCCTGGGGCTCGTGGTGATCGACGAACAGCATCGGTTCGGCGTCGTGCAGCGGGCGACACTCCAGCACGGGGGAAAGGAGCCGCACGTGCTCGTGATGACGGCCACTCCGATCCCTCGCACGATCGCCCACGCCGTCTACGGCGACCTCGACCAGTCGACCATTCGATCGGGTCCGGCCGGTCGCCAACCCGTCCGGACGTATCGCGTCGGCCCCGACGACGAAGCATCGTGGTGGGATCATGTTCGACACAAACTTCGGGAGGGACGGCAGGGATATGTCGTGGTGCCCGCCATCGAGGAGTCGAAGCGAGGTCTGGCGACGATCGCCTCGGCCTTCGAGGAATTGGCCAACGGGCCGCTGGAGGCATTTCGTCTCTCGCTGGTCCATGGGCGACTGAAGCCGGCCGAGAAACAGGCGATCATGGAGGACTTCCGCGCCAGGAAGCTGGATGTGCTCGTCTGCACGAGCGTGATTGAGGTCGGCATCGACGTTCCCAACGCCACCGTCATGACGATCCTCGATGCCGACAGCTTCGGGCTCGCGCAGCTCCATCAGTTGCGAGGCCGTGTGGCCCGCGGCGCGGTCGCCGGGATCTGCGGCGCCGTGACGGCGTCGGGCACGGAGGCCCATCCACGGGTCGATGCGTTCGTGGCATCGACCGACGGTTTCGAACTCGCGGCGAAGGATTTTTCGCTCCGTGGCCCCGGCGAACTGGTCGGATCGAGGCAGAGCGGCAGGATCGACCTCTACATCGCCGACCTCGCCAAGCACCCCGAGATCGTCGACGAGGCCCGGGGCGATGCACTCGATCTTTTCAGCCGCGATCCAGAGCTTGCCGACGCGACGCTGACCAGGCTCAAGAAACTGGTGGTCGATCGCTGGGGCGACACGCTGGGCCTGGGCAACGTCGGCTGACCCGTGCCCGCCCGAGGATTGCGGTCATCCCGCCGTGAGCGGCTCGGCAGCCCGCCAGCCGGTGGCGTCGCGGATGACGCGGCGGTAGAGGGTGTCACGCTCCACGGGCTCGCGGCCCGCCTCGCGGATCAACCTCCGGATCTCCTCGACGGAGAGAATCTCCGGGGTCGTCGCGCCGGCGTCGTGGTAGATGAGTTCATGACGAACCGTGCCGTCGATGTCGTCGGCGCCGTAGGCCAGCGCCGCCTGGGCCGTGCCGATGCCCAGCATGATCCAGTAGGCCTTCATGTGATCGACGTTGTCGAGCACGAGCCGCGCGATCGCCATCGTCCGCAGGCTGAAGGCGGCCGACGGCTTGGAAAGATGCGAGAGCCGGGTGTTGGCCGGATGGAAGGCGAGCGGGATGAATGTCTGGAAGCCCCCCGTTTCGTCCTGCAACTCCCGCAGCCGAAGCAGGTGGTCGGTGCGGTGGAAGGCGTTTTCAATATGGCCGTAGAGCATCGTGGCGTTGCTCCGCAGGCCGAGCGAGTGGGCCGTGCGGTGGATCTCGAACCACTCCTTCGTGTCGGCCTTGTGCTCGCAGATCTTGTCACGGACCTCGGGATGGAAGATCTCGGCACCACCACCGGGAAGGCTGCCGAGACCGGCGTCCTTCATCTCCACGAGAACGTCTCGGATCGATCGCTTCGTGAGATGGCAAAACCAGTTGATCTCGACCGGCGTCCAGGCCTTGAGGTGCAGCGACGGATAGGCATCGTGCAGCAGGCGGATGACGTCGAGATACCAGTCGTAATCTTTCTGATGGTGCAGGCCCCCGACGATGTGCATCTCGGTCGAGCCGGCATCGACCGCCTCCCGGCCGCGGGCCAGGATCTGCTCGTCGCTCATCACGTAGCCCCGCGCCTCCCGGAGATCGGCACGGAACGCGCAAAAGGTGCAGCGGTACACGCAGACGTTCGTCGGGTTGAGGTGCGTGTTGATGTTGTAGAAGGCGACGTTGCCGTTCTTCCGCTCGCGGACGAAGTTCGCCAGTTCGCCAAGTTCATGCAGACCGATCCGCTCGTCCCAGAGCAGTTCCGCTTCCGAGGCGTCGAGCCGCTCCCCGGCTTCGATCTTCTCACGGACGTGCTCGAACGATGGCATGACGGCGCGGATCATGAATTCCTCCTTGTCGCCCGGTCCGGGCGGCTCCCCAAAGAACCGCACGATCGGGATTTTCGCAACCGCGTCGTGCCTCACAGCCATAAATCGGCGGCGATCGCGGCGAGCAGCAGGAGCCCGATCGCCGCATTCGCCGTGAAAAAGGCGTCGTTCACCCGGGAAAGGTCGTCAGGGCGGACGATCGCATGCTCCCAGGCCAGAAGCACCGCGATCGCCAGCACGGCAGCCCAATAGATCGGGCCCAGATCCGGGACGGCCAGCGGAAGACAGGCCACGAGCAGCAGCGTGATGGCGTGAAGCCATGCCGACGCCCGCAGGGCTCGCGGCACGCCCATGCGGGCCGGCACGCTGTGCAGGCCGTGATCGGCATCGAAGCGGGCGTCTTGGCAGGCGTAGATGATGTCGAATCCCGAGACCCACGCGGTGACGGCCAGGCCGAGGATCACCGCCGGCAGCATATCGGAGGGATCGCGCAACACCGCCTCCCACCGAAGCGCGATCCAGGCGGCCATCGGCGCCAGACCGAGCGCCACCCCGAGCCACACATGGGCCAGCATCGTGAACCGCTTCGCGTAACTGTAGCCCAGCAGCCACGCCAGCACGGGTACCGAGAGCACCAGCGGCAGCCAATTGGGAAGGAAGAGCAGGGTCGAGCCGATGAAGCCGCCGCACGAGATCGCGACGACCCGCACGACCTCCGCGGTCGTCACGTCACCGCGCGGAAGGTGTCTCGCCGCGGTCCGCGGGTTCTGAGCGTCGATCGTGCGGTCAACAAGACGATTGAAGGCCATCGCGGCCGTGCGGGCCGTGACCATGCAGGCGATGATGCCGCCGACGAGCCGGACCCATCGCGTCCACCCCATGCCCCCGGAAGCCGGCTGATCGATTCCACACCGCACCGCGATCAAGGCCGCCATGATCGCGAAGGGCATCGCGAAGATCGTGTGGCTGAAGCGAACCAGTTCGAGATAGGTGCGAAGCCGGGAGAGCGGCCGCGGGAGCGTTGCTGCCGCCATCAGGTCGTCCCCCATCGGCGCATGAGTCTGTTCCGGACTCCCAGCTGATCGCAGATCCTGGCCACCACGAAGTCCACGAGATCGGCCACGGATTCGGCACCGTGGTAGAACCCCGGTGATGCCGGCAGCACGACGGCACCCGCCTCGTGAATCGCCTGCATGTTCTTGAGCTGCGGCAGCGAGAGGGGCGTCTCCCGCGGCACGACGACGAGCCTGCGCCGCTCCTTGAGATGCACCTCCGCGGCGCGGTGAATCAGGTTCTCGCCCATCGCATGGGCGACCGCGGCGAGCGTGCTGCCGCTGCACGGGCAGATCACCATGGCCCCGGTGAGAAACGAGCCGCTCGCGATCGGGGCCATCAGGTCCTTGAAATGATGGTAGTGCACCAGGCCGGTCTTCGGCACGGCCGCACCGAGCAGATCCTCGAGCGCGAAGCGATCAAGATCGACGGTTCGTCCCAGTTCCTCACGGATCACCGCATGCCCGGACGGGCTGATCGAAAGATGGATCTCCCGATCGGCCGCGAGGAGCGCCTCGACGAGCCGCACGGCGTAGGCCGCGCCCGATGCTCCCGTGATTCCCACCACCAGCGGCAGTGACGTTCCGTCAGACATCGGCGGCTCTCCGCGTGGCGATCGTGAGCGTTGCGATGCCGAACGACAGCGGAACCATCTCGACCGACGAGAAACCGGCGTCCCGTACGATGGTCGCCAGCCGCTCGCCCGAGGGAAACTCCTCCACGCTCCGGTTGAGGTAGGTGTAGGCGTCGGAGCGGTTGCGGGCGACGCAGTTGCCGATGAACGGGAGCACGTGGCGGAAGTACCAGAGATAGCCCGCCCGGATCAGCCGGTTCGACGGGAGGGAGAATTCGAGAATCGCCAGCCGTCCGCCCGGAGCGAGCACCCTCGCCATTTCCTCGAGCCCGCGACGGGTGTCGGCGATGTTGCGGAGGCCGAAGGCGACCGTCACGAGATCGAACGCCGCGTCAGCGAAGGGCAGGGCCATCGCATCGGCCTCGATCCATTCGACCGTCGCCCCCGTCCGGCCCGCCTTGTCGATCCCATGGGCCAGCATCGGCCCGCAGAAATCGCAGCCCACGATCCGCACGCCCGCGGCGGCCTTGGAGGCGTAGGCCAGGGCCAGGTCGCCGGTGCCGGTGCAGACGTCGAGCATCGCTCCGACGGCAGGAGGGGGCACGCGTGACACGGTCACATGCCGCCACCAGATATCGATGCCGCCGGAAAGCATCCGGTTGACGAGGTCATATCGCGGCGCGATCTCGGCGAACATGCCGCGGACCTTCGAGCCGCTCTTGTCGACGCCCGGGGGCGTTTGCTCTATCGTGGCGGAAAATCCCGTCATCGAACCCGAGGAAATCCTGTGCGCTGGTGGTGTCACGACTGCTTTCATCGTATGCCTCCCGGGGCCTGCGCGGGAGGGATCGCCGTCGTGATCGACGTTCTGCGGGCTTCGACCACGATCATCACCGCCCTGGCCAACGGCGCAGCCCGCATCCGGCCGGTCCGCACGATCGGGGAGGCCCGCGGCCTGGCAACCGCCGGCGACCTGCTCCTGGGCGGCGAGCGGGAGGGACGGCCGATCGAGGGATTCGATCTGGGCAACTCCCCGCTCGAGTATTCGCGGCACAGGATCGAAGGACGCGACATCGTCATCACCACCACCAACGGCACGGCCGCCATTCATGCCTGCGACGGCTCGACCGAGCTCTTGATCGGCGCGGTCGTCAACCGGTCGGCCGTGGCCGATCGCGCCGTGCAGGGTGCACGGCGCGGCCATGGACGCGACGTGCATCTGGTCTGCGCCGGCACCGGTGGCGCGGTCACGGAGGAGGATCGACTCGGTGCGGGATCGATCCTCGATGCCGCCCTACGGGCCGGCGTCGCGATCGAGGACCTCGACGACTCCGCACGAGCGGCCCTGGCAGACTATCGTGGCGTCGTCGCGGCCGGCCTGGATGCCGCCACGTCGCTGGCCTGTGTCTTCGCCACGTCGGTGGGCGGCCGCAACCTCATCGACATCGGGATGGAGGCGGATCTCCGCCCTGCCGCGGCGATCGACTCCCTGGGGGTCGTGCCGCGACTCGATCGGCCGACGGGATGGCTCGTGGCCGACCGGCCCCGTTCGGGCTGATGTGGACCGGCGCCGCGCGGGGCCACTACACTCCGGCTCCCGTCAGAAAGGAATGCGTGCCAGAAGCATGGAAAAACAGAACGACCAGTCGAAGATGGATCGGATCGTGTCGCTTGCCAAACGGCGCGGTTTCATCTTCCAGTCGAGCGAGATCTACGGTGGTCTGAACGGATTCTGGGACTACGGACCGCTCGGCGTGGCGCTCAAGCGGAATCTGAAGGAAGCCTGGTGGCACGACATGGTCTCGGGCCACGACGAGCTCGCCACGCCGCCCGGCGCGCCCTGCGAATACGAGATGGCCGGCCTCGACTGCACGATCATCATGCACCCCCAGGTCTGGAAGTGCTCGGGCCACTTCGACCTCTTCCACGACTGGATGATCGACTGCCGCGAATCGAAGAAGCGATACCGCTACGACCACCTCCACGGCCGCTGGGCCGCCCATCGGGGGAAAAAGGCGTTCATCGTCACGGACCAGTCGGGGGACGAGGCCATTCCGCACACGGTCACGCGAGCCCAGAAGTTCTTCGGCGTGCGGGCCAAGCAGGTTGACGAGATCGAGTGGCTCGGCGGGCTCATCCCGCTGGCCGGGAACGTTCCGCTCGCCGAGGCCATCGGCCCCGATGCCTCCGAGCCGGGCACGCTGACGGAGCCTCGCGAATTCAACCTCATGTTCCAGACGCGGATCGGCGCCCTGGCGGGTGACGACGACGACCGTGCCTTCCTGCGGCCGGAAACGGCCCAGGGCATCTTCATGAACTTCAAGAACGTGCTCGACACGTCGCGGGTGCGAGTGCCCTTCGGCATCGCCCAGATCGGCAAGAGCTTCCGCAACGAGATCACGCCCAGGAACTTCACCTTCCGATCCCGCGAGTTCGAGCAGATGGAGATCGAATTCTTCTGCAAGCCTTCCGACTCGGCGGCCTGGTATCGCTACTGGCGCGACCGCCGCTGGAGATGGTATCTCGATCTCGGACTCACTGAAGGAAAGCTCCAGCTTCGCGAGCACGGCGCCGACGAACTCTCCCACTACTCCTGTGGCACGGCCGACATCGAGTATGCGTTCCCGTTTCTCGCACCGGGCGAGTTCGGCGAACTGGAGGGGATCGCCCACCGCGGCGACTTCGACCTTCGAAGCCACATGGAAGGCAAGCTCGTTCGCAAGGATGGCGAACTGGTCCTCGAGACCGGGCCCGATGGCAAGCCCCGGCACAAGGGGAGCGGCAAGGATCTCTCCTATTTCGACGACGTCACGCGGGAGCGGTACGTTCCCCACGTGATCGAGCCCTCGGCCGGTGCGGATCGGGCCGTCCTGGCCTTCCTCTGCGACGCCTACCACGAGGACGAGGTGCCCGACGAGGATGGCAAGCCGCGGAGTCGCACCGTGCTGAAGCTCCACCCACGGCTCGCGCCGCTCAAGGCGGCGATCCTGCCACTGGTGAAGAAGGACGGCATGCCGGAGGTGGCGACCGATCTCTACCGGCGACTCAAGCCACACATGGCCTGCATGTACGACGAAAAGGGCTCCGTGGGCCGCCGCTACGCCCGGCAGGACGAGGCCGGCACCCCATGGTGCCTCACGATCGACGGGCAGACGCTCGCCGACAAGACGGTCACGCTCCGCGACCGCGACTCGCTCGCCCAAACACGGGTGCCGATCGACGACGTCGTCGATCTCCTGAACGACAAGCTGTGATCACGCACACACGACACTTGGGTTCGTTGTGCGGAGCGGGCCATCGCCCGGCAGTCGAGTGGTAGGATGAGCATCATGCGCCCCGCCGTCGCCACCGCCTGCTCGCTCAATGCATCGCTCGAAACGATTCTCGAGGAGTATTCAGCCGGCCATTGCGAGGCGGTCGATCTCTGGCTCGGCCATGCCGAGCGATTTCTCGAGTCGTACGACGTCGAAGCCCTTGCGGATCGGTTCTCGCGGCATGGCATGAGCCCGGTGGCCGCGAGCTTTCAAGGAGGATTGCTCACGAGCCAGGGCGAGGCCCGCCGGGAGCACTGGAGTCATTTCGAGTCGCGGCTTTCGCTCATGCAGGCGCTCGGCATTCCGGTCCTCGTGATCGCCGGTGACGCGTTTGGACCACTCGGCCCACAAGACCTGGGCCGTTTGTCGATGAGCCTCGGCGACGCGGCCAAGCGGGCGGCCGACGCAGGCATTCGGCTGGCGCTGGAATTCGACGCCCGTGCCAGCTTTCCCAACAATCTCCAGTCGGCCGTTGCCCTCGTCGAGGACGTCGGCCTGCCCTCGCTGGGTGTCTGCCTCGACTGGTTTCACTGGACTGTCGGTCCGAGCAAGCCGCTCGACCTCTGGCTCCTGTCGAAGGAAAACCTCGCCCATGTGCAGCTCTCGGATATCGCCGACGTGCCGCGGGAGATGGCCGGCGACTCCGACCGAATTCTCCCCGGCGAAGGCTCGTCGCCCCCGGACCAGCTCATCGCGAGGCTTCACGAGATCGGCTACGCCGGTGCCGTTGCGGTCGAACTCCACAACCCGACCCTCTGGCACGTCCCGCCACGGCAATTCGGCGAGATCGCGATGACGGCGCTCCGAAAGCTCCTCGGCCAGGCCGGGATGTGACTCACTCCTTCGGATATTCCTTGACGCCGAGGCCCCGAACCTCGATGGGGTCGAGCGGCCGCAGATGGGTGGCGGTCATGCCGCGGGGCAGAAGGTGGGAGTGGCGGGCGTTGGTGAGGATGTCGACCATCTCCCCGCAGAAGCCCGGATGCGTGATCCACAGCGCGGGATCAAGCCGCCGGAGATCGATCGGCACGGAGTAGCTGCGGAGCGTCTTCCTTTGCCGGGTCATGTACTGCGGGAAATAGGAGAGGGAGAGTTCCCGCAGCGTTCGGTAGATCGGATCGCGAAACCGCAGACAGGGGCTGTTGCTCTTGGAGATAGCCCCCCAGCAGCGGCCGCGGCGAAAGAGGGCGACAACATGATCGGAATCGCGATCGGCCCCCAGATCCATGAGCAGCGGGGGCCTGCCCGAGAGCCACAGGGCGCAGGCCGCCACGAACGCCCCCTCGATGCACTGGGCCTTCCCGAATTCCAGCACCCGCACGACCGACCGGGCGGTGTCGCCGCCGGCGTGGTTCCAGGCAAGGCTGTTCACAAAATCCTGGATGTCCCACGGGGTTCGCAGACGGCCCAATGCGCGCACCACCGAATCGGGGATGCCGAGGGAGCGACCGGCGGATGTCGTATCGGACATGGGCGAACCTGGAGGGGGCGATCCGAGGTCCCGAGCCTACCCATGCCGCCGATCGGGCTCAAACGGCCCGCCCGATGCCAGACTCAGCGGAAAAACCACGAACCGATTTATCGACACGGATGGATCACCTCGGCTACAACGGATGAAAAGGCTTTTCGCTCGCTCCTTTCCCGGGAGACATGCGGTCATGTGCATCACATCGCGACGCGTTGTCGCCGGCTGGATGATCGCCATCGTTATCACGATGACTTCAGCCGTGGGGTTTGGTCACGCTCCGGACTGCGTCGCCCCGATGCCGACGTTTGCTTACGGAAACGCCGGTTTCGCGGCCGGCTACAGCCGGTGGGTCCATGGGCTCCCATCCTCGCCGCCGTGGTGCGCGGTGCCGCAATCCGCGTGTGGGCCATGCTGGCGGCCATGCCTGCCTCGAGTCTGTATGCCTTCGCCATGCCATGGCTGGGCGATGCCGGTGTGCGGCTGTGGATGGCATGGCACTTGGCAGTACGCCTGCAGCGAGACTGTTTTCCTGTCCGTCTCACCGGGCTTCTCGGCGACGTTCTTTTCAGGCAGAGTGACCCCCTGGCTCGCACCCGTCCCCTGGCACCCCGTCGCGACTCGCTGCCGGCCTGTGGTCGCGGCTCCAAGGTCGGCACCGCGCCTGGCGATGACCGATCGGGAGCGACCGCTCCGCATGAGCAACGCCGACGCCCGTCGGCGGGCGCACAACGCCATCGAGGCGGGTGACCGGCACCTGCGGGACGGCTTCGCCGATCGCAGAAAGTTGTCTGCTGCGCTCTCCGCCTACCGTCGGGCCGCCGACATCGCCCCCGACATACCGGAGCCATTGCTGCGTCAGGCGATCGTGCTGGTGGCGCTCGATCGCGAGGAGGCCGCCACACGGGCGATCGGTGGCATCGCATCGATCGATCCACGCCTCTCGGATCGCGTGGCTGACGAAGGCATGCTGGCCCTCCGCGAGATCTCGGGCGACCGCGGCCACGACGCCGCCCCCGACCCCACCTTCGCCTGGCTCGCCGAGCGATGGAATGGGCGGTGGCATCCCGAGACCACGGGCCTGGCCGCCATGCCGCCGGCTGGCAATCGCTGATCCCTCGCCCGTTTCTGCGGGCTCGACGCATCGCCTCGCCACGGCGTCGATCGCAGGTATCCTTTGGGAACCATGGCTTCTTCCGCCGCTCATCCGTGCCGTCGCATCGATCTGTCGACCCCTGGCGGCCGCGGCGATCTCGACGCCCTTCGGCAGACGCTCGCCTCGCAGGGAGAACTCGTGAGCCCGGCGGGCCGCCAGCGCACGATCGACGTCTTTGGTGAGCCGCTCTCGCCGAGGCAGGTCGTCGAACGGATCTGCGGCGAGGTGCGGAAGCGGGGCATCGAGGCGGTGCTCGACTACACCCGTCGGATCGACGGCGTGGCGATGAGCCGCGACGACATCGTCGTCTCGCGTGCGACGCTCGCGAAAGCCCACTCCGAAGCCGCCCCCGACTTCCTTGCCGCCATCCGTCGCATCAAGGACCGCATCGAATTGTTCCAGCAGGCGGTACTCGCCCGTGACGTCGAGGTGCGGCTCCCCGGCGGCGGCGCGCTCCGGCAGCGGTATCTGCCCCTCGATCGTGCCGGGGTGTGCGTGCCGGGCGGCGCGGCAGCCTACCCCTCGACGCTCCTGATGACCGTGGTACCGGCACGGGTGGCGGGCGTGCCTGAGATCGTGGTCGTCGCTCCACCGACGCGATTCGGCTCCGAGAATCCCCATGTACTCGCCACATGCCACGAACTCGGCATCACGACGGTCGTGCGGGCCGGCGGCGCGCAGGCCGTCGCCGCGATGGCCTACGGGATCGAGGGGCTCCCGCGGGTCGATACGATCGTCGGCCCGGGCAACCTGTTCGTCGCCCTGGCCAAGGAGCATGTCTTCGGCGACGTCTCGATCGATTCGATCGCCGGTCCGAGCGAGATTGTGATCGTGGCAGACGATGGGGCCCGGCCCGAATTCATCGCCGCCGACATGCTGGCCCAGGCCGAGCACTCGCCCGGCTCCGCAATCCTGCTCACGTCCTCGGCGGCGCTGGCCGACCGGGTGGCGACGGTGCTCGCCGCGCGGCTGGCCGTCCTCGAACGGGCCGATCTCACCCGCGACAGCCTGGAACGGTTCGGGGCGATCGTGGTGACCCGGAGCGACGAGGAATCGGCGGCGCTGGCCGACGACCTGGCGCCGGAACACCTCTCGATCGACACCCGTGATCCCGAGGACACGCTCTCGAGGATCCGCCACGCGGGCGCCGCCTTCCTCGGCCCATGGAGCCCCGTCGCCGCCGGCGACTACGCGGCGGGCCCCTCGCACGTCCTCCCGACCGGGAGCACGGCCCGGTTTGCCGCCGGCCTTTCGGCCAACCACTTTCTCCGCGGCGGCAGCGTGATCCATCTGGCCGCATCGGACCTCGCCGACATGGCCGCCGACATCCGGCTCCTGGCCGACGTCGAGGGCCTCACCGCCCACCGCCGCAGCGTCGATGCCCGATCGAACCCGGCCTGACGTGGCTCGATCGGTGGCTTTGGATCGATTGTGACGCCTCTGTGGCCTCGACGCGGCTTTCGACCGCTCGTGGGCTACACTCCTCACTATGCCGCTGTTTCGCGACTCTTCCGCCGCGTCTCTCGTCCGCGCCGACATCTCGTCGCTGGCCGGCTACGTGCCGGGCGAACAGCCCCAAGGGGGCAAGTGGATCAAGCTCAACACCAACGAGAATCCCTACGCGCCGTCACCGGCCGTGGCCCGGGCCATCGCCGCCACGGTCGCCGGTCGCACGCTCGCCAAATACCCCGATCCGCTCGCCACCGTCTTTCGGATGCGAGCCGCCGAGGTGCTCGGCATCGAGCCCGATTGGATCCTGTGCGGCAACGGCAGCGACGATCTGCTCACGATCCTCGTGAGGACGTTCGTCGGAGCGGGGGAGTGGATGCGGGCGCCTTCCCCGAGCTACATCCTCTACCGCACGCTCGCGGGCATCCAAGGGGCGTCGTGCGAGGAGGTCCGCTTCGAGCCCGACTGGTCGCTGGGTGATCGATTCGCCGCGCCCGAGGCGGCGGCAGGGCCCGACGTGAAACTGGCGATCATCGCCAACCCCAACAGCCCGTCGGGGACGCTCGTGCCGCCAGCCCGTGTCCGCGAACTCGCACGGCGGCTGCCGTGTGCCGTGGTCGTAGACGAAGCCTATGGCGATTTCGCCGACGCCAACTGCCTCGATCTCGTCCGGGAGAACGATCGCGTCATCGTCACCCGTTCGTTCAGCAAGTCCTACGCGCTGGCCGGCCTTCGGTTCGGATTCGCCGTCGCCCAGCCGCACGTGATCGATCAACTGCAGAAGGTGAAGGACTCCTACAACTGCGACACCCTCTCGATCGCGGCCGCCACGGCGGCGATCGATGATCAGGCCTGGCTGGCCGACAATCGCACGAGGATCATCGCCACGCGCCGCCGGCTCACCGACGTCATGCGATCGCTCGGCTACGACGCCGTGGAAAGCCAGGCGAATTTCGTCTGGTGCACCCACCCGGAGCGGCCGCACAAGCCGGTCTACGAAGCGCTTAAACAGCAGGGACTCCTGATTCGCTACATGAACTACCCCGGCTGGGGCGACGGCCTCCGGGTCACCGTCGGCACCGACGAAGAGATCGACGCCTTCCTCGCCTGCCTCAAGACGATCTGAACACGAAATCCCTCCCCGTGGAGCCCACGACATGGCCCGCACCGCCACCCTTTCCCGAAAGACCGCCGAAACGGACATCGCCCTGTCGTTGAACCTCGACGGCGCGGGCACGGCCACGATCCGGACCGGCCTCGGCTTCTTCGACCACATGCTGACGCTGCTGGCCGGCCACTCGCTCTTCGATCTCGAGATTCGCTGCGATGGTGATCTGCATGTCGATGGCCACCACACCGTCGAGGATGTCGGCCGCTGCTTCGGCACGGCGATCAAGGAATGCCTCGGTGATCGACGCGGCATCCGCCGCTACGGCCACGCGATCATTCCGATGGACGAAGCGATGGCGACCGTGGCCGTCGATCTCGGCGGTCGGGCCGCCTGCGTATTCGCGGTCGACTGTCCGGTTCCCGTGATCGGCAGTTTCGACGCCCAACTCGTCGAGGTTTTCTGGGAGAGCGTGGCCGCGACCGCCGGGGCCAACATCCACGCCGTCCTGCACCACGGCCGCAATGGCCATCACATCGCCGAGGCCGTCTTCAAGGCTGCCGCCCGGGCGCTCCGCGCCGCGGTCGAGCCCGACCCCCGACAGCCGGGCATCCCGAGCACGAAGGGCACGCTCACGACCGAGTGATACGGACTCTCCCTGATCCGTCAGAGAGCGTCCTCGGTGCGGAGCGTCAACTCGATGAGCCGCTCCATCACCTCGGCCGGCGACTCGTGCGGAAAGTTCGAGAGCACGACCTCTTTCGCATAGAGCTTGCCGATGTAGCGGCGATGCCTGGCGGCCGATGTCCGACTGGCGAGAAAGTCACGATGGGCCGAATTGATGATGATCTCGTTGGCCCGCGGATCGTACCGCGACCGCCACGGCTGACCGTGCTCGGCCTCCAGGCGGTAGGAAGGGAGTCCACGGCCTCCATCGCCATCGCCGGCCGCCTGCTCCACGAACTTCACGTCCACCCGATCGTTCGCCTCGATCAGCCACTGTCGAGCAATGGCCTCGACGGCCACGATCCCGACACCCTGCGACATGATCTCGCAGGACGTGCCGTCAGCCTGGAGCGTCGCCTCGCCGGCAACGACCCGCCACGCCCAGGTGAGCCCCTCCACGACTTCGGTCCCGTGTTCGTCGCGGGCGACCGCCACCAGCCGACAGCCGCGGCCCGGCTCGCGACGCGCATGCCGTGGTGAGATGCGGATCGTCGCCAGTGGACCCGGTTCGGGCACAACGCGGGCCGGCGGAGTGGCCTCGACGCCGGGCGCCGGGTCGTCGGGATCACGGCCGCGGAGGGAGAGCGGCCCGCCGGCCGAGCCCGGCTGCGGCTGAAGCTCGTCGGATTTTTTGGGGATATCGAAGAAGAGGTATTCCTCCGCCGGCAGGTCGGCCAGCGCCGATGCGAATGCCTTGTGAACCTGCTTGAGCAGGTGCCGGCTCGCCCGCTCCGCCTCGGCCTGCTCGCGGCTGCCGAGCACCTCCAGAATGTCTCGTTCGATGGCAGGGGCGACCTCGACGAGGGCATTGAATGCGGCATCCGGCACGATCCCCGAACGGGTTCCTGGCGCGAGCGAGAGCGGCTCGACATCGACGAGCCCGGCGAGCCGGCGGTCGTCCCACGGCGTGTGCTGGAAGGGGAGCAATTCCGTGATGCTTCCCAGGACGCGGGTTCCATCCTTGCAGAGGGAGATGCCTGCGGCGTCGGCGGAATCGTCGCCACGGACGTAGATCTCCACGCTCACGTCGCCCAACGGAGTCGGATACCGCCGTGGGATTTCGAGCCGCTCGCCGTCGAACTCACGGGGCGTGACCCGCACCTGCTTCCGGGCCACCTGGTCGGCCACGTCGATCGCCACGCCCGTGCGACGGATGCGATCCCGCAATTCAGCCGAGAGGTAGCGGGCGATCTTCTCGCCGGTGACGAGGCTCTTCGTGGCATCGAGCAGCGGCCCGACGACGATCCGTGTGCCACCCGTCGCCAGCCGCCCCCGAACCGGCCGAATGGCGTACTGCCGCTTGCCCCGGGCGAGACAGAGCTCGCGAAGCGGCACGCCATCGCCCCCGGAGATCATCCGCAGCTCCTCGCCGAGGCTCCAGAAACTGAGCAGCCCGATCCCGAATTCGCCATGCACGCCGCGGCGGTGCGTGGCGTCGAGATGCCGCTTCATCGAGTCGCACAGGTGGGTGGCGATCCGCTGGAAGTCGGGCACTCCCGACTCATCCGGCGCCACGCCCCGGCCGTCGTCCTCGACTTCGAGATAGAGCCGGCCCCTCGAGCGACGTCGAAGGATCCGCACGTGGGATGCCCCGGCGTCGATGGCGTTCTCGGTCAGTTCACAGATCGCCTTGAGGGGGTGGGTCTGCGAGTGGGCGATGATCGTGATCGCGTTCCACTGGTCGCCGATCTTGAGCGTGCCGGTCGTGCTCGATGGAGCCTTGGGCATTGCGATCTACTCGTTGACGAAGGTCTCGAGGAACCGGGCGAGGCTGTGGAAGTCGCTGCCTCGCTCGACGTACCGCACGACCGTGACCAGCGTGCTCGGGTCGACCAGTTCTTCGAACGGCACGTAATTGAGGTCGAGTTGGCCCGACACGCTCACCATCACGCCGTCGAGCCCCCGCTCAGCGAGCGCCCGGTAGGCACCGACCCCGAGCTGGCTTCCAAGCATCACGTCGAAGGCATGCGGCTTGGCGCAGCGAGCCTCGTAGCCGAGTTGCAGACCGACGACCTTTCGCGACCGGCCCGTCTGCCGCTTGTACTCGTCCGCGACGAGCTTGGCGAACATGCGGCCGAGCTGGATGTGGGAGATCGAGATGTGCCCGTGCTCGTCCCGCGGAACTCCCTCGAGAGCTTTCGACGGAAGGTATTCGGCGAGCCCCTCGGCCATCACGATCACACCGTACTGCTTCCCCTCCTGCTCCTCGCGGACCCGCATCGTCTTCACGATCCGGTTGACGACTTCGTCGATATTCATCACCGGCTTCACCCGGGTCCGCCCGTCGGTGTCGGTGACGGTCTCCTCGCTCCGGTACTTGCCATGGATATCCTCCACGCTCATCACGAGGCTCGCCTCACCGGCGATCGCCGCCCCATAGGAGAGCCATCCGGCGCTTCGGCCCATCGTCTCGCAGAGGAAGTAGGAACGGCTGGCATCCGCATCGTAGAGCAGGTTGCGGATCTCGCTTCCGAGCGTATCGACGGCGGTGAAGTAGCCGAACGTAAAATCGATCCCCATGTAGTCGTTGTCGATCGTCTTCGGCAGGTGGACGACCGGGATTCGGGCCGACTCGGCCAGCCGCCCCTGGGCCTGGAGTCGGTCCTGGTAGAGCTTGAACTTGTTCGCCGACTTGAGCGTGTCGTCGCCGCCGATCGAGATCAGCGCCTCGACCCCGAGCGACCGCAATCCCTCGTAGACGTTCGCCAGCGGCTTCACCCGCTCCGCGTCGTCGAGATGCTCCGGCGACGAGACGTGCTTGCCCGGATTGGTGCGGGCGGTGCCGAGCATGATGCCCTGGCCCGACCGTGTCCGCTTGAGGAAGGCGGGGGTGACACGGACGTAGTCCTGCCCCTCGACCAGCGGCCTCGACGGCGAGAAGTCGGCGAGCGACGAATAGCCGTGCTTCATGCCGATCACCTCGGTGCCGTTCCGCATGAACGAGGTCGCCGCGGTCGAGATCACCGCATTGGCCCCGGGCGCCGGGCCGCCCGCGAAGAGGATGGCGACGCGGCGGAACTGGCGAATGGCCTGGTGGGGACGCGACAGCGATTCACTCATGACAAACTCCTGATTTTAGAAAACGATGTGATCGCGCGACGTGCGTGAATCGGTCTCTTCCGCTCCGCAATCCATGGCTGCGCTGGCCAGCAAGGCCGGCGAATGGCACGGGCAGCCCCGACCCGCATGCACTCCCGACGATCGTGCGTGAGCCGTGTCACTTCGCCAGCACCACGCGTTCGACGAAGGTCGTGTCGATGTGGGCGTCGTGAAAAGCGGAGTTTTGAAGCAACTCGAGGTGGATCGGCACGGTGGTCTTGATCCCCTCGACCCGCAATTCCTTGAGGGCCCGGATCATGGTGTCGATCGCCTCGCGGCGGGTCGGCTGGTGGACGATCAGTTTGCCGACGAGCGAATCGTAGGTCGGCGGCACCACGTAGCCCGTGGTGGCATGGGAATCCCATCGGACGCCGAAACCGCCCGGGGCGATGATGCGGTCGATCCTGCCCGGACATGGACGGAAGTTGGCCGCGGGATCCTCGGCGTTGATCCGGCACTCGATCGCATGGCCGCGGGGCGTGATCTGCTCCTGCTTCAGGTCGAGCCTCTCGCCGGCGGCCACGCGGATCTGGGCCTTGACCAGGTCGATGCCCGTCACCATTTCGCTCACCGGGTGCTCCACCTGGATGCGGGCATTGACCTCGATGAAGTAGAAGTTGTCCTGCTGGTCGACGATGAATTCGACCGTTCCGGCGGAAAAGTAGTTTGCCGTCTTCGCAAGGCGGACGGCCGCGTCGGCCATCTTCTGCCGCGTCGCCTGGGGAAGCCGCGGAGAGGGGCTCTCCTCGATCAATTTCTGATGCCGTCGCTGGGTCGAGCAATCCCGCTCCCAGAGGTGGAAGACGTTGCCGTGCTGGTCGCCCAGGATCTGGATTTCGACGTGACGCGGCCGCTCGATGTATTTCTCGATGTAGATGCCGGGGTTGCCGAATGCCGCCTGGGCCTCGGCGGAGGCCTGTTGCCAGGCGCTGGCCAGCGAGAGGTCGTTGGCCGCCACACGCATCCCCTTGCCGCCACCGCCGGCAGTGGCTTTGAGCAGCACGGGAAACCCGATCTCCCGGGCCACCTTCAACGCCTCCTGCTCGCTGCCGATGATCCCCTCGCTGCCGGGCACCGTCGGCACGCCCGCCTCTCGGGCAAGGGCCCGGGCCGAATTCTTGTCGCCCACACGCTCCATCGCTTCGGGCGTCGGGCCGATGAAGCCGATATCGCAGGAACGGCACACCTCGGCGAAGTGCGAGTTCTCCGAGAGGAATCCGTAGCCGGGATGGATCGCCTGCACGTTGCCGATTTCGGCGGCGCTGATCACCCGGTCGATCCGCAGGTAACTGTCGGCCGCGCGGGGGGGGCCGACGCAGATCGCCTCGTCGGCCAGTTCGAGATAGGGAGCGCCGCGGTCGGCCTCGCTGAAGATCGCCACCGTCTCGATGCCCATTTCACGACAGGCACGGATCACCCGCAGGGCGATCTCACCACGGTTGGCTATGAGGATCCGGTTGAACATTGATTCGTGCGGCCACGCATGGATGACTTGGTTCCAAGGGACCGTCAGCCCTCGGGATCGACCTTGATGAGCGGCTGGCCAAACTCGACCGGTGCGCCGTTTTCGACGAGGACCGCCACGACCTTCCCCGACACGCCCGCCGGAATCTCGTTGAACACCTTCATCGCCTCGACGATGCAGACGGTCTTCTCCGGGCCGATGTGATCACCGACCTTGACGAACGGTGCCGAGTCGGGGCCGCTGGCCCGGTAGAAGGTGCCCACCATCGGGCTCTTGATGAGGATCAGCTTCGAATCGGCCGCCGATTCCGCGGTCGCTGCCGGCGCGGCGGGAGCGGCCGCAGCGGTCCGGGAGGCGACGGGCGCGGGGCCGGAGAAGGCCACGACCTCGCCCCCCCGCTTCAGCCGCACGGCCGTGTCGCCCTGTTTCAGGTCAATCTCCGAAAGATCGTGCTCCTTCATGAGCTCGATCAGTTTCGTGACCTTCTTGACGTCGAAAATGTCGGGGCGTGGCTGGGAGGGGCTCATCGGGGTCGCCTGTGGGGTGTGCGAACGGGCCGTGTTCCTGTCGGCCCGCATCGGAATTCCATGCGATTTTGCGGCGAAGGTAGCCCGCTGCCGTCGTTTCAGTCAAGGTAATGGGAGAAAACCGCTACCCGTTCCCGCGGCCCAGCCCGAGCGAGCCGCCACGCCACCATGCCTGTTCCGGCCCCCACGACGCCCGATCTTCCACGGCTTTCGCCACGGGCCCGCGACACGAGCAAACGCGATTACGGCCGCGTGATCGTGATTGGAGGGGCGGCGGGCATGGCCGGAGCGCCGGCTCTGACGGGCATGGCGGCCCTGCGGGGAGGGGCGGGGCTCGTCGATGTGATCGTGCCGCAGAGCGTGGCCCCGATCACCGCTTCGTTCGATCCCTGCCTGATGGTGACAGGCCTCCCATGCGACGAAGAGGGAAGGTTTTCCGAGGCGGCGACCCCGAGGATGCTCCAGCGGCTCGAGGCCGCCACGGCTGTCGCGGTCGGCCCCGGCATCGGACGCTCTGGCGCCGTCACCGCGATCGTGCGTGGATTGTGGCGCGACCTGCCGCAGCCCGCGGTGTTCGATGCCGACGCCCTATGGGCCCTCGCGCAGCTTGATGGAGCCGATCTCTCGTCGCACGCCGGCGTCCGCATCCTCACGCCACACGCCGGCGAGATGCTCAGGCTCGTGCACGACGATCCTGCGTCTCCCCGTTCCCATGACCGAGATTTTCTCGAGGTGAAGGCCGCCGAGATGGCCAGCGCGATCGATGCCGTCGTCGTGCTGAAGGGTCCGGCCACGCTCGTCGTCGATCGCCGGCGACGGGCACGCAACGAGACCGGCAACCCCGGCATGGCGACGGGTGGCACCGGCGACGTGCTCACCGGCCTGATCGCCGCCTTGCTCGCCCAGGGCCTCGGCCCGTTCGAGGCCGCCCGCCTCGGCGCATGGATCCACGGCCGCGCCGGCGACATCGCGGCGGCCGACCGTGGGGAGATCTCGATGACCGCCCGCGATCTCCTCGAATGCCTGCCTGCCGCCTTCCGAGCGGCAGTAGACTAGGTCTTCATGTCTTCCAGTTGCCGCTACGAGCATGACGTCGTCGTCGTCGGCGCAGGCCATGCCGGCGTCGAGGCGGCATGCGCTGCGGCCAGGCTCGGCGCCAAAGTCGCGTTGCTGACCGCCAACTGCGACACCGTCGGGCAGATGAGCTGCAATCCGGCGATCGGTGGCGTGGGCAAGGCGCAACTCGTCCGGGAGGTCGATGCCCTGGGGGGCGTGATGGGCCGTGCGATCGACGCCACCGGCATCCAGTTCCGTGTGCTCAACCGATCCAAGGGCCCGGCGATGCACGGGCCGCGGGCCCAGGCCGACAAGAAGCTCTATCAGATCGAGGTGAAGCGGATCGTCGAGGAGACGCCCAATCTCGACCTCCGGCAGGAGACGGTCGAGGATCTCCTGCTCGAACCGATCCGTTCGCCCGACCACGGCGGACCGGCGCGGCGGATCGTGGGCGTGCGGGTGCGGGGCAATGCCGAGTATCGGGCGGCATCCGTCGTCCTCACGACCGGCACCTTCCTCCAGGCGATCATGCACACCGGCGAGGCCACGACGGCCGGGGGCAGGGCGGGGGAGGGGACGACGTCGGGCGTGAGCCTGGCCCTGGCCCGCGCCGGGATCACGATCGACCGCTTCAAGACCGGCACGCCCTGCCGGCTGTCGGCACGGTCGATCGACTTCTCCCGGCTCGACGTGCAGCCGGGCGACGCCGATCCGCAGCCCTTTTCGTTCCTCACCGACGGCATTCTCCAGGAGCAGATGGTCTGCTGGATCACGCGGACCACTCCCGAGATCCACGACCTGATCCGGGCGAACCTTCACCGCGCGCCGATGTACACGGGCCAGATCGAGTCGCAGGGGCCGCGATACTGTCCGAGCATCGAAGACAAGGTGGTGCGGTTCGCCGACAAGGAGAGCCACCAGTTGTTCCTGGAGCCCGAGGGGCGGCGGACGCAGGAGATCTACGTGAATGGCATCTCCACGAGCCTGCCCCGCGACGTGCAGGATGCCATGATCGGCATGATCCCGGGGCTCGAGCGGGCGCGGATCATGCGATACGGCTACGCCGTCGAATACGACTACTGCCCTCCCGATCAGCTTGGGCCGTCACTGCAGAGCAAGCGGGTCCGCGGGCTGTTCTGCGCCGGGCAGATCAACGGCACGACCGGCTACGAGGAGGCGGCGGCGCAGGGGCTCGTGGCGGGAACCAACGCCGCCCTCGTCCAGGCGGGACGCGAGCCGCTCGTGCTCCAGCGAGAAGATTCCTACATCGGCGTCCTCATCGACGACCTCGTGACCCGTGGTGTCGACGAGCCCTATCGTATGTTCACCAGCCGCGCGGAGCACCGGCTCGCGCTTCGTCACGACAACGCCGACCGCCGTCTCACGCCCACCGCCGCGCGGCTGGGGCTCGCCGAGCCGCAACGGATCGCGCGGCTCGAGGCCAAGCAGGCCGAGATCGAGGCGGCCCTGGGCCTGCTGGCGGCGCACCGCGTCGATGGCGTGCCACTTGCGGAGCGGCTCAAGCGGCCCGAGGTTCGCTGGACGGACTGCGTCGCGGCCAAGCCGGAACTGGCCGGCGTATCGCGGGAGGCTGCGATGCAGATCGAGACCGACATCCGCTATGCCGGCTACCTCGCTGTGGAGCGAGAACGGATCGCGCGGCGGCAGCAGCTCGCCGACCGGATGATTCCGGAAGGCTTCGACTACACCGCCGTACGGCACCTTCGGGCCGAGGCCCGTGAGAAGCTCGAGCGGATCAGGCCGCGGACATTGGCCCAGGCCGGCCGCGTGACCGGGATCACGCCCGCCGACGTGGCGCTCGTGCTCTTGTCCCTCGATCGCCGCGTCGGCGGAGCGTGAGGATCCCATGCGGGTCGTTCACATCACGGCCGGGGCGGGGGGGCGGCTGTGTGGCTCATGCCTCCACGACAACACGCTCGTGCGGGCGCTGCGGGCCCGCGGCAACGACGCGATGCTCCTCCCGGCCTACGTGCCGACGACGACCGACGAGGAGAACATCGCCGAGCGGCGAATCGTGATGGGGGGCGTGAACATCTGGCTGCAGCAGCACATCCCGCTCTTCCGGCACACGCCCTGGTTTCTCGACCGGTTTCTCGACTCGCAATGGCTTCTCACCTGGCTCTCGAGCCGCACGGGCGAGACCCGCCCGGCCGATCTGGGCCCGCTCACGATCTCCTCGCTCGAAGGGGAGCATGGCCGCCACCGCAAGGAGGTGGAGAAACTCGCGAGCCTGCTCGCCGACCGCCTCCGGCCCGATGTCGTCCACCTCTCCAACGTCCTGCTGCTGGGCATGGCCCGCCGGATCCGCCAGGCGACGGGAGCGGCGATCGTCTGCAGCCTTTCGGGAGAAGACATCTTCATCGAGCGGATTCCCGAGCCGCATCGCTCGAGGATTCATGGCCTGCTCCGCGAGCGGGCGGATGACGTCGATCGGTTCGTGGCGCTCAACCACTTCTATGCCGACCTGATGGCCGATGCCCTGGCCGTGCCCCATGATCGGATCGCCGTCGTGCCGCACGGCATCGATCCCGCCGGCTTCCCCGCCTCGCCCCCCGACATGGCCGCGCGACGCCGCGGTCGCGGCGGACGGTTCGTCGTCGGATCGTTGGCCAGAGCCTGCCCCGAAACGGGGCTCGACCAGATCATCCGCGCGTTGCCGATGATCCGGGAGAGGCACGACGTCGAGCTGCGGGCCGCCGGCGCGGAGGTCGATGCCGAGCGACCCTACGTCGCGTCGTGCCTCGGCCTCGCCCGCGATCTCGGCGTGGGCGACCATGTCACATGGCTCGGCCAGGTCGATCGCCCCGGCAAACTCGCGTTGCTCGAATCGATCGACGTCTTCGCGATGCCGACCCTTTTCCCGGAGGCGAAGGGAATCCCCGTGATCGAGGCGATGGGGGCCGGGGTGCCTGTCGTGGCGCCGGCGCACGGCACGTTCCCGGAACTGCTCGACGACGAACGGGCGGGCCTCGTGCATGCGCCGGGCGACCCCGCCGACCTCGCCCGCACGATCATCGCCATCCTCGACGACGTCGTTCTCGCCGCCCGCATGGGCCGCCATGGCCACGCCCTCGTGCACCGCCGCCACAGGGCCGATCAGATGGCCGCGGGCCACGAAGAGGTCTATCGGCAGGCTGCCCCGCGGACCTGACGGTCGGCCGGGCTCGCGACACCATTCGTACGACGCCGATGCCTTACGACGCGGATGACGTGTCGCCATGGCCGGCGATCTGGCCGCCATCGCGGCGCTCGGGAAACATGAGCGACGCGACCACGCTGGTGCCGATCAGGCACACGATCAACAGCAGCGAAACGGCCGGATGGACGAGATGGCCCTTCGCATGGGCATCCCAGCCGCCGAGGCCCGCCAGCCATTCGTTGTGACGGGCCGCCTCGGCGATCATCTTGAAGCCGACGAAGACGAGCACCGCGGAGAGGCCGTAGTTGAGGAACCGGAAGAGATCCATCACGCCGGCGAGCAGGAAGTAGAGGGCCCGCAGGCCGAGGATCGCGAAGACATTCGACGTGAAGGCGACGAACCGCATGTAGGGCGTTCCCTTCTCGACCACGCCGAGGATCGCCGGCACGCTGTCGACGGCGAAGAGCACGTCGGTGCTCTCGACGACGAGCAGCACCAGAAAGAGCGGCGTCGCCATGAGCCGGCCGTTCTCACGGATGAAGAACCTGTCGCCCTCCGAACGCGAAGAGACCGGAATAATGCGGCGGAAGAAGCGGATGAGCGCGTTGTCACCGGGCTCGTGATCATCGTCGCTGAAGGCGAGCTCGACGCCCGTGTAGACCAGAACGCCGCCGAAGATCCACATGACCCACTTGAACCGCTCGACCAGTTCGGCCCCGAGCAGGACGAACGTCAGCCGCATGATCACCGCACCGAGGATGCCCCAGAAGAGGACCCGATACTGGTACTTCAGCGGCACGCCGAAGTAGCCGAAGACGACGGCGAACACGAAGACGTTGTCCATCGACAACGACCACTCGACGAGATAGCCCGTGAGGAACTCGAGGGCCGCCTTGCCGCCGAGCCACCACCAAAGGAGCGCATTGAACGAGAGGGCCAGGGCCGACCAGAAGCATGTCCAAAACGCACTTTCGCGAAGGCTCGGCTCGTGCGACTGCTTGTGGAACACCGTCAGATCGAGCACCAGGAGCACCGTCACGAGCGCGCCAAAGGCGAGCCAGTGCACCATCTGGATCGGACTCCCACCGAGTGGCGCGGCGGAAGATGTGGCCCTGTCGGCGGCGGCGAGAAGGAGGAGGGGGGACACGGCGGCTTCCTGCGGGGGGGCAGCTCAGGCCATCTGACACGAGCATGCAGTCAACGGAATCTTAGGCGCGCTCCCGCGAACCGTAAACCACGGCGGCCGGGAAGGCCGGGAACATCCGGCGACCAAGCACGGGCTCCCCTGATCCACGAGTCTTTTTCATTCGTCGTCGTCGTCGCGGGGAAGCGATCGAATGAAACTGGCCGTCATGGCCTCGAAGACCGGCGCCACGCGATCCCACTCCCGGTCCTCCGCCTGGCAAAAGACGACATAGGTCGCCGCAGGCGTGGCCATCGCCCGCACGTGGGCGGTGTTCGTGAGATCGAGGCAGTAGAAGTTGAGGTCGAATCCGGCGATGGGGTGTCCACCGACCTCGTCAACCACCGACTCGCTGTCGAGGTCGCGGTATTCCCTTCGCATCTCGTCGAGCACGGCTCGGGAGAGGCTGTCGGGGTCGGTGCCGGCGGCATGGGCGCTGAGCGACCAAAAGGCCCCATCGGGCGACGACACCGTGACGGCAGGAGCGGCGATGTCGGAGGCATCGGTATCGACCGACCAGTTGTCGGGATAGTCGAAGGCGAGGCCGAGGCGATCATGGTGCATGGCACGGTTCCAAAACCTTCATTCTAGCCGCTCTCGCGGCCCGGAGCGGTCTGGACGGGCCTGCGGGGCTCCGCTACCGTCCCGCCGCCCGTCAGCGACGTTTTTCACCCCAGTGACTCGCCCTTCATGGCCCAGCCAGCCGGCACGACCATCGCCGTTCCTCGTGGGATGTCGGCCCATGTCCTCGACTTCGTCATCCCGGCGGCGATCCTGCTGGCGGTGCTCGTCGTCTTGGCGCCGGTGCCATCGCCGATCGTCGATCTCATGCTGGCGGCCAATCTGACGATCTCCGTCCTGGCCCTCCTCGGGGCGCTCGCAGCTCGGACCCCGCTGGAGATGAGCATCTTCCCGACGTTCCTTCTGGGAGCGACGCTCGTCCGCCTCGTGCTGAATATCGCCACGACGCGGCTCATCCTCACCCGCGCCGCCATCGACGGCACCCACGCCGCCGGCGGCGTCGTGCAGGCATTCAGCGAATTCGTCGCCGCCAACAATCTCGTCGTCGGTGCCGTGATCTTCGCGATCATCGCGGTCATCCAGTTCGTCGTCATCACCGCAGGCTCGACACGGACCAGCGAAGTCGCCGCCCGGTTTGCCCTCGATGGACTGCCCGGGCGACAGATGGCGATCGACACGGAAGTGCAGGCCGGAACGATCACCCGCGAACAGGCCCGTCTGGCACGGCTCGATCTGCAACGGCAGGCCGATTTCTTCGCAAGCATGGACGGTGCGAGCCGGTTCGTCCGCGGCGAGGCCGTGGCCGGCGTGATCATCACGGTCGTGAACATCGTCGGAGGGCTCGCGATCGGCGTGGCCCAGCATGGCATGCCCGTCCAGAAGGCGGTCGATGTCTTCTCGCGGCTGACGATCGGCGACGGGCTCTCCAGCGCCGTGCCCTCGCTCTTCGTCTCGGTGGCCACGGGCCTGCTCATTTCACGGTCGAGCCAGGCCGTGGACCTCTCGCAGGAGTTCGGACGGCAGTTCACGTCGCGGCCGCACGTGCTCCTGATCACCGCCATCTTTCTCGGGCTCCTCTGCTTCACCGACCTCCCGCCGCTGCCGCTGGCCGCGATGGCCGTCGTCACGATGGCCGCCGCCTGGACCGTCTCCCGCCGTGCACGTGCCGACCGAAAACGAACCGGGCCAGCGGCCCGCACGTCGCCCGATCGGGCCGCAACGGCCATCACCCCCGCTACCGCATCGCTCGCCGAAACCGTGCTTGCCGACGAACGGATCGTCGTGCACGTCGGCCGCAGCCTCCTCCGGCTGGTCTCGTCCGGCAGCGGGGGCGACGAGGGCCCGCTCGTGACGACCGTGGCCGGACTGCGTTCGGCTGTCGCCGCCGACCTCGGGCTGGTCGTGCCGGCCGTCCAGTTTCGTGACGATCTGGCGATGCCCGACCGCGCTTACCGCGTGACGATCGCCGGCGATGTCGTGCAGGAAGGCGACATTCCCGCAGGACACTGGTTCGTCATCGCGGCAGCCGATGACGACGCCCGGGTCGATGGCGCCGAAGCCATCGATCCGCTGACCCGCCGCCGTGGCGCATGGGTCGGCGAGGCGAAGGCCGCCCTGGCGCGGCGGCATGGCGCCGAGGTCCTCGACGACGCGACGATGGTCGCCCGGGGCATCGAAACGGCTGTCCGGATGCAGGCCGACCGGCTTCTCACCCGCGATGCCGTGGCTCGGCTCGTCGAATCGCTCCGTGCCAGTCAACCGGCCGTAATCGATTCGATCGTTCCTGGGGTGCTCACCGTGGCCCGGATCCACCGCACGCTCCAATCGCTGCTCCGTGAGGGCGTGCCGATCCGACCGCTCGCCGAACTCCTCGAGATCATGGCCGACCATGCCACGGAGGGCCGCGATGCCGACGCCCTGGCCGAAATCGTCCGCCGCCATGTCGCCCGAACGATCTGCCGGCGGGCCCGCGACCGAAGCGGTCGCCTCCCGGTCATCCGCCTGGAATCGGCGACGGTCTCCCGGCTCGCGCAGGGAGATGCCCCGAGCCCGTCGCCTCATCTGGTGGCCGGCCTCCGCCGCGCGCTGCGGCCCGGCACCGAGCGTGGTGCGGCACCGGTGCTGGTCGTGCCGGGTGCCACGCGGAGCCGGATTCGCGACATGCTGACCCGCCAGCTACCAGAACTCCGCATCTTCGCGGAGGAGGAGATCGCCGACGAACCGAAGGTCGAGGTCTTCACCACGCTCGGAGACGGGGAGGTGTCGCGTGCGGCATAGCCGCATCGGGAGAAAGCCCGGCGCAGGCCGGGCAAGCCAGGCAAGCCGCAGGGGCGGCTGAAAACCAATTCAAGGACAGGATGCCGATCCGACGATGTCATACGGATCGGACGCTACTCAAGGAGTGAAGACGTGGCCTATCAAGCAAGCCAGCTGACGCCCGAGGAGATCCACGATCTCTGGAAACGGTTCAAGAAGGACCAGTCGAACGAATCGCTGCGAAACAAGCTCATCGAGATCTACCTGCCGTTGGTGAAGTACAACGGCGAGAGGATCTGGTCGCGGCTTCCCGATGGCGTCGAACTCGACGACCTTGTCTCGGCCGGCACGTTCGGCCTCATGGACGCCATCGACGCCTTCGACATGTCCCGAGGCGTGAAGTTCGAGACCTACTGCGTGCCCCGAATCCGCGGCGCCATGCTCGACGAACTGCGGACCATGGACTGGGTGCCACGGCTCGTCCGCAGCAAGGCGAGCAAGCTCAACGAGGCGATCAAGACCCTCGAGGCCAAGCTCGGACGGGCGCCCGCCGATGCCGAGGTGGCCGAGCACATGGGGCTCTCCCGCGAGGATTTCGAGAAACTGCTCGTGGAGGCCAACGCGGCGAGCCTCGTCAGCCTCAACAAGAAGTGGTGCGAGACCGACAGTTCCAAGGACGTGCGCGAAATCGACATCCTGGAAGACAAGAAGGGCGAGGACCCCACCCGCCGGATTCAAAAGGCCGACCTCATGCGGCTGGTCACCAAGGGACTCAACCGCAACGAACGGCTGATCATCATCCTGTACTACTACGAGGAACTCACGATGAAGGAGATCGGCGCCACGCTCGACCTCTCCGAGAGCCGCGTGAGCCAGATGCATTCCGCGATCGTCGAACGGCTGCAAAACCAGCTCGAACGGCGGCGCCCGGAATTCGCGATGTGACGATCCCGGACCGTGAACGATGGCAGGCTGGGCAGCCTGCGAAGGATGCAGGGCCGGAAAACAGGAAAAACTGGAACGGAAAAAATCGGATCAAGATTGCTGGCCGTCCCTGCCGATGAAGATCGGATGGAGCGGCGCATGATTCGGAGACTGGAGTCGCCGGATCGCGAGACCGCGGCAACAATGGAAAGGAAGACTTCGGGCGATTTCGAGCGAACCCTCCGACGGCCGGCTTCGTAGAGCCGGATACGAACGGGGGACGACGGAACCACACGACTGTCTGCAAGGAGATCAACGATGAACATTTGGGGTGTCACTTCAACGCATGGGTCGCAAGGCGTGAACGCCGTCAAGGGCGTGGAGGCTGCACAGGCCGCCGCCGAGACGGCAGCCAACCAGGGCGTGTCCGAGGTGCGTGATGCGGTCACGCTGTCGGTCGATGCCGTCAGGGCCGCCGATGCGACCTCCGACATCCGCTTCGACCGGGTCAACGCGATCCGCGCGGCGATCGCCGACGGCTCGTACGAGACGCCCGAGAAACTCGATCTGGCCCTCGACCGACTGCTTGAACGACTGGGCGGGTGAGCCAGTTCACGCCCGCGGTGCCAGTTCACGCCCGCGGTGCCATCCATGGCCACCGCGGGCTTGAGGCCTTCGCGACCACAGGTCGCTGCGGCCTAGGGGCCCGCCATCCGGGCGGGCTTGCGACCTTCTCAACCGTAGCTCAGGGCTGCCCGTGCCATGGAGCCGGCGTAGCTGGCAAGCGAAGCCATGGATGGCGGAGCGAAGCCAGGTCCGAGTGAGCGAAGCCCAGGATGGGCGCAGCGAACGTCCGGCGAATGGCACGGGCAGCCCTGAGCGAGTTCGTCGAAACTCCGGCCCAACGGTGGATTCTGCGGGACGCTACAATCAGTGCGGAGGACGCATCCGCATGGCTGTTGCAGATTTTCCGCTCGGCAAAGTGACCACCGCGATGACGCCGCGGGAGCGGTTTGAGGAATTCCTCCAGGCACGCGGAAAAAGAATCACCCGACAGCGGCAGGTGATCGTCGATCACATCTCCAGCCACCATGAGCACTTCGACGCCGAGCAATTGCTCGACGGGCTGCGAAGGACGCCCGAAGGAGCCAAGGCGAGCCGCCCCACCGTCTACCGGACGCTCAGCGAAATGGTCGCGGCCGGGCTGCTCAAGGAGATGGTGCTCGGAGGGCGTCGCGTCTACGAGCACGACTACGGCTATCCCCAGCACGATCACCTCCACTGCACGTCGTGCCAGAAACTCATCGAGTTCACCAGCGACGAGGTCGCCCGAATCTGCGCCCATGTCGCCGGAAGCCATCGTTTCCGGGCCCAGGGCCACCGGCTCATCGTCTCAGGGCTGTGCGCCGACTGCTGCAAGACCCGCAGCACGTCACGGCATCAAGACCGCGTCTAGTTTCACGTCCGCGGTGCCATCCATGGCCACCGCGGCCTTGGGCCTTCGCGACTGCTGGTCGCTGCGGCCTTGGGCCCGCCATCCAGGCGGGCCTGTCATCCTCACACACGCAGGTCCGATTCGCCGGCGCGGTGCGGGCAGGCCTTCAGGGCCTCGGCCACGGGGCCCGCGATGAACTCATCGACCTGCGCCGCGGCACGGCCCGCGAGGCCGTGAACCTCCATGGCCGCCGCCAAGTCGATGCCCGCGAAGAGCGGGTCGTCGGCGAGCCGCTCTGCGAGGTCGTTGTCATAGCCCTCCCGGATCCGCGCCGTGGCCGCATGGCTGTGGCGACGGATCGCCTCGTGCAGATCCTGCCGGTCGCCCCCCGCCTTCGTGCCCTCCATAAGAATCCGCTCGCTTGCGAGGAAGGGAAGATACTGCTCGAGGGTGCGACGGATCGCCCCTGGCACCACGACGAGCCCGCCCGCGATGTTGGCGAAGAGCACCAATTGTGCGTCGGTCGCAAGGAATGCCTGCGGCAGCACGAGCCGACGGGGGGCCGAGTCGTCGAGGGTCCGCTCAAACCACTGCGTGGCGGCGGTCTGCTCCGTCGTCGTCAGCAGGCCCATCACGAACCGGGCCAGGCCGCACATCCGCTCCGCCCGCATCGGGTTGCGCTTGTAGGGCATCGCCGAGGAGCCGACCTGCTCCGTCTCGAAGGGCTCCTCCATCTCGCCCCAGGCCGCCGCGAGCCGCAGATCGTTACCCGCCTTGTGTGTCGATTCCGAGATGCCGGCCAGCACCGCCACCACCTGCGAATCGACCTTTCGGGTGTAGGTCTGCCCCGAGACGGCATACGAGGCATCGAAGCCGAGTTTCCTGGAGACGAGATCGTCGAGCCGGCGGACCTTGGCGTGATCTCCATCGAAGAGTTCGAGAAAACTGGCCTGCGTGCCGGTCGTTCCCTTCACGCCGCGGGCCTTGAGCGTGGCCCGGCGATGGAGCACCTCGTGGAGGTCGAGCACGAGGTCGTGGATCCACAGGCAGATCCGCTTGCCGATCGTCGTCGGCTGGGCCGGCTGCAGATGGGTGCGGCCAAGGCAGACGAGGTCGCGGGTCTCGAGGGCCCGGGCCGCCAGCCGTTCGATCACGGTGGCAAGCCGGGCGGCCACCAGGCCGAGCGACTCCCGCATCAGGATCAAATCGGTGTTGTCGGTGACATAGGCACTCGTGGCGCCCAGATGCAGGATCGGCTTGGCCTGCGGGCAGGCATCGCCGAAGGCATGCAGATGCGCGAAGACATCATGCCGCATCCGCTTCTCGTAGGCGGCCGCCTTCGCGAAATCGATCGGCTCGAGGGCGGCACGCATCGCGGCCAGTTGCGCCGGCGTGATCGGCAGGCCGAGCTCGGCCTCGGCCTCGGCCAAGGCCAGCCATGCCTGCCGCCAGAGTCGATACCGGTTGTTGTCGCTCCAGAGCCTCGTCATTTCCGAGGATGCGTAGCGGGAGGCGAGAGGATTGTCCCACAGGTCGCGGGCGTCGATCGACTGGTCGGTGTTCACGAACGGCCTCCTGGCTTCTTCGCCGCCGGTCTCCCGGGCGTGGCGGGGCCGCTCATCTTGCAGAAGAATCGCTCCAAGGCCAGCCTCGCTCTCAGACCCCGGCTGGCCTCGCCCTTGAGGCTGCCATCGAGTTCGAGCAGCCACACAGGCAGCCGCCGGGCCCGCTGCGGCCCCAGGTGCACGAGCGATTCCTTCGCCTGGATCATCGCCTTCGGCCAGGCCGCCACGCCCGCCTCGCGGAGCGCCGCATCGACGTTTGGGGGACGTCCTTCGGCGGGCGGCAGCGAGAGGAGCCGCGCCGCCGTCGAAAGCCGCCGCAGCACGCTCCCCATCTGGGCTCCGATGCCGATCGGATTTTCGCCCCCCTCGATCAGGTCCGCGAGGTTCGCGATCGCCTGGGCCGTACGGCCATCCGCCGCCGCGTCGATCATGCCCCAGGCCGTCCGTTCCTGTGGCGAGCCCGCGATGTCGTCGATCGCTTCCGGCGGAATCGTCTTTTTCTTCGCGGCCGGATCGGTGGCTGCCGCCAGCCGCTGAAGCGCCTGATCGACCTGTCCGAGGCTTCCGCCGAGTCGTTCGAGCAATCGCTGCGCGCTCGCGGCCGCGAGGTCGGCGGCATATCGGATCTTCGCCCATTTCCGCACCCATCCGGCGAGGTCGTATTTCTGCGGAGTCGAGACGTCGATCACGAGGCCGTCCTTGGCCGCCGCCTTCGCCAGCCTGGTATTCGACGGAAAAGTGCGGACATCGAGGATCACGACCCCCCGCGATCCTCGCCGGCTCTGCACGAGCGTTTCGAGCCGCTCGCGCGCGGCCGTCACGAAGGCATCGGCATCCCGCACCACCGCCGCCCGCGTGGCCCCGGCGAAGAGCGGCACCGTCGCCGCCTCGTCGAAGACATCCCGCGGATCGAGTTCGTCGGCCCCCGAGAACTCCCGCCATGCCCACGCTCGATCGGCCTCGTCGGGGCAGAGCACATCGCGGAGCATCGCGAGGATGGAGAGCGAGAGAAACTGCTCGTCGCCCACCATGACGACCAGCGACGGCACGTCGGCCGAGAGCGCCACGTTGTGAACGAGAAGATCGAGAGCATTCAAACGCTCGGACACGGGCATCGCTCCTGCGGGCGACCACAGTCTACCCGCTCCCCTCGATCCGCGAGGGGCAGCCCCGAGCCGCAGCAGCGTCAGGGCGCCGTGGGTGCCTTGGGTTCCGAAGGCAGTTCGCGCAGGCCTCCGAGCCGCCCGACGACGCGGGCCCCCGCGAGCACAATCGGCTCGGGCGTCACGGCCTGGCCGATGTTTCCGGCAACGTCCGTCGCTTCGACACGGACGAACACTCGCGGAGGGGCTGTGCGATCGGGCTGCCAGCGATGCACGCCTTCGCCGTCGAGTCCCGTGGCAATCGTCGACCAGGGCCCCGTGGCATGCGGTGAGAACGAGATTTTCACGCTCCGTGGGGCGAGCAAATGATCGCGGCATGCATAGCGGATCTGAACGACGCCAGGCTCCTCGGAGCCCGCGTCACCGACCTCGACCTGCGGTGGCTCGTCGTCGATCGCCACCCATGTCTCCGGAGCATCACCCGATCGAGGCCCACTTCCGGAATCCTGCCCGGCTGGAAGGATTTCCAGTCGGAATCCATAGAGACCGGCGGCTGGAAGCGAGACATCGATCGGGCTCGTGCCGTCGGTGTCGATCGCCGTCCGCTGCCAACTCGCGCCGCTGTCCCGGGTACTCCACAGTTCGACCCGCACCGGGCGACCATCCGCCCGATCCCGCTCGAAATCATAGTCCCACGCAAACCGTCGCGACCGGGAAACCTGGAGTGGTCGTCCGCGATACTGCACGGACTGCCCGCCCGACGCAGCAGCCGAGGCCCAGGTTTCAGCATGCGACCCCGACGCGGCGACGGGATCACGGGAGACAAAACGATTCACGCTCCCGCTGGCTGCATGCCCCGGGGGTGCGGCCGATCCTGTCGGTCGGTCGGCTGCCCATCCGGTCGCAGGCTCTGAAGCCCATCCGCCGGCTGGCGTCGGGGAAGGGGGGGCCGCAGACAATGCGGGGTGAGGCGAGGCGGGGCCGGACGATGGATCGGCCGCCACGTCGCGGGTCGGCAACGGCGGGACGCCGAGTTCCCGCGCAAGAGATGCCTGATCGACCCGCGGGTCGGATGGCTCGAGCGTGAACTGCCGCACGGTCTGGTTGCCCGAGGCATCGGCGATCGAAATTCGGACGACCACCGACTCGGCCTTCTCGCCGGCCCACCAGATGTCTTCACCGATCATGTGGGCCGGCACTTCGCGGCAGAGGATTCCTTCGGTCGCGATCGGCTTCCAGCCAGGCTCTTCCTTGCTTCGATACTCCACCTTCAGCGAGTCGAGCCGGAGGGAATCGTCCGTTGCCGCATAGCGGCAGATGATTTCCCCATCGCCCCCTTTCCATACGCGGGCGGCGAGCCGCGGCCCCGCCGCATCCACCACCACACGCATGTCGGGTCCTGAGCCGCCTCGTGACCGTCCCTTGGCATCGATCGCACGAATCCGAAACCAATACTCCCCATCCCGTTCAGCGCGAAACGTGAACGACCCGGCCGCGGGCGCGACCTCGCCGGCCGGGTTCCAGGTCGATCCGAGATCGGTCGATACCTGCAGCACCACGCGGCGGGCCGCGGCATCGGCCTCGCGCGTCTCCGGCAGCCGGAAGGGGATCATGAACACGTTCTGCTTCGTGCGAACGACTTCGGGCAGCCGGGCATCGACCGGAGGATCGGACGGCGCAGCCCCTGCGGCCGGGCCGAGAAGACCCATCGTCGCGAGCACGAGCATCACTCCCACAGTTCTCATACGCGGTTCCATCGGCCACCGACCGGGGGGAATCGGCGGTTTTTCCGCAGAAACCGCAGACTTTGCCCGTCGCTACGCGGTTCCGAGGCAGAACGGCCCCGCAATCCAAGGCTCGTTCCGCCTGGGCAAACTGCAAAATCTTTCTGGACCCGTGGCCCCCGGCCCTGCCATACTTTCGGACTCCGACAGCGATGGATTGATTGTCGGAAGGCCCCGTGACGATATGGATCGCCGCCGGCCAACGGGCCAGCGGCACGGAACAAACGTGCAATCCTTCCTGCTCAGCAGCCTCCTGCTCGGGGTCCTCGTGGCCGCCGGGGTGGCGGTGATCGTAAAGATCCGGTCGTGGTGGCAGGGGGGCCCTGACGATCATGGCGATTGGGAAACGGCGCTGGCCGGATACAAGGATCTTCGCGATCGCGGGATGCTCAGTGACGAGGAATACCGAAAAATCCGAACGCTTGTTGAACCCCACGTGCAGTCGATGCCGATGGCACCCTCGCGGACGGTGACGTCCGCGGCCGAGCGATCCACCGGGAACGACCCCGTCGAACCAACCGAGGAAACGAACTGATGCCATCTGGGAAAGACGTGGGCAACATCGGGCGGCGTGGCGCCGGTGGCACGACCAAGAAGAACGCCTTCTGCTCGTTCTGTCGCAAGAGCTACCGCGACGTCGGCCCGCTCGTCGAAGGCCCTGGCGACGTCTACATCTGCGGCGAGTGCATCGAACTGTGCCAATCGATTCTCGATCAGGAGAAGCGACGCCGCGGCACGAGCAAACAGCTCTTCACGGCGATCCCGTCACCCCGCGAGATCGTCTCGCATCTCGACCAATACGTCATCGGGCAGGATCACGCCAAGCGGGTGCTCGCGGTCGCGGTCCATAGCCACTACAAGCGTCTTTCCATCGCCGGCGACACCTCCGACGTCGAGGTAGAGAAGTCGAACATTCTCCTCCTCGGACCGACGGGCTGCGGCAAGACGCTGCTGGCCCGCACGCTCGCGAAAATCCTCGACGTTCCGTTCGCCATCGGCGACGCCACCACCCTCACCGAGGCCGGCTACGTGGGTGAAGACGTCGAGAACCTGCTGTTGAAACTGCTCAACGCCGCCGACTTCGACATCGAGGCCGCCCAACGGGGCATCCTCTACATCGACGAGCTCGACAAGATCGGCAAGACGAGCCAGAACGTGTCGATCACCCGCGACGTCTCCGGCGAGGGGGTGCAGCAGGCACTGCTCAAGATGCTCGAGGGCACCGTCGCCAACGTGCCTCCGCAGGGAGGCCGGAAGCATCCCGAGCAGCAATACATCCAGCTCGACACCTCCAACATCCTCTTCATCTGCGGCGGCACGTTCGTCGGGATCGAGAAGATCATCGGCCAGCGGCTCGGCAAGAAGACGATCGGCTTCGGCCAGCCGGCCGGGCATCGGGCCGACGCGGGCCTCGCCGAACTGCTCCCGGAAGTCGATTCCGACGACATCCTCGAATTCGGCCTGATCCCCGAACTGATCGGCCGCCTCCCCGTCATCTCGGCGCTACAGCCGCTCGACGAAAAGGCCCTGGTGCAGGTGCTCCGTGATCCGAAGAACGCCCTGGTGAAGCAATACCAGAAGCTCTTCAGCATGGAGGACTGCACGCTCGAATTCACCGATGGCGCCCTCCATGCCATCGCCCGCAAGGCGATGAAGAAGGACACGGGCGCCCGCGGGCTGCGGGCAATTATGGAGGACATCATGCTCGATCTGATGTTCTCGCTCCCCGAGAACCAGGGAAGCACCTACGTGATCACCGAGGCGGCCGCCGAAGGCACCGAGACCGTCCTGCCAGTTCGCGAAGCTCGCCCCAAGAGTGCCTGACGCAGGCCCCGAGGACGCCGTCCCACCTTCGTCGAACGAGTCACTCGAACGACGCGGCGACGCGGTTGAGGGCCGTGATGCCTCGCTCGAGCATGGCATCAGTGACGGTGTAGGCGATCCGGAAATGGGTGTCGGCGGCCCCGAACACGTTTCCAGGCACGACCAGTAGTTTCTCGAGTTCAACGGCCCGCGCCGCGAAGGCGGCCCCGGAGCCGCCAGGAGCTTCAGGATAGAGGTAGAAGGCACCGCCCGGCTGCACGAATCGGAAGCGGTCACGGAGCCCCGCCATGAGCCTGTCCCGCTTTCTTCGGCACTCTTCCAGCGGCACGTCCATCGGGGCATCGAGGGCCGCCAACGCCGCCCACTGGCCCACCTGCGGGGCGCAGACGAAGGTGTATTGCTGCAGCATCGTGCAGGTGTCGATCAGCTCGCGCGGTCCGTGAATCCAGCCCACCCGCCAGCCGGTCATCGCATGGGACTTTGAAAAGCCGTCGATGACGACCACGCGTTCGGAGGAGAGGGCCGGGGAGGCGAAGGGGGCGTCGTAGCAATAGGACCGGTAGAGCTCGTCGCTGATCAGCGTGACATCGGAGGCGTCGGCCACCCGGGCCAGCTCACGAACCGTGGACGCATCGGCGACGACGCCGGTCGGATTGGCAGGCGTATTGAGCAGGATCGCCTTCGTGCGGGGCGTGATCGCGGCTGCGACACGATCGATGTCGATGCGAAACGATGGCGCCGTATCGATCACCACGCACCGTCCGCCGAGGAACTCCACCAGCGGGCGATACATGACGAACGCCGGCTCGAAGAGGATCACTTCATCGCCGGGATCGAGCATCGCCATGAGGGCCAGCACGAGGCCGCCGCTGGAGCCACTGGTGATACAGAGCCGGCGGTCGGACTGGCCGGTCTCGCGACGGGCATCGGCCTCAAGCCGTTCGCGGAGCGGGGCGATGCCCTGGGTGGGCGTGTATCCGTTCCTTCCAGCGTCGATCGCCTGCTTCGCCGCGTCGCGAGCCGGGCCGGGCATGGCGAAGTCGGGCTGCCCGATCGAGAGGTTCACCGGATCGTCGAGCCGCGCGGCCAGGTCGAAGACCTTCCGGATGCCGGACGAGTCGAATGCCCCGGCCCGCTTCGAAACCGGGCTTCGATGATGTCGATCAGCCGGCATTGGGAAAGAGCTTCGACAGTTCCTCGCCCAGCTTCTCACCGCGGGCGTTGAGCGTGATCACCTTGCCGTCGCGGCCGATGAGGATCACGGTCGGGATGCCGCTGATGCCGTAGTAGGTGGCCATGGGATGCTGCCATCCGTTCCCCTCCGACTGCTCGAAGAGGATCGGCCACGGGACCTTGCGATCTTCGACGAACTTCTGGAGCGATTCGCGGTCCTCGTCGAGGCTGATGCCGACCACCTCGAAGCCCTTGTCGTGGTACTTCTCGTACTGCTCCATCACGTTCGGTATTTCAGCCACGCACGGTCCGCACCAGGTCGCCCAGAAGTCGACGAGCACCACCTTTCCGGCGAGCGTCTTCTGGTCGAAAGGTTTGCCGCTCAGGAGCGTGCCCTTGATCTCCATGGAGTTGCCTGGCAGCGAGAGCCGCCGGAGCGTGCCGGCAAAGCTCTCTCCCATCTGCTTGATCCGCTCGTTGCCGCTGGAGGCGAAGAGGGGGCCGAACGCCTTGTAGGCGGCGACAGCGACCGGCTCTCCGTCGGGCAGTTGCTCGAAGGCCTGGGCGAGCTGCATCGCGAGGCCGGCCGTCTTCATGTCGTCGGGATCGGCGGCGAGCATGGCGGCCGTCTTCTGCACCAACGCCTCGCCCCCGGCCGCGCTGCCATTGGCGAAGAGCTTCTGGGCATCGGAGACGAGCACCAGCCGCTGCGCCTCACGGGCGAGTTCGGCATCAGGGCTGTTGACCAGTGATGTGGCGAACGTGGCCATCTCCTTGGCGGCGGCCTCGTCGCCGAGTCGGCCAAGCATCATGAGGCTTTCGAGCTTCATCATCGCCGCGCGGCCATGGAGCGGATCGTTCTGCTTCACCTGCGACAGGATCGCGTTGGCCGCCTCGATGGTGACCGTCGAGACCTCCTTCCTCTCCTGCATCATCTCCGGCCGTGACTTTGGCTTGACGTCTGCGGCTCGCAGGCCCTCGACGAACTGCATCAGTTCGGCGGGCGTGCCCTTGGGAAGCGGCGGCACCTTGAGTGCATCGGCCGCCGGTTCGGCGACCGCCCCCGGCTGCGCGACGGCGGGCGAGATGCCGACCGAGGCCATTCCGCACACAATCCCGGCGAGGACCACTGAAAGACGAGGGAGACCGAACCGGTTCGACGACGACATGACAGCCTCGGAGCAGGGGAAGGGGGGTCAGGGAGAGCGACAGCACCCGCCGTCGATTCGGAAAATCTACCCCCGGTGCGCCGCTCCCTGCAACGGAGGAATATAGGCACAGCATGTCGGACGAGGGCCCGCCTGGAGGGTGGGCCCTCGAGTGCGACCGGATGGTCGCCAAGAAAAGCGAGGGCAGGATGCCGAGCTGTCTGAATCAGGACGTGCTTGCGCCTCGGACGACTGCCCGCCTGGATGGCGGGCCCTCGAGTGCGATCGGATGGTCGCCAAGAAAAGCGAGGGCAGGATGCCGAGCTTTTCGTGAAGCTACCGCACGAGCGTCCGAAACCGTACGAAGCCACTGCCGCCGGCCGGGAGCGGCTCACGAAACCGCCACTTCACCACCACCGAGCCATCATCGCCAGACTCGGTCGAGATGTCGGCC
>JBJTDB010000068.1:0-40383 GCA_046092145.1 Planctomycetia bacterium | reverse complement strand
CTATGGGAGCGAGCGAAGCCATGGATGGCGAAGTGAAGCGGACATGCAGAGAGCAGATGCCTGGAGGGCATCTGCGAACGTCCGCGTGAGGGCGTGGGCAGCCCCGAGCCGGCAGGGCAACTAGATTCCTGGGGAAAGCCGCGTTGCGGCGGGTGCGCAGCCCACCTATAGTCCCGTCCCCTATGGACGACCCCCCCTTCGCCCACGCCGCGACGGATGCCGACCTGCTTGCGCGCGGCCGGGAGATTCTCCGCGCCGAGGGGGAGGCGATCGTGCAGGCGGCCGATCAGATCGATCGGTCGTTCTGCGAGGCGGTGCGGATCATCGAGCGGTGCACCGGCAATGTGGTCGTGACCGGAATCGGGAAGGCAGGGCTCGTGGCCCGCAAGATTTCGGCGACGCTCGCTTCGACCGGCACGCCGAGCCTCTTCCTGCATCCGGCCGAGGCGATGCATGGCGATCTCGGCGTGCTACGCGCCGATGATGTCGTGCTTGCCCTGTCGCAATCTGGTGAGACCGACGAGATCACACGGCTTCTGCCCCACGTGGCCGCCCGTGGCATCCCCGTCATCGCGCTCACCGGACGGGCCGACAGCACGCTCGGGCGGGCGGCCCGGGCCGTGATCGCCACGGGACGCGTGCGCGAGGCGTGCCTGCTCGGATTGGCGCCGAGCACGAGCACGGCGCTGCTCTTGTCGCTCGGCGACGCGCTGGCGCTCGTCACCAGCAGCCTGCGGCCGTTCACGTCGGATGATTTCGCTGCAAGGCATCCGGGCGGGAGTCTTGGCCGCCAGTTGATGCGGGTCGAAGAGGCGATGCGGCCGCTGCAGCACTGTCGCACGGCCAGACCGGAGGAGCCGGTGCGAAGCGTGTTTTCCAGACCGCTGCCGGCCCGACGGACCGGCGCCGTGATGATCATCGATGCCGACGGCATGCTCGCCGGCATTTTCACCGACAGCGATCTCGCCCGGCTCTTCGAGCGGCGAAACGATGCCGCCATCGATGGCCCGATCGGGGCGGTCATGACGCCTCGCCCCACGACAGTCGCCGTGGCAGATCGGCTCAGCGACGCGATCGCCATCCTCGAGGCTCGCCGGATCAGTGAGCTGCCGGTGCTGGCGACCGACGGCCGCCCTGTCGGGCTGCTCGACATCGTCGATCTGGTGGGCCTCGTGCCCGCCGAGGACTCCCCCGCGGTCGGCCGCGTCTCCGGGGCCGCGGCCTGACACGATTTTTCGAGGACAAGCCATGACGGCGGCCGGCATCAACAGCGGCGAACCAGACGCCGATGACACGCTCGAGCATCGGCTTGCCCGCGTGCAGCTGCTTCTTCTCGACTGCGACGGGGTGCTCACCGGGGGAGGGGTCGGCTGGTCGAACGACGGCATCGAGTCGAAGACCTTCCACATCCGCGACGGCCTCGGCATCAGGCTCTGGCAGCGGGCGGGCCACGCGGCCGGGATCGTCACCGGCCGGTCGAGTCGCGTCGTGCAGCTGCGGGCCGAGGAGCTTGGCATGGCCGTCGTCCGGCAGGGCGTGGCGGACAAGCAGTCGGTCGTGGCCGATATCCTCGCGGAGCGGGGGCTGACCTGGGAGCAGACGGCGTTCATCGGCGACGATCTTCCCGACCTGGCATGCGTGATGCGGTGCGGCGTCGGGGTGGCGGTCGCCGACGCCTGCGTGGAGGTCCGCGCCGCCGCGGCGCTCGTCACCGGTCTTCCCGGCGGCGGTGGAGCGGTTCGCGAGGTTGTCGAACGGCTCCTCCGGGCCCGCGGTCAGTGGGAGGCGATCGTCGCCGGCTACGCGGCGTAGCAACACCATGGATCATCGACTCGGACGCACAGCGCGGGTGTTTCTCGTCGTGCTCGCTGCCGCCGGTTTCTACCGGCTTGCCGTCGTGCCGTGGGTGGAGCCGAGGGTCTCCGACTCGGGCACGACCGTCGCGCTGACACCGGAACAGGCTGCGATGATCCGCGCCCGTGCCGACCGTCGCCTGGCGGCCCTCGGCGACATCTTTCCGGAAGGGGCCTGGGAGCGGGATGACCCGATCGTGCTCGAGAGCCGGCAGATGCGGCTCCTCTTCAAGCAGTACCAATCACTCCCCGACGGCCGAGTGAACCTCGTTCCGTGCACGCTCGTGGTTCTCCCCGACCGCAACCGGGTGGCGGAAGGGGGCGCTTCAGGCCGCACGATCGTGCTTCGGGCGCCGCAGGGCGCGGTGCTCGAGTTCGACGAACCGATCGACCTGCGGCAGGGGCGACTGGCCAAACTCGTGGGGGGCAGCCTTCGCGGCCAGGTGATGATCCGTGGAACGCCGACGGCACCGGGCGCCGAGGACGACATTGAGATCGTGACCCGTGACGTCGAACTCGCCGAACTCGAAGTTCGAACCAACGAAGCGGTGCAGTTCCGTTATGGCCGTTCGACCGGCAGTGGTCGGGCACTCGTGGCGACGTTGATGCCGCGGCCTGGCCCGAGCGAGCATGGGCCCAACATCGGCGGCGTCGATACGATTCGCATCGACCGCGACGTGCGGATGCGGCTGGAGGGTTTTTCGTCGGGCATCCTTCCGGGACCGGCGCGGCCGGCCGGCGAAGAGACCGCACCGCAGCCGGCGGCGCCGCCGGTGCTTGTCGGCTGCGCGGGCCCGCTGTGCATGAATGTGTCGGCGAGCGTCATCACGCTCGAGGAGCGGGTCGAGGTGCTCCGGCACCTTCCCGACGGCGGGCTCGACCAGTTGAGCTGCGACCTCTTGGCGATCGTGCTCGGGAACGAACAGGGGAAGGGGGGCGGCCGGCTCCGAGGCAACGTCGAGCCGGTCGAGATTCAGGCGAGCGGCACGCCCGTCGTGGCCCGGAGCACCGGGGCACGGCTCGAGGCCCGAGGTGGGAGGCTGGGCTACGAGATCGCGACCCGTCGCATCCTGATCGATGGCGAGGAGTCGGTTTCGCTGATCATCCAGGGCAGCCAGATGGAGGCGCGATCGATCGACTACACCCCCGGGCCGCCCGGGGATCCCGGAACCTTGAAGGCCAAGGGACCGGGCTGGTTGCGGACGAGGCCCGAGAAGGGGGCCGAATCGCAGGCCCGATGGGAAAAGTGGCTGCGGATGTGGCCTGAGGACACCGGCCATCGCGTCTCGCTGTCGGGCGAAGCCGAGGTGGCGGTTGAGTCTCAAGGAAGGCTGACCGCCTCGGAGATGTATCTCTGGCTCGACGTGGTGCCCCGAGCGAATGCCGACCCGGCGTCGCGTGCCCCGATGGCCGACCTTTCCGGCATCAGGCCTACGCGGATGCTCGCCCACGGTACGGTGCAGATCGACAGCGAACAGCTAGCGGCCCGAACCGAGCGGATGGAACTCTGGTTCAAATCGATCGGGGCCGAGGCGCCGCCCGATGGCGCGAAGCCGGCCCCCGCGGCGGGCGCGAACCGTGCGACGACGAACGTCGTGTCTCGATCGACACCGTCGCCTTCGCCGACCTCCGCACCGTCACCGACCGACCGTCCCCTGCGCGGCAGGCTCGTGGCGACAGGAGGATTGGTGCGCGGGCTCGTGACGCTCGACCCACGGGGGAACCAGGTCGAGGAGATTTCGATGGAGGAACAGGTGCGGCTCGTCGAGGAGACGGGTGGCACCGAGGCTGGTCTCGACATCCGCGGCGATCAGGCCCAGGTGACGCGGGCAACGCGGTTCGACGCGCGGGCGATCGTGTCGGGACGGCCGGCCAGGATCACCGGCCGAGGCGTCGATCTCGAGGGGCCGTTGATCACGTTCGACAGGGGACTCAACAGGATGACCGTCGATGGCGCCGGACGCCTGCAGATGCCGATGTCGGGCGGGATGAACGGCCTGGAATCACTCGCGGTCGCGAACGCCGTCGATGCTCGTGCCGCGGCCCCTGCCTCACCCGGCTCGCTCGACGTCGCCTGGAAAGGACGCATGGATTTCGACGGCCTTACGGCACGATTCGTCGATCGCGTCGTCACCAGCAGCGGAGGCACCTCCCTGAAGGCCGGGTCGCTCGACGTGATCCTCGCCCAGCCGATCGATTTCAGCGATCCCGCGAAGCAGCGTGGGCAGCGGTCGGAGGTGGCACGCATCGCCTGTGGCAGCGGCGTGCGGATCGAGAGCCAAAGCACGGGAGAGGACGGCTCGAAGTCGATGGAACAGCTCTTCGTGCGCGACCTCGTGCTCGATCGTGCCTCGGGCGGATTCACGGGCACCGGGCCCGGAAGGCTGACCAGCACACGGCACGGCCAGACGCCCGCGCTCCCCGTGACGGCCACGGGAGCCGCCGGCGGCCCGCCGCAGCCGGCCGCCCCCCGGCCCGACGGGCTGACCTACCTCGGCGTCGATTTTCAGCGAGGCATGCGGGGCAACATCAACCACCGCGTGATGGAATTTCACCAGCGGGTGGAGGCGATCTGGGGACCGGTGGCCACCTGGGGAGAGACACTCGACCCGCATGCCGCCGGTGGGCTCCCGCCGCGGGCCGTGAGCATCTCGGGCGACACGCTCACCGTCGGCCAGTCGCCGACCAGCCCGGGGCAGCGGCGGACCTCGATCGAACTGGCGGCGGGCGGCAACGTGCTCGTCGAAGGGGAGTCGTTTACGGCCCGCAGCGCGCGGCTGGCATGGAGCGAGGCCAAGGACCTGCTCGTGTTCGAAGGGGATGGCCGCAGCGATGCCCAGCTGTTCCGGCAGGTGCGTGTCGGGGCGCCGATGTCGTCGGCCTCGGCCGGCAAGATCCTCTACTGGCGAGGTCTCAACCGCGTCGATGTCGAGGATGCCCGGTACCTCGACTTCGACCAGATCACCAGCGGGGGGAAGGGAATGGGGGTGCCCGGCATGGGATCCGCTCCGCAGCAACGGCTTCAGCAGCCGGTGCCGGGAACCTGATACGGCTTACGACTGATCGCCACGTCTCTCGTAGGCCGGGGTCGTCCACGCCCCATCGCCGGACGTTCGCTCCGGGCATCCTGCCCCTCGCTCACTCGATGCTGGCTGCGTTCCCGCCATCCATGGCTTCACTTGCCAGCAACGCCGGCTCTCGGGGCGTGGACAACCCCGTCCGCAGCCTGGTTCAGCAGGAAACGTCGTATGAGAAGTTCGCGCAGATCCGTATGACTTTTTGCATGGCCGAGCGGAGGCATGCTCTTATCGGGTCGAGGCTGGAAGGCGGCGCGATTCGGCGTCGAGGGAGTCGAGCACGAAACGGATGATCTCGGGCGCGACTGTGTCGTAGTACTCCGGACCGTGGCCGCCGCCGCGTGGGTCGAGGATCGCCGTGTGGGGGATGCCGAGCGCCACGAGTTTGCTGTGCAGGCGGTCGGCACCGTCATGCCAGTGGAGATCGGAGGGATCGCTGGCGAAGCACTGGTGCCGTGGCCAGTTGAGGGGATGCACGTGCAGGATGGCGGTGTCCTGACGCGCCCGCTCGACGTCGTCGTAGGTCTCCCAGAGCGTGTCGTAGAACTCGCCGTCGTCGCGGTCGCCCGCTTCCCGCATGGCGGTATGAAAGTCGATCGCCGGCGAGATCGCCGCAGCGATCGGAAAGATCGCCGGATGCCGGTAGGCGATGCGGAGCGCTCCCTGCCCCCCCATGCTCGTGCCGATGATCGCGATGCCGGGAGTATCGACGCCGAACCGGCGCCGGAGCTCGCCGCGCACAAGATCGACGACATACCCCTCCGGCGTGATGGCCTGGTCGAATGACGGCATGATCCTGTCGAGCCACCAGGAGCGGCCGGTCCGTGGAGCGATCGCCGGCAGCGACGCAGCCTCGATGGCATCGCGGAGACCGGCCAGATCCTGAAGCCGACGTTCCCGCACGCCATGCAGGTAGATCACCGCCTTGTTCGGCGTCGGGCTCGGCGGCGAAAAGAGTTCACAGGTATGCCCGGCAAGGGAGATCGTCGTCCAATGGGGGCGGTCCGATGCGGAATCTGCCATGGAGGGAATCGACTGCTTTCGTCTGACGCCACGCGATTGAAGAGCCCATCATGCGCGGGCGGTCGGCCAACGGACAACCCGATGCCCGCATTTCCTCGGATCGTCGAGATGGCCCGCGACCGCCTGGCAGCCGACTTTCCCCGCCGCGGCGAGGTCGGGTATCGTCTGGGCCATGTCGCACTCCATCGGCAGATCGATCCTCCTGCTCTCCCGCGCGGCTGATCCCGTCGGAGCGGGACGGGACCTCGAGATCGCGGCCACCGCGCTGTGCCACGCCGGCAACGACGTGCATGTCGCCTTCACGTCGGCTGGTGGATCGCTGCCGTCACGGCTGACTGCCGCACGGGTGGCCGTGCACCGTCTGGGCCGGCGGCCCGAGCCCGATATCGCGGCCGCCTGTCGGCTGGCGACGCTGATCGGCCGCCTCCGTCCCGAGATCGTGCTGGCATGGGGGCGGTCCCAAGCGGTGCTGGCCGCCATCGCCACGCGGATCCCGCCGGCGGGTGTGGAAAAGCCGCGGCTCGTCTGCCGCGTCGATCTCCAGCCGCGGCGGCTCGTCGATGCCTGGGCCCTGACACGCGCCGATCGCGTGCTCGCATCGTCATCGTCGGTGGCCACGGCATGCGAAAAACTGGGTGTCGCGGCACGGCGGATCGAGACGATCGGTCCCGTGGCCGACACGGCGGCAGGGGAAGGCCTTTCCCGCGAGGACATCGCCTCCCGCCTGAACCTGGACCCCACGGCCATCTGGTCGTTGTGTGTCGCGCCGCTGGTCGCGTCGTCGCGGCTCGACCGGCTGCTGTGGGCGATCGACCAGCTTGGCGTGGTCCGCCGCGACGTCGAGCATGTGCTGATCGGAAGCGGGCCGCAGGCATCGAGGCTCCGCCGCCGCGGCCGCGTCCAGCATCTCGCCGAGCGGTTGCGGATCATCCCCTTCTGCGACTGCCTGCCCGATCTTCTCCGACACGTGCGGTTCGTCTGGCAATCGGGTGACGTGCCATTTGGGGGCTGCCTCTTCGACGCGATGGCCGCCGGCGCGGCGACGGTCGCCGTGGAGAGCGACGCTGCGCGACAGGCGATCGTCGATGGGGAGACCGGCTGGCTCGTGCCGCCGCTCCCGGAGAGCGAATTGCCCAGGCGGGCCCTCTCACTGATCGAGGACGACGCGACGGCTGCCAGGTTTCAAGCGGCGGCACGGATGCGGGCGGCGGAACTCTTTCCCGCAGACCGCTTCTGCTCGCGACTGCTCGATGCCGTCGCGACATGAGCATCGAATGCGTGCCTGCGCGAGGGGAGGCTCTCATGTGGTGTGGGATGCTGCGAGCGTCTGGCCGGTGGGGATCGCACGCACCTCCCCGTCTTCCGCCACGAGCATCCCAGCCTTGAAGACTTTCGCAGGCATCGCGAACATCCTCGCCAGATCGGGGTCGGGACGGTAGAGCGTGATGTCGGCGTCGGCACCCACGCCGAGATGCCCCTTGTGCGGCAGGCCGGCGATCCGGGCCGGGCCGGCGCGGGTGATGATGCAGAGCTCCTGGAGCGTGAGTTCGCGGCTGATGCCGGCCAGCGGGGAGCGTTTGCGGACCGCGGGATGGATGCGGGCCAGCGATTCGCGCCGGAATGCCTCGTCGCCGAGGAGCTTCATGAGCAGCGGGTAGGCCAGAAAGTGGGCCCCATTGGGATGATCCGTCGAGAGGACGACTCGCCAGGGGTCGTCGGCCGTGAGGAACCATTCGAGGCCGATCGCCCACTGCCAGGCATGGACGAGACTCTTCTCGCGATAGCTGATCGGCAGCACGCCGCAGCCCCCTTCCAGATGCAGGTCGTGCGACATGAACGGGACGTTCGTCGCATGGGCGAGATGCTCAGCGGCGGCCGAATCGCCCGTCATCGCGACCGTGTCACCAAAAAGCACCTGCCCGACGTCGAGCGTCAGTTCATCGTGGGCGTTGAACCACTCCACGAGCGGCGCGACGCCCGAACCGAAGGAGTCGGCATCGAGATCGCCACCGGAATAGCTGTGGAACTGAACGTGGGCCAGGTGGGCCCGGATGCCGTCGAACGTGTTCATCGTCTCGAGCATCGTCCGCCAATTGCCGGGGAGACCGAGGTTGGCGGTGTGGACGTGGAGCGGATGAGGCAGGCCGAGCGACTGCACCACGCGGGCGAGCCGCTCGAGCATCAGCCGAGGCGTGAGCGAACGGCCGGGGAGCTTCGTGTCGAGGTCGTGATGGTCGCCTCGGCGGCCGTGCTTCCAGAACGAGGGGCCGCCCGGATTGGCGACCTTGACGGCCCAGCCGCGGCCTGACGTGATCGCGTCGCCGACGAGACGGGATGCTTCGCGAAGATCGTTGCGGTCGAGGGTCGCGACGACAGCCTCCTCGTCGGCCGCCAGCAGGTAGATGCCCTTGTCGAGAATCGGCAGGTCGTCGAGCTCCAGATGGGCCATCGGAGCGGCGGCGGTGGCGATCGCCGCATCGAAGACTGTCGTGTAGCCCAAGGCGGCATAGAGCGCCCCCGTCGCATGGATCGTGGGCACGGCTGCCGGCTTCGTGCGGGCCAGATGCGGCGCGATCCTGCGGCCGGCCCCTACCTTGGTGCCGGCCACGTGGCTGTGCAGATCGACCCCGCCGGGCATGACGACCAACCCGCTGACATCGATCCGTGTGAAGCCGGTGGGATCGGCCGGCGCAGCGACGATCCGGCCGCCATCGACCCAGATGTCGTCGATCACACCGTCGCGATGATGGGCCGGGTCGTGAATCGTGCCGCCCGCGAGCACGAAACGAGGCTGCGAGTTCATCGGGTGCCTCCGGAGCCGGCCGTTGCGGCCCGCACGGCCGCGAGCATCGACCCGAGGACGGATGCCGTTTCCTGCGGGGTGGCTTCATCCACGCGGATCACGGTGATGGCGTCCGTGTGCGCCGTCAGCGCCTGCTCCACGGCAGGAGACAGTCCCCCGACGGCCACGACGCAATCGACCTCGTGGCGTTCGATCAGCCGTGCCGCCGACGCCTCCGCCGGTAAAAACGGTCCGCCGAAACGATCGGCCTTGTCGATCGCACCCGCTGCACCATATCGCCAGGTCAGGACGGCCTGGGCGGCGAGGGTCGCCCGCGATACGAGAGGAATCTCAAAGGCCGGGATGCGATGGGCGATGGACCGGATCAGGTGGACGATGCTCCATGGCTCGAGCCCCAGCGGATCGGCCTCGTGGTCGGTTACGAACGCCACGCACGAAGCCGCCTCGATCGCGCCAACGGACGCCGCGCAGGGGCCGGCGATCGCCGATTCGGTCGGAACGTGCGACCCATGCAGCAGCATGTGCCGCATGATTCTCGCCGCGTCGATGGCGGAGTCGCGATCGAGCGGGAGATGCGTGTGGCCAGGGCCGGCGGAGATGACGGCATGCGGTCCCACCGCCAGCGTCTGGCGACGGAGCGGCTGCCGAGGGGGCGCCGCGAGGAATCGCTCGATGAACTCCGGTTCGACCTCGCTCGGATTGCAAAACCAAAAGATGACGAGATCGGCTCGGTCACGAAGTTCCTCGCGATCGGCCGTCACCTCCCCGGCTCGGGCGATCGTCGGCCCCACGGGCCGTGCCATCTCGACCGTCCCCGAATCGATCGCCGCGCCCAAGGCTTCGGCGAGATCGCAGACGGTCGTCATGACGGTCGCGGGCAGCCCGCCGAAACCCGTCACCAAGACGCGACGGGCCCCGGTGAGGGCGTCCGCGATCGCGTCGTGCCGCGATTCCGGCGAAAGGCTACGCATGGTCCAGCCGGGCGAAGACCAGCCGGCCGGCGCTCGTTTGGAGCGTGCTCGTCACGCTCGCATGCACGGTGCGCCCGATTCGGTCGCGGCCACCCTCGACAACGACCATCGTGCCGTCCTCGAGATACCCCACGCCCTGGCCCGGCTCCTCGCCGGGCTTCACCAGCCGCACATCGAAGCTGTCGCCGGCGACGAACGACGGACGGAGCGATAGCGCCACCTCGTTGATGTTGATCGATGAGACCGAACGGACGGCAGCCGCCTTCACGAGGTTGACGTCGTTGGTGAGGATCCGTCCGCCGAGCCGACGGGCCATCTCCACCAGCCGCGACTCGTCGGAGCTTCCCGGGTCGCCATCGTTTTCCGCGGAGAGCACCTCCAGATCGACGAGCTTGTTCGCGCGGATCTTCGCCAGCACGTCGAGGCCGCGACGCCCACGGGCTCGGCGGCCCTTGTCGGAGGAGTCGGCCGCCTCGTGCAGTTCATCGACGATGAAGGTCGGCACCACGAACCGGCTCTGGAAGAGACCGGTCTCCGCCAGGTCGGCGACCCGGCCGTCGATGACGGCGGTCGAGTCGAGAACGTTGGGACGAAGCCCCTTCACGTCGCGTGCGAATTCGACGTAGGGAATCAGGAACCGGAAGTCACTTCGAGTCTGAAGGAGCATGCTCGTGCAGACATAGCAAAGCACCGAGCCCAGGATCGGCGGCAGCCACTGCAGCACCGGGTGCCCAGTTCCCGTCGGCATCAGTGGGCTGAGCGCCAGCAGGGCGACGTAGGTGAGGAAGACACCGATCAGAAGACCAAAGTAGATGGCCGTGATCACCGTCAGATCCTTGCGGCGGAGCGCGAGGTCGATCCCGATGATCGCCAGAGGCAGCGCGATCATTCCCAGGAGCACGGCCCACGGGACCCATGTCGGGGCGTCGCGAACCACGGGCGAATTGAAAATGAGGACCGCGATACCGACCGCGACCATCACGAAGAACGTGCGCAAGATGATGATAGCCATATCGCTAGTCTAGCACACGCGGCGGCCATGATCCCATTCCAGGTAGCGATCGGTCATTCCCGCGAGATAATCGGCCACGCTGCGGCGGACGCCGACCGTCCCGGCCCGCTCCCGGAAGCTCGGGGCCATGGCGTCGGGATGGTCGCAGTACCACCGGAATAAATCCGAAAGTTTTTCCTGTGCGGCAAGGCGGACCGTCATCACGCGGTCGCAGCGGTAGACCCGCCGCAGCAGAAACGCCTCCAGCTCCCGCTTTCCCCGGGCCACGGTCGGCGAATGCGCCACGATCCGGCCGGCGGTGCCGGCTCCCGCCGCGCGTGCTTTGCCGACCGAGTCGATGCCGAGCCTCGCGATGGCCGACCGGCTTTCGGCGATCAAGTCGACCACCTGGAGATCGACCAGCTCGTGGATCACGGCCCGGCGGCGGTCGGTTCCCTCGAGCGTGCCGTAGCGGTCGGCCGCCCGACGGCCGGCCTCGGAGACGATCGGACGATCAAGCAGTTCGTCGAGCGTGACCAGATCCAGCTCGATGGCATCGTCGGCGTCGTGGGTGTCGTAGGCGATCGAATCGGCGGCATCGACCACCTGCGTTTCGAGGAGGGGCGCCTGCGAGGGGCGCAGATCCCGGGCCGCCCGCCCCTTCACACGCGCCGCCTGGGCGTCGAGGATTTCACGCGAGAGGTTGAGGCCGGGAAAGTCGGGATAGCGGTTCTCGAGCAGTTCCATGATCCGCAGCGCCTGGGCGTTGTGGTTGAAGCCCCCCTCGTCGGCGAGCAGATCGTCGAGCGTGTCCTCGCCGGCGTGGCCGAGCGGCGGGTGGCCGATGTCGTGGGCCAGCGCGAGCGTTTCGACGAGATCCTCGTTGAGCGATATCGCGCGGCCGAGCGTGCGGGCGATGCCCGTCACCTCGAGGGTATGCGTGAGTCGGCTGCGGTGGTAGTCGCCCTGATAGCCGGTGAAGACCTGTGTCTTGTGGGCCAACCTGCGAAACGCCGATGAATGCACGATGCGGTCGTGGTCGCGCTGATACGGGCTGCGGAAAGGATGCGGTGGTTCCGGATGCACTCGCCCGGCCGAGTCGGCTGCATGCATCGCGTAGGGAGCCAGGAGCAGTGACTCACGGGTTTTCCAGTCGGCGGGGGTGGGCGTCGAGGTCATCGGCCGTCGGCCTCGTCGGTGTTCCGTGCCGCGGTCAACTGCTCCCAGAGGCTGTCGAGCGACTGCGGCAGCACGCGGGCGCCGGCGATCGTGGGCATGAAGTTCACGTCGCCGCTCCATCGCGGCACGACATGCCAGTGGAGATGACCCGGTACGCCGGCCCCTGCCACCCGGCCGAGATTGAGCCCCACGTTGAAACCCTGCGCCTGCATGCAGCGCTCGATCAGGCGACACCAGCGGCCGATCGCATGCTGGAGGTCGAGCGCCTGGGCATCGTGGAGGTCGGCGAGCGACGAGCGGTGATCGAGGGGCGCGACGAGGAGATGGCCGTTGGAATAGGGGAACCGATTGATCACGACGACTCCATGCGGCCTGCGCTCGACGACACCGAGAGCCCGGTCGCCAGTGGGATCGGCCGCCGCCGCCCGGCAGAGGAAACAGTCGCGGTCCGAGCCGGGCCGCCACTGCCTCGGCTCGATGGCCTCGACCGGCTCGCCCGTGTCGCGCCCCTGCACGTATCCCAGCCGCCACGGGGCCCAGAGAGTGTCGATGCTCATGGCCCTATCGTAGCAAAACCGGCTTCGGCATTGACTTCGCATGCGGGGTTTCCGCAAATGCCCCCATGGAATTCAAGGTCGCCCTCGACGTCTTTTCCGGGCCGATGGACCTACTGCTCTACCTCGTGAAGAAGCACGAGGTGGATGTGACGGAGGTGCCGATCGCGAAACTCGCCGAGGAGTTCATCGCCTATCTCGAGGTGCTCGAGGATCTCGCCATCGATCAGGTGGGCGAGTTCGTCGACCTCGCCAGCGTGCTCCTCGAGATCAAGGCGCGGGCGCTCGTGCCCCGGCCCGAGGAGACCGAGGAGCCGGTCGAACTCGTCACGGAAGACCTCGTCCGGCGGCTCCTCGAATACAAGCAATTCCGCGATGCGGCCGTGTTGCTTGAGGACCGTGCCCGGCAGTGGGAGCTGCGATTCGCCCGGCTGCCCGTCGATGAGCCGGTGGAGAAGGGGGCTCCCGCCGAGGTGGCGATCGCCGACGTCCACGTGTGGGATCTCGTGGGGGCGATGTCCCGCGTGCTGCGGAAGCGCGAGCGTCGGAAACCACGGCAGATCGTCCACGACGACACCCCGATCGAGGTTCACATGGAGCGCGTGGCGGCCGTGGTGCAGGAGCGGGGAAGGGTCGCGTTCACGGAGTTCTTCGAGGACGACATGCCTCGGTCGAAGCTGGTGGGTATCTTTCTGGCCGTGCTGGAACTCGTCCGCCGAGGTCACCTGTCGGCCCGGCAGGAGCGGCTGTTTGACGAGATCTGGCTGGAGCCCGCCCCCTCCCCGCCGCGAGTCCAGGCATGATCGACAACGCTCCGTTCCGCAGCATCAGCCACAAGGGGCTCACGGTGGAGGGCTACTCCCGGGCCGCCGTGCAGAGTTACTGGCGGATCCCGGAACTCAAGCTCGGCTTCGATCTCGGCGCCCAGCCATGGGCGTTCATGGCGACGAGCACCTGGTTCCTGTCGCACACCCACCTCGACCATGTCGCCGCCCTGCCGGTTTATGTCGCCCGCCGGCGGATGATGAAAATGGAGCCGCCCACGATCTACGTGCCGGAGACGGCGATCGAGCCGATCGAGAAACTCCTCCGGGCCGTCAGCCGGCTCGACCGTGGCCGCCTCCCCTGCACCCTCCTGCCGGCCCACCCCGGTGACGAGATCGAACTCTCCCGGGAACACGTCGTCACCGTGTCGAGCACCTGTCACACCCTTCCGAGCGTGGGCTACGTCGTCTGGGAGCGGCGTCGCAAACTCAAGCACGAGTATCACGGCCTGCCAGGCGACAAGATTCGAGACCTGCGGCTCTCGGGCGTGGAGGTGACGCAGGAGGCGCGGACACCGCTGGTCGCCTACCTCGGCGACAGCTCGCCCGAGGGGCTCGACCGATGTCCGGCGATGTTCGAGGCGATGATTCTCATCACCGAACTGACGTTCGTGGCCCACTCACATCGCAAGGAAAAGATCCACAAGTATGGCCACATGCACCTCGACGACGTCCTCGCCCGTCGCGAGCGGTTTCGCAACGAGGTCATCATCGCCACGCACTTTTCCACCAGGTATACCGACGACCGGATCAGGCGCATCCTTTCCAAGAAAATCCCCGACATGCTCGACGGGCGGCTCAATGTGTGGCTGTGAGGGATGCGTGCACGCCCGCTCGGGGCTGCCCGTGCCATGTCGCCGGCCGTTCGCTGCGGCCCTCCAGGCCTTCGCTCACTCGATGCTGGCTGCGTTTTCGCCATCCAAGGCTTCACTTGCCAGCAACGCCGGCTCCATGGCACGGGCAGCCCCTCGCTGGGTCTTTCGAGGCGCCTCAGCGAGTCGAATGTGAACTCATGATGAGGTTTCGAGATCGTGGGCGCGATTCTGGTTGAGCAACTCCCCGTCCGTCACGCGTATGTCCACGTGCCGTTTTGCCGACACCGGTGCGGTTATTGTGATTTCACGCTCGTGGCCGGGCGGGACGACCTGATCGAGCGGTACTTCGCCGCCGTGGGCTGCGAACTGCGGCGGCTGGACGAGCCGATCGATCTCGACACGCTCTATCTTGGCGGGGGCACGCCGTCGCATCTGGGCCCCGATGGCCTCCGCCGGCTCTTCGCGAGTCTCTCGCCCGCGCTCCGGCCCGTGACCACGGCCGAAGTGAGCGTCGAGGCCAATCCGCTCGACGTGACCGACGACTTCGTGGCGGCCGCACGCGACTGCGGCGTGACGCGAATAAGCCTCGGGGCCCAGTCGCTCGACGCCTCCACGCTCCGCGGGCTCGATCGCGACCACACGCCGGACGACGTTCGGGCGGCCGTGTCGCGGCTCGTCACCGCCGGCCTGGCGATCAGCGTCGATCTGATGACCGCCGCTCCGGGCCAGTCACCGGACGACGTGGCAGGCGATCTCGACGCGATCACGTCGCTCGGCAGCGGGCATGTTTCGGTCTATTGCCTCACCTGGGAAAAGGGCACGGCGTTCGAAACGATGCGGCAGAAGGGGATCCTGCGATCGGTCGACGAATCGGCCGAACGGGCGATGTTCGAACTCACGATCGACCGCCTGGAAGCGGCCGGCTACGAGCATTACGAGGTGTCGAATTTTGCGAGGCCAGGCTTTCGATGCCGCCACAACGAGGCCTACTGGGACTGCCGGCCATGGGAGGCATTCGGCCCAGGGGCGGCACGATTCGACGGTCGCACGCGGACCACGAACCATCGCAGCACGACGGCGTGGATGAGCAGGGTGCTCGCCGGCGACGATGCCCGAGGCGAGATCGACGCCATGACTGCCGAGGAAGCGGCCCGAGAGCGGCTTGTCGTGGGTTTGCGCCGGCGGGACGGCATCGACCGCGACGCATTCCGGGCAGCCAGCGGCTTCGAACTCGACGCGATCGCCGGCCCAGCCATCACCCGCTGGGTCGCACGTGGCCTCGCGTCAGACGACGGCCGCCGCGTGCGGCTCACCCGCGAAGGTCTCCTCGTCTCCGACTCGCTCTGGGCCGACGTGCTGTGAAGCGTACGCGAGTGCGTCGGCTTGGAGCTGCCCGTGATGGGCTCGATCTACTGCAGCGCGCTCGTGAGGTCGAGGATCGCCTTCTTGCCGTCGGCGAAGTACATGAGCGTGTTGTCGGCCGCGAAGAGCGGGTTGGGAATGCCGGCGAAGCCGGGCGACAGCGACCGCTTCACCACTACGACCGTCCTCGCCTTGTCCACGTCGAGGATCGGCATGCCCGCAATCGGGCTCGTCGGGTCGGTGCGGGCCGCCGGGTTTACCACGTCGTTGGCCCCGATGACGATCGCCACGTCGGTCTCGGGAAAGGTCGGATTGATGTCGTCCATCTCCCGAAGTTTCTCGTAGGGGATGTCGGCCTCGGCCAGGAGCACGTTCATGTGGCCCGGCATTCGGCCGGCGACGGGATGGATGGCGTATTCGACCGTGGTGCCCCGCTTTTCGAGGGCGCTTGCCAGCTCACGGACGGCATGCTGGGCCTGGGCGACGGCGAGTCCGTAGCCCGGAACGATCACGACCCGCTCGGCCCCCTCGAGCACCATGGCGATTTCTTCAGCCGAGGCGCTCTTCACCTTGCCGGCGTAGACATCGTCGGCGTTGGCGGCCGTGGTCGTGCCGAGGCCGCCGAAGAGCACGCCCACGAGCGACCGGTTCATTGCCTGGCACATGATCGCGGTGAGGATGAGCCCCGAGGCGCCGACGAGCGAGCCGGCGATCACGAGCACCGGGTTGTCGATCACGAACCCCGCCGCCGCGGCAGCCAACCCCGAGTAACTGTTGAGCAGGCAGATGACGACGGGCATGTCGGCGCCGCCGATCGGAAGCGTGAGCGTGACGCCGAGCGCGCTGCCTGCGATCGCGAGCAGCCAGTAGAGCGTATTGGACGAGGGATTCGCGCATACGCCCCAGATCAGAAGGAGCGAGGCGATCGCCAGGCCGAGGTTGATCCAGTGGCGGTTGGGATTGGTCCAGGCCTTCTTGAACTGCGGCAGTTCTTCGAGCTTTCCGAAGGCCACGAGGCTTCCCCAAAACGTCACGGCGCCGATGATCCCGGTCAGGGCCGTGGCGATGGCGAACTGCGTCCATGCCGGAAGCGGGGCCCCGGCAGCCGTGGCGTTCCAGAGTTCGGCACCGGCCACGAGCGTCGAGGCGGCGCCGCCGAAGCCGTTGAGACGCGCCACCATCTGCGGCATGCCCGTCATCGGATACTTGATCGCCATCACCGCGCCGATGACGCCGCCGATCGCGGCTGCGATGCCGACCATCACCAGCGGCCAGGATCCGTTCTTCGCCACGCTCGCCACCATCGGCTGTTCGAAGCAGGCGGCCACAATCGCGATCGCCATGCCGGCGGCGCCGAGATAGTTGCCCCGCACGGCCGTCCGCGGGCCGGTCATCAGCTTGAAGGCCACGATGAAGAGCATCGAGGCGACCAGATAGGCGAGATTGATACAGGCTTGGCTCGACATGCTGGGCTACTTCTTCTTCGGTTGGAACATTGCAAGCATGCGGTGGGTGACGACGAAGCCACCCGCGACGTTTACCATGGCCAGCACCACGGCCAGAAGGCCGAGGAGCGTGCCGCCGCGGGTGGCCATGGCGCCGGCCACCACGATCGCCCCCACGGCCGTGATGCCGGAGATGGCGTTCGAACCGCTCGTGAGCGGCGTGTGGAGCCGTTGCGGCACCTTCATGATCACCTCGAAGCCGACCCACATCGCCAGAAGGAACACGGTGAGCAGCCTGATGAAACGGGCTGCCGGGTCCTCGGTGGTGGCCGCTTCGGCGAACAGCACGACGATGGGCATGGCGGACTCCGGTGCGGGCGAGTGGGCGTTGAGGAAAGGGAAGGGGACGATCAGGCCGAGGCCACCGGCTCCAGCGGCGGAAGGCCGGCACGCTCCCGGATCTTCGGATGAACGATCTGGCCGCCGCGTGTCACGAGCGTGTCACGGCTGATCTCGTCGTCGAGCGACAGGGTGGGAAGGCCGAGTTTCACCAGGTGAGTCAGGAACGTCGCGATGTTCTTCGAATAGAGTTGGCTGGTGTGCGCGGGCACGTCGGAGGCGAGATTGGTCGGGCCCAGGATCGTCACGCCATCGACGATCTCCGTCCGATCGGGGGCGGAGCCTTCGCAGTTGCCCCCCCGCTCGGCCGCCATATCGACGATCACGCTGCCAGGCCGCATCCGCTCCACCATCGACCGGGTCACGAGGACGGGAGCTTTTTGGCCGGGCACGAGCGCCGTGCAGATCACGACGTCGCTTTCGGCCACGACCTTGCCGAGCAGTTCCCGCTGCTTGGCGTAGAAGTCCTCTCCCATCGCCTTCGCGTACCCACCGGCCGCCTCGCTCGAACCGGTCTCGAGCGGGAGTTCGACGAATTTGGCCCCGAGGCTCTGGACCTGTTCCTTCACGGCGGGCCGCACGTCGTAGGCGCTCACCTGGGCTCCGAGTCGCTTGGCCGTGGCGATGGCCTGCAGACCCGCGACGCCGGCGCCAAGAACGAGCACCTTGGCCGGTGTCACCGTCCCGGCCGCCGTGGTCATCATCGGAAATATTTTGGGAAGCGAGGTGGCCGCCAGAAGGACCGCGCGGTAGCCGGCGATATTGGCCTGGCTCGACAGCACGTCCATGCTCTGGGCCCTGGTGATCCGCGGCACGAGTTCGAGCGAGAAGAGCATCGCCCCACGGTCCGCTGCTTCCTGGCAGGCGGAGGGGGCTCCGAGCGGATCGCACGTGCCGATCACGATCAAGCCCTGCCTGAGCCGGTCGCGATCGGCTGCCCATGCCTCTCCAGCCGCCCCTGCCGTGCGAACCGTGAGCACGCAGTCGGCGGCGAAGACATCGTGGCGAGAGGCGATCCTCGCCCCCGCCGAGCGATAGTCGTCGTCCGAATACCCGGCGGCCGTCCCTGCCCCCTCCTCCACGACCACTTCGAGCCCCGCCTTCATCAGCGACGGCACCGAGGCTGGGACGAGCGAGACCCGCCGCTCTCCCGGGAAAAGTTCCTTGGCAACGGCGACCTTCATGGTGAGCAGCCTGCAACGGAGCGGATGGACTGTGGGCTCCCGGACTCGCACTGCCACCCGGGAGGGAGCCAAAAGTGTGGTTGGGGCGGGGCTGGTTGGCAACACCCGCTTTTTTAGCGGCCACGGTCAGCCTCGGCCGAGCGGTGCGCTGCCCGCTTGCTGGCCGATCAAACGACTGGTAGCATCCGGGGCTCGAAAGGCAGGAGATTCGGAGATCGTATGAAGACGTTCATGGCAAAGCCGGGTGAAGTGGAGCAGCGTTGGTGGCTTGTTGACGCCCAGGGGAAGATGGTCGGCCGCTTGGCCACCGAGATCGCCATGATCCTCATGGGAAAGCATCGCCCGACCTACACCCCGCATGTCGATACCGGCGATCATGTCGTCGTGATCAACGCCGACAAAGCGGAATTCAGCGGCAAGAAGTGGCAGCAAAAGCTCTACCGCTGGTACACGGGCTACAACGGGCTCAAGACCGAGACCGCCGAGCACCGCCGCGACCGTCGCCCTGAACTCATCATCGAGGAAGCGGTCCGTCGCATGCTGCCGAAGACCCGCCTTGGTCGGACGATGTTCGACTAACTGAAGGTCTACGCAGGCGTCGAGCATCCCCATCAGGCCCAGCAGCCGGAAGTTCTGGAAGTTGCCGCTCGCTGACGCGTTGGCACAACGAACTCCCCGCCCCACACAAAAAAAGCCCCCACCCACTCGAGAGTGATCGATCATGGCAGAGCAAATGACAAGGACTGGCAAGGTTGGCACCGAGGTGATCGCCACGGGGCGCCGCAAGACCGCGGTCGCCCGCGTGCGGCTGAGCGCCGGCACCGGAACGATCACGGTCAACGGCCGTGAACTCCAGGCCTACTTCCCGGCGATCAAAGACCGGATGATCGTGGCCGGCACGCTCGAGCAGGTCGGGAGGCAGTCGGACGTGAACGTTCGCATCACCGTCGATGGAGGTGGTCCGACCGGTCAGGCCGGAGCGTGCCGTCTGGGGATCGCCCGGGCACTCAAGACATTCGACGCCGAACTTGCCGAACCGCTCCGCCACAACGGCCTCCTCACCCGGGATGGCCGCATGAAGGAACGGAAGAAGTACGGCCTTCGCGGTGCCCGCCGCGGCACGCAGTTCAGCAAGCGATAGCGCGGAAAAGCCCTCCCTGGCCTTTTCCGCTTGGTCGGATGGTGGCAACGCCAAGGGTTGCCACGTCCGACGGGTCGCATCCTGCGACCGTGCGATAGCTTGGAAAAGCCCTAGCACCATCTGGCTCGGGGCGGCTCATGCCCCATCGCCGGACGTTCGCTTCGGACATCCTGTCCTACGCTCACTCGGATGCTGACGGCGCTTCGCCATCCTGGCTTCGCTTGTCAGCATACGCCGGCTCTCGGGGCATGAACCGCCCCGAGCCACGTGCTGCCGCCGTCATAAGCCGGATATTCGGGCTTGTTCCCTATTTTTCGTGGACTTGATCCGAAGGCATACTGAAGGCAGTGGTTTCACACTCAACCTCGCAGGGGTATTCCCCATGAGCCGGTCGCTGGTCTTCCTTGTCGCTGTGGCGATCGCTCTCGTGATCGATCTGCCGGCGTTTGCCCGTGAGCGATCGCGTGCTCCTGCCGCGGCCCCCGAGGCCGTCGGGCTCTTCGAGGCCGAATCCGAGGGGCTTGTCGGCATCTCGTTCATCCCGAACGACTCGCGGTCGGCTCAGGTCGTCGTTCGGAACAAATCAAAGAAGCCGTTGACGCTCCGACTCCCCGCCGCCTTCGCCGGCGTGCCCGTCGTTGCCCAGATGGGCATGGGTGGGATGGGAGGCATGGGCGGAGGCGGCATGGGCGGAATGGGCGGCATGGGAGGCATGGGCGGCGGCATGTCGCAGGCCATGGGCGGTGGCATGGGTGGCATGGGCGGCATGGGTGGAGGAGGCATGGGCGGAATGGGCGGCGGAGGGATGGGTGGAGGAATGTTCTCCGTGCCTCCAGAAACCGTTCGGACTCTGCGGGTCGCCACCGTGTGCCTCGAACACGGCAAGCCGGAGCCGAGTTCAAGGCGTCCCTACAAACTCGTGTCGCTCGAGAGTTACTCGGAGGATCCGCAGCTGGCAATCATCCTCGAAAGTTTTGGCCGCGGTGAGATGACGCAAAAGGTCGCCCAGGCGGCCGCGTGGCACGTCGCCAGCGGGCTTTCCTGGGAGCGGCTCGCCGCCGAGATCATCGATCGGGCCGGTGGGTTTCCCGATGAGCCCTACTTCAAACCGGCTGAATTACGTGCCGCCCACTCCGTCGTTGCGTTTGCGTTCAAGGGCCATGAACAGAAGACGAACAAGAGCCCTGCTTCAGCGGGGCTTTGAATTACGGCTGCTTTGCCGAGCGAAGTCCGGCCGCCTGCTGTCAATCAAAAATCGGCAGGAATGACTTCACCATCTGCACGCGTGCAAAGTGCCCGGAACGTTTCTGGCGACGCGTCCTTGGTGATCAGTCGGCACGATCCATCCATGTTGAGAAACTGCGTCCCCGCAGCATGTGGACCGATGAACCCGCCGGGGCTTCCCTCCAGGCTCGGTGTTTTTGACCTCACATGGACGAGCACCGATGTGATGGCCGGCCGCCAGTTGAAGCTGGGCTCGGTCGGCCGGTATTGCGGAGACTCCGGCGCGTACACGAGTTCTTGTCCCGGAACCACTCCGACCCAACTGCTTCGTGTATGACGGCTCATTCGCTCTCCAACTCCGATCGTTTTGCTGGTTCCATCGGTGATCTGATCGAGCCGCACCGAACTGTTTCGATGAAAAACACCGTTAAAGGGAAGTTCTTCGTATGACTTCGTGCCGAGACAGCCGACGTAGCTGCATACCGCGGCTTCGCACATGGTTGTCGTGGGGTTCGCAGCGGCTGGGCTGGCCCCTGAATCGGTAATGGTGATGCGGCGGGGAATTGTGTCACCGGGATCGACGAACGATGTCACGATGGTCTCACGGGCGGCCTTGTTGTCCGCATCTGTGATGGACTTCCCAAAATCAATTCTGCTGTGCAGTGAGGCCTCCTCCATGTATGGAAGAATCACAGCGAAAAAACTCCAGCCCGGGCCTGATTCTGGAACCGGGTCGTTCGACCCGCCTGGCCAGGATCCTGTGGTCGTGGAGGTGAAGCCGGCCGGCAGTTGCAATTTGGCGTCGTGAAAGGCGTGAATCGCAACCCCCATCTGCTTCAAATTGTTGAGGCTCGACATTCGTCTCGCCGCACCACGGACCGATTGAACCGCGGGCAAAAGCATGCCGACGAGCACGCCGATGATTGCGATCACAACGAGAATTTCGACAAGACTGAAGGCCGAGCGGCGGCCCGAAGAGGATTGGCGGATCGCAAGCATCTGACGTCGCGCGGTGTTCACGGTTTCGTTCCTCGCCTCAATTTCTCAGGGTCGTTTGCGAAAAATACTGCAGAAAATGAGAATCATTCTCATTTCCGTCCCAAAGTCTACGGCCCCACTGGACTTCGTCAAGCGGTCGCTACACTAGAACCCCGGTGAGGGAATCCTGACGCCGTTTTCGAGGGATTTGAATGTCTGCCGCACACACAGCCGCCCGGCCATCTGGAAGCCGTCCGCCCATCGGCGACGAGGTGGTGGTCGAGGCCCGCAACCTGTCCAAGACCTACCGCGACTTCTGGGGTCGCAGCAAAAAGGTCGCCCTCAAGCCGCTCGACCTGGAAGTTCGCCGGGGCGAGATCTTCGGCCTGCTCGGGCCCAACGGCTCCGGCAAGACGACGACGATCAAACTCCTGCTCGGACTGATCTTCCCGACCTCCGGTGAGGCGCTCGTCTTCGGCCGTGACGCGACCGACGTCTCGAAGAACGAGCGGATCGGCTACCTGCCCGAGGAGTCGTATCTCTACAAGTTTCTCGATGCCGAGGAGACGCTCGACTTCTACGGTCGCCTCTTCGACATGCCCCCCGAGGAACGGAAGCGGCGCGCCGACATGCTCATCGAGATGGTGGGGCTCGGCCGAGACAAGAAACGCCAGCTCAAGGAATATTCCAAGGGCATGACCCGCCGCATCGGTGTCGCCCAGGCGCTCATCAACGACCCGGAGTTGGTCGTTCTCGACGAGCCAACCAGCGGCCTCGATCCGATCGGCACCCGGGAAATGAAGGACCTCATCATCGACCTGAAGAACCGTGGAAAGACGGTCATCATGTGTTCCCACCTCCTGGCCGACGTGGAGGATGTCTGCGATCGGATCGCTGTCCTTCATCAGGGCGAGCTCAAGGAACTCGGCCGCGTGGAAGATCTGCTGCGGGTGACGGATGTCACGCAGATCCGAGCCAAGGGGCTTTCCAATGCCGCCCGCGAGGAGCTGCTCGCCGTGCTCGCGCGACACGGAGCGGCGGATGCGGAGGTCGGCAATCCTCGGACCACGCTCGAGGATCTCTTCCTCGAGATCGTCCGCGACACGCAGGTGCGGCCCGGCCGTCGGGCCCGGGCCTCCGGCGGCGCGTCATCGCGGGAGGGCTGAGCCACCCATGGTCCTCGAACAGGAAATTCCCGCATTCTCGGCATGGATCGGCCCGGCACTGGCCTGGTATCTCTTTGCCGCCGCGATGATGGTCGTGATCGTCGGCGCGGTCGCGTGGCTCGTGCAGTCGGTGCTCCACGGGCCGATGGTCGCCGGCGACAAGGTCTACCGCGGGCTTCTCTCAGGTGTCCGTGATCTGGCAGGCATGTCGGTGCGGCGGATCTTCGCACTGGCGCGGCTGGCCGTGCAGGAGTCGCTGCGACGCAACGTGCTGGTCGTGCTCCCGCTCTTCGCGCTTTTGGTGCTGTTCGCGGGATGGTTTCTCGATCCCGCGAGCACCAACCCCGGAAAGCTCTACATCGGCTTCATCATCGCGGCGACCAATCTCCTGGTCTGCCTCGTGACGCTCGTGCTGTCGGTCTTCAGCCTTCCGGCGGACATCAAGGCCAAGGCGATTCAAACGGTCACCACCAAGCCCGTGCGGACCGGCGAAATCGTGCTCGGCAGGATGCTCGGCTTCGCGGCGGTCGGCACGGTGCTCCTTGCGATCATGGGGAGCGTCGGCTGGGCCTTCGTCGTTCGAAGTGTCAGTCATCGCCATCTGCTCTCCGCCGACGACCTCGTCGCGATCCGGGATGAAGCCGGAGGGGTCGTGAGCCGGGAAGGCCGAACGAGCCTCGACCATGGGCATCGTCACCGCATTTCGCTCTCGACCGACGGAGCGGGCTATACCGAGAACGAGCAGGGACACCGGCACCGCGTTCGGGTGGTCGAGTCGGGTGGCCGGGAGACGTTCGACATCGGGCCGCCCGAGGGGATTCTCGAGGCACGCAGGCCTCTTCGAGGCACGCTCCGATTTCTCGACCGCGAGGGTCGTCCGAGCACGAAGGGCATCAGCGTCGGGGCCGAGTGGTCGTATCGACAATACATCGAAGGCGGTTCGTTGGCCGCCGCCATCTGGACCTTCACGGGAATCACCGAGAAGCGGTTCTCCGATGGGCTTCCCTTGGAAATGCTGGTGCGTGTCTTCCGCACCTACAAGGGAGACATCGAAAAGGGGATTGCGGGAAGCGTGCGGGTGAAGAACCCCGTCAGCGGACTGCAGAGCGACCCCTTCTACTTCACGGCCAAGGAATTCACGATCGATTCGCTGCTCATTCCCAGGACCTTGGTCGCGACGTCGGCCGACGGCGGCACGCGGCAGGTCGATCTCTTCACCGATCTCGTCGCCGACGGCCGGGTGGAGATCGTGCTGCAGTGCCTCGAGCCGGCCCAGTATTACGGCGTGGCCCAGGCAGATTTCTACCTGCGAGCCGGCGAAGGCTCGTTCGCGATGAATTACCTCAAGAGCTGCTTCGGGATCTGGTTTTCGATGCTGCTCACCACGGCGATGGGGGTGACGTTCAGCACGTTCCTCGCCGGACCGGTGGCGCTCTTGGCGACGCTTTCGGTGGTGATGGTCGGCCAGTTTCGCGAGTTCATCTCCAGGCTCTTCGAGAGCCAGATCGCCGGAGACTTCTCGATCGTTCCCGGCGGCGGGCCGATCGAGTCGCTCGTGCGAATCGCCACGCAGGAAAGCATTACGGTGGAGTGGGAGGCCACGCCCGCCGCGCAGTTCATCAAGACGCTCGACACGTTCCTGCTGGCTCCGATGCGGCTTGGGGCGGCCCTCTTTCCGTCGCTCGGTTCGCTCGGAACGAGCGACTTCCTCGCCGGCGGCTTCGACATCCCGCTCGATCTTCTTGCCGAGCACGGCATGGAGACGCTCGGCTATCTGATCGCATTTTTCATCGCCGGGGCGATGAGCCTGCGGGCCAGGGAGGTGGCATCATCATGAGTGACGGACGTGATGGCGGCGGCACGGGACGGGGATCCTCCGATCAGGCGAGGACATGGCTGGGGTTGCGACCCAACACCCTCATCATGCTGGTGGCGATCGCCGTGCTGCTGGTGCCGCTGTCGGTCCTCAGCCAGCCGGCCGATTCCTCGAGCGAGGGTGGATACCTGGCACGGCTGCGGACGAAGTACGGCCTGTCGCAGGCGAATCTCGGCGAGATCGACCCGACCAGCGAGACGATGCGGCTGGCGACGCTCGGGCTCAAGAATATCGCCGTGACGCTGCTGTGGGATCGGGCCAACCACTACAAAAAGGTGGAGGACTGGACGAATCTCTCGGCGACACTCGAGCAGATGACGAAACTTCAGCCCAACTTCTACTCGATCTGGGATTTCCAGGCGCACAACCTCTCCTACAACATCTCCGTCGAGTTCGACGACTACCACGATCGCTATGCCTGGGTCATGAAGGGCATCGAGTTTCTCCGGCAGGGCATCGCCCTCAATCAGCGTGAGCCCCGCCTGCTCGGCCGCATGGGCTGGTTCATCGGCCAGAAGATCGGACGTGCCGACGAGAAGAAGCAGTATCGCAGGCTCTTCAAGGCCGACGACGATTTCCACGAGCGGGATCGCCCTGGCCGCACCCTTCCCGAGCGGGACAACTGGCTCGTGGCGCGCGAGAAATACCTGGCCGGCCAGCAGCTCGCCGATTCCGGCGCCCCGCTCAACACCACGCCGCTCATCTTCCACAGCGAGCCGATGATGACCGCGGCCAATCACGCGAGGGCCTTGGCCGAGGAGGGCGTGTTTGGCGACACCGGCCGCAGCGCCTGGAAGCTGGCGGGAGACGAGATGCGGCGGTTCTCGGTCCGCGAGATTCCCACGACCTGGGACGTGCCGATCCGCCTTGGCATGAAGGAGGCCGAGCAGGCCCGTGCCGAACGACTCGCCGCGGAACTGGAGGAACTGCTTCCGGGGCAGTTCAAGGCGCTCGAGGAGCGGAAGCGGCAAGGCCTTTCATCGGAACAGCGGTCGGCGGTGGAGACGCCGGCCATGGACCGCTCCGAGGAACAGCAGCGGCTCGCGGCCGAATCCGAGGCGGCGATGAGGGTGACCTGGCCCATGGTCGCGCGTGAGGCGGCCGCAGAGGTGAAGACCAAGGCGCAGGAACTCGCCCGGCAGTTCACGGAGGCGAAGGAAACGGCCGAGATCATCGGCCGTTACCGGGAGATCGTGAACTTCGACTTCTGGCGGGCCACCTGTGAGGCCGAGGTGACCGACGAGATGCTCAAGGCCCGTGAGGCCACCTGGCGAGCCGAACGGGACTTTGAAAACGCCCGCCTGCAGGCGGCGAAGAAGGCCTACGAGGAGGCATTCGCGGCATGGCGGAACGTGCTCGACTCGTCCGAGGTGCTCCGCAACGACGGCCTGACCGGCGACGACATCGTCGAGATCGTGAAGCGGTATCGGAAGGTGCTCGAACAGCTCGACGAGCCGTTTCCGAAGCCGTTCATCCTCCAGGACGTGCTCGACAAGAAACCCGCCATCGAGTGAGCGGTCACGGCCGTCGGACCAGTACCTTGTCGATGCGGCGGCCGTCCATGTCGACGACCTCGATCGTGAGCCCCTGCCACTTCGTGATGTCGCCCGTCGTGGGGATCCGTTCCAGCCGGGCGAGCACCAGGCCCGACACGGTCGAATAGTCCCGCGGGGATCCATCGAGCTTCACGCCGAGAGTCTTCGCGAGATCCTCGATGCTGGCGCCGCCATCGACCAGCCAGCTACCGTCCTCCCGCTGCACGAATGCCGTTTCCTGCGAGGCCCGATGCTCGTCGTGGATCTCGCCGACGAGTTCCTCGAGCACGTCCTCGAGCGTCACGAGTCCCTCGGTGCCGCCATATTCGTCGAGGACGATCGCCATCTGGTTCTTTTCCTTCTGGAAGAGTTCCAGCAGCCTGTCGAGCGGCATCGTCTCGGGGACGAACAGTGCCCGATGCACGATCTTCCGCAGTTCGACGGGCCAGCCCATCCAGGTGTGCCGGAGCACGTCTTTCAAAAAGACGTATCCGAGAATGTGGTCGAGCGAGCCCTCGTAGACCGGGAGCCGCGAGTAGCCCGCCATCGCGATGGCGCCGATGATCTCCGCGGGCGGCGTATCGACATCGAGCGCGTCGAGATCGATCCGCGGCCGCATGATGTCGCGGACCGTCCGCTCCCCGAGCCGCAAGGCCTCGATCGCCACCGCCTGCTCGACCGGCTCGAGCACCCCTTCGGCCCGGCCGGCTTCGAGCAGGTGCTCGATGTCCTCGACGGAGACGGTCGGCCCTTCCTGCTTGCCGGCGCCGAGCATGAAGAGGACGGCTGACGTGGCCGTGCCCAGCCCCCAGACCAGGGGCTTCGTCAGCCGGGCGACCAGCTGCATCACCGGGGCCACGACGCGAGCGAAGGCCTCGGCGTTGCGGAGGGCCAGCCGCTTCGGCACCAGTTCGCCGAACAGCAGCGTGAAGAAGGAGAGCAGGGCGACGAACGTCGTCAGGGCGATCGGTGTGGAGGCGTCTGCGATGAAGGGCGGCCTCGTGGCGGCCAGCCACGCGGAGAGCGGTTCCACGAGCTGGCCTCCTCCGTAGGCCGCGGCCAGCGTGCCGACGAGCGTGATGCCCACCTGCACGGTGGGGAGAAACCGGTCGGGGCTCGACGCCAGCTCCAGGGCCGTTCTCGCCGCGGTGTCGCCCGCGTCTGCCAATTGGCGAAGGCGGCCACGGCGGCTGGCGACGATCGCCATCTCGGCCCCCGAAAAAAAACCGTTGGCGAGGATGAGCGCGCCGACGATGAAGAGTTCACCCAGCATCGGATACCGTGGCCTTGGGGCCGATCTGATCACCACGGCAGACCACCGCGAGATTGTCGCGGTGAACCACTTCGTCGTAGGGGCAGTAGCCGAGCACCTCGGCGATCCGGTCGGTTTTCAGCCCGGCGATCCGGCGGAGATCGGCCGCCGGATAGTTGACCAGCCCGCGGGCGAAGACGTGGCCCGATTCATCGGCCAGCGCCACGAGGTCGCCGGTGTGGAAATCGCCTTCGGCAGCCCGGACGCCGGCCGCCAGCAGGCTGCGGCCCGTCTCCACGAGCGCCTCGCGGGCGCCGGCATCGACCGTCACGGTGCCGCGGACGTCGGCCGACCATCCCAGCCATCGCTTCCAGGCCGGCATCGCGGCATCGCGGCCTCGAAAGAGCGTGCCGACGCTGTCGCCCCGGGCGATCCGCGGCAGCACGTCGTCGTCGCGGCCCGAGGCGATGATGCAATGGCCGCCCGCCTCCGTGACGATGCGGGCGGCGGCGATCTTGCTGGCCATGCCCCCCTTGGAGAGCCCGCCGGCCCGATCGCGGGCCAGCGACTCGATCGCTCCATCGATGGTCTCCACCGTCGTCAGCCGTACGGCGCCCCGCTCGTCAGGGTGCCGATCGTAGAGTCCCTCGACATCGGAGAGCAGCACGAGGAGCGGGGCGCCGAGCAGCGTGGCGACAAGGGCCGCAAGGCGGTCGTTGTCGCCGAAGCTGGTCCGCAGTTCCTCCACGCTCACGGTGTCGTTCTCGTTGATGACCGGGATCGCGCCGTAGTCGAGCAGGGCCCGGAGCGTGTTGCGGATGTTCAGGTATCGGGCCCGATCCTTGAAGTCATCGGCCACGAGCAGCACCTGGGCGACATGACGGCCTTTCGCCCGGAGCGCACGTTCGTACGCCTCGATCAGGCAGCTTTGGCCGACGGCGGCGACGGCCTGGAGGTGGGCCAGTTCATGGGGCCGTTGTCGCAGCCCCATCCGACCCATGCCGGCGCCGACGGCGCCGGAACTCACGAGCACCACCTTCCGACCTGCAGCCAGAAGTCCGTCGAACTGCCTTCCCAAGGACTCGATGCGTGCGTCGTCGAGAAGGCCGTCGGGGCCGGTGAGCACGCGGGTGCCGACCTTGACGACGATGAATCCTGCGGCGGCGGCGACGGCCTCGCGGAGCGGGTCGGGCTGGGGCTGGATCATGTTGCGGATCGTACCGTATATTCACGTCTTCGTCCGAGCGGTTCTTCCCCATGCCATCCCCCGCGGGCCAGACCTGTGAGTGACCTCCATCACGAATGCGGGCTGGCGGCCATCTACCACCTGCCCGGCGGCGATCCGAGCCCTCTCTGCCCGGGTCAGGGGCCGGAGGAAGTGTCGCGGCTGGTGCCGCGGATGCTTCTCGACATCCAGAACCGCGGCCAGCTGTCGGCCGGCATGACCGTCTGGAATCCCGATCGCAGCCAGTTGCTTGCCACCCTCAAGGACGTCGGCAGCGTCAGCGAGGTCTTCCGAATGAGCCACCGGGGCAAATACGAGAGCCTCATGGAGCAGCATGCCGGTCGCGCGGCGATCGGCCATGTCCGCTACGCCACGTGCGGCGCGGAGGATCGGGGCTACGCCCAGCCGCTGGAGCGGCCCCACATCCAGAAGCGGAAATGGTTCGCGTTCGGGTTCAACGGCCAGCTGGCCAACTATCCCGAACTGCGTGCCGAGATCCTTGCCGACGACGACAACCACCTCGCTCGTGACAACGACACCGAGGTCATCATGCACGCCATCGGCCGGGAACTCGCCGGCGATGCCGACCCCGACCCCGTCGAGATGCTCGCGGCGATTTCCGCGCGATTCGACGGCGCCTGGAACATCGCGATGCTCGATGCCTGCGGGCGGATGATCGTGGCCCGCGATCCTCTCGGCATCCGCCCGATGGAGTATGCCATCCTCGGGCCGCTGGTCGCCGCGGCGAGCGAGAGCGTGGCCCTGCTGAATCTCGGCTTCCCGGCCGAGTCGATCCGGTCGCTCGAGCCCGGGACGGCGCTGATCGTGGACGGCCGCTCCGTGCGGATTGAGCGGTTCGCGGCGAGCCCGCGGCAGGCGCACTGCTTCTTCGAGTGGATCTACTTCGCCAATGTCGCCAGCACGATGGACGAGCGGAGCGTCTACCTCACCCGCAAGAGGCTGGGTGAGGAACTGGCCCGGCTCGAGACGATCCAGATCGACGCCGACACCGTCGTCGTGCCCGTGCCCGACACGAGCAAGGCGGCAGCCGACGCGATGGCCTACCGTCTTTCGATTCCCTCCGTGGAAGGGCTCATCCGCAACCGCTACACGGGCCGAACGTTCATCGATGGAGCCTCCAGCCGTCGCCAAAAGGCCGAGTCAAAATACACGCCGCTTCGTGAGGTGCTCGAAGGAAAGCGGGTGATCCTCGTCGAGGATTCGATCGTCCGCAGCACCACGATGAAGGTTCTGCTGGGGCGGATGCGGTCGCTCGGGCTGGCCCGTGAAATCCACGTGCGGATCGCCTGCCCCCCGATCGTCGCGCCGTGCTTCTACGGGATCGACATGTCCACGATCGACGAACTCTTCGCCCCGGCCTTCCTGCAGGGTGGACGGCTCACCGAGGAGGCCCAGGCCGCGATGGCGGCCAAGCTCGGGGCCGATTCGCTTCGCTACCTCCCCGTCGAGTCGGTTGCCCGGTCGATCGGGTTCGACGCCTCCGAACTCTGCCCGGCCTGCCTCACGGGCCGCTATCCGACACCGGCCGGTGAGCGGCTCTACGACATCGCGGTGTCACAGACGTCCCGAGGCGAATCGGGGCGAACCTACGAAGCCGCCACCCGCTGAACGGCGGCCGGCCGTTCAGTTCGCTCGAGCGCCGCCCGCCAGACGGGCTGGCCGGCCATTCGGGTGCGTCGCTCAAAATGTGTCCGGTAGTCGAGGTCGTGCGTTGCCGGTCGGGCCGGCTCGGTGCACGGGTCGCTGAAGACCCCGGTCGCACGGGCGGCCTCCATCGCCTCGAGAAAGTATTCCTCGACGTCGGTCCAGACATGCAGCCGTCCGCCTGGGGCGAGCACGCGGCCGGCATGCTGTAGGAATGGCTCGCTCAGCACCCGGCGCTTGCGGTGCCGAGCCTTCCACCATGGGTCGGGGAAGTAGACATGGACCGCCGAGAGGCTCTTGTCCGGCAGCATCGCCCGCACGAGACGCTGGGCGTCGCCGTGGATGATCCGTGCATTGGTGGCCGCGGCGACCGCCAGCTTGCCGGCGCAGAGCCGCGCGTAGCCGAAAGCGATCTCAATGCCGAGGAAATTGGTGTCGGGCCGTGAGCCGGCGGATGACGACAGGAAAAGGCCCTTGCCGCTGCCCACCTCGAGCTCCACGGGAAGGTCTGCCGGAAAGAGGGATCGCGGCTGGAAGGGCTCCGGGAGTCTTTCGAGCGTGAAGAAATGGCTCGAAAGATCGACCGACGCATCGGGCTTCTTGGGTGGGCGACGTGGCATGGCGACCCGGAGCCGCGGCCTACCTGGCCGCTCCCTCGAGGGCATCGACCGGCAGCGGCACGCCCTTGATGACACCATCGACGACGATGCTGTCCCGCACGATCCCCTGGAACTTGCAGACGATCATCGCCCGGGGCCGCACCCGCACCCGCTCGACGGCGATGACGAGCCGGTCGCCGGGCACCACCGGCTCCCGAAACCGCACCTCCTCCAGGCCGCCAAAACCGATCACCTTGGCCTCGAGCAGGTTGTGTTTCTGGGTGTAGTAGCTGGAAAGCTGAGCCGCTGCCTCGCACATCATCACGCCCGGCATCACCGGCATGATGGGAAAATGGCCACGCACCCAGAATTCGTCGTGCGTGACATCCTTGTAGCCGACGCACAGTCCACGGGCCTGGTCCTCGTGGACGATCGCAGTGAGCTGCTCCATCTCGAACCGCTGCTGGTTGTAGCGGCGGATCTCGTGGATATCGGCGATGACCGTGGAGAGGTCGTATTCGCTCGGATGGATGATGTAGTCGCGCGGGGCCACGTCGGGCGGTCTCTCGGGCTCGTCGGAAATGGTGCCGGGTGAATCAGGTCTTGATATGCCGCCGCTTTGCCTTGCGGGCCTTGCTGTTGGCTGGGCGGGCGCCGTGATTGGCCTTCTTGAGGCCGCGATGGGGTTTGGCCATGTCGGATTCTCCGGAACGGGCTGGATTGGAACGCTCGGTAGGTTGTACCACGCTGTCTTCCGCCGTGCCATCGTGGCGGGCCGCGCACGCCGGGCGGCGCACGGATTCAGCGGGAATGGGAAGGCACGGACGGGGGGACTGGCCGCTCCGCGGCAATCGCATCGCCGAGGCTCGTGCGAAGAATTTCCACGAGGCTCGCGATCAAGAAGCCGAACAATCCGCCGATCACCGCCGACGAGCCGCCCCCCAGGACCGCGCCGGCGGGCGAACAGCCGGTGAGCAGCACGAGCGCCGTCGTGCCGGCCACGCCGCCGACGGTCGCGCCGATGCCGGATGAAACCGGCACCAGATACCCGAGTGATTCCCGGCGTTCGAGGCGGCCGGGATTCATGACGGGCAGCGACGGCAGCATCGGCTGCGTGGTATCACGCCAGAGGAGGCCATGATCCGCCGTCTCGCGCATCCGGGTGCCGATGGCGTTGCCGGCGACGTGCATCGCGACGCTGGCCATGGCCACGACTGCCGCCATCCAGCCCGCAAGCCCGATCCAGCCGATCGCCGCGCAGGCTACCGCCACGACCACCGTCAACCAGGCATAGGTGACAAGCCGCATCCGCAGCCTCCATGGACGCATTGTAGCGGCCTCTCAAAACCTGTCCTCGATGGCCTTCTCGGTGTAGATGGGGAGGAGCCGGTAGTAAACCTCCAGCGTGAGGATGGCCAGGGAGGTGTGAGCCAGGCGGCCGCCGGGGGCGGTGTCGGGATCGGCGAAAAACCAGCTGCCCGTCTCATGGCCGATGCGGGACTGACGGGCTACGAGCTGGTCACGATTTTTCTTGTTCCAACGCGGCCAGACGGGGTGGTTCATCTGCAGGAGCACCTGCGAAAGGTAGAAGTTCTGATACACGGCATCGGCGGAGGGGCCGGAGCGGGCAAGGCTCGCTGCCCCGCGATGGAGAGCCTCGTGCTCGGGGCCCCATCCGGTGTACATTCGGCAGAGCAGCCCGATCGCAGATGTGCAGGGCTTTGCCTGTGGACTGCGGTAGCCGTAGGCCGCGCCGTTGTTCGCCTGAACGCGGTCGAGGAATCGGCGGACGCCGTCGATCGTCGGGGAGGGCGTCTCGACGCCCGCCAGCGACGCGCTCTTGAGGGCCGCCACCTGCCAGGCCGTCACGGTCGTGTCGCCCGCCTGCCCCGGAAGATATCTCCAGCCGCCGCCGTGCTGGTCCTGCGCCGTCTGGATGAATCGGATCGCGTCGCGGAGGTAGGGCACGAGCATGTCGTCGCCCGAGAGACCGTAGGCCTCGGCGAGGGCGAGCGTCGTGACGCCGTGCCCATACATCGTGCCTTCGCAGAAGTCGCCGCCACGGGGCGTCGGCTGCATCCGGCTCACGAGGTAGTAGATCGCGCGGGAAACGACCTGCTGGTAGGGGCCGTCGGCATGCGTGTTTCCGGCGCCGAGAAACGGCAGCAGGGCGATGGCGGTGCTGGCGGTGGAACTGTCGAGCGTGCCGGGGTTGCGGCATGCCCCATGGCACTGGCAGCCGGAAAGATCGAACTGCCAGGAGCCGTCGATGGCCTGATGGGAGGCAAGCCACGCCAGCCCCTTTTCGACGGCCTCCTCGCTGGCGGCGGATCCGCCGCGGGCCTTCACGGTCGCCGTCCGCGCGGCGCCGCGTCGCGCGGCAAACGGGGCCTCGTCGCCGCCCGTGGCCTCCGGCTGCGGTGGCCCAGGACGCACCACCGCCGCCGCTGCGGCGATCGGTTTGGCCGCGGCGCTGGCCGGGATGGCCGCTACGCTTGATCGCTTCGCCGCATCGGCTGCAGGGATGGCCACCAGCGGCGGTTGCGGGATTGAATCCGCGGGCTCCGCCGGCACAGCATCGGCAACGGTGGCGGCCGCGACGTCGTGGAGTGGCTGCTCGGCGGCTCGAGGATCGGCGGCGGGCAGCGGATTGACCGCTGCGATCTCGACGGCCGGCGGGAGCGGATCGACTGCATCGGCCGCGGCGTCACCGAACGACAGCGAGAGCGACGGGCGCCCCTCGTGGCCTGAATGCCGGATGGCCAGGAGTGCCGCGAGGATTCCGAAGAGCACGTGGGCCAGAAGGCTCGTATACGCAGACCTCACGGCCGGATGGCCGATGAGGCGATCGATGAGCGGTGGGCGAGGCGCGGCCTGCATGACGTGGCTCACGAGGGGCGGTCCGTGCCGGTCGGGGAAACGCTGCCGGTTGTTCCGGTCGGATGCCTGACTCCGGCAGTGATTGCCCTCGCCCGCCCATGGAGAGAGATCGACCACCATGCCTTGAACGATGAATCGGCCCCTCAAGAGGTCCGATTGTCCGGCCGGTCACTCGACGAAATCGTCGGCAGGGTCGGCTTCCTGCTGATAGAGCGGAAGGCCGTGCTTGAAGTAGACCTCGAGCGTCATCGTGGCCATGGAGGTGACGTAGATACGGCCAGCCGCTTCGGCGGCGTGGCCGTGCTCGAATCCTTCGAGCATGCTGCCAGCCTCGTGCCCGGCCGTGATCTGAGAATCGACGAGCATTCGCGTCATCTTCTTCTGCCACGACTCCCACTCCTCGGGAAGTTGCTGCTTGAGGTGGAAGAGCACCTGGGTGGCGTAGTACGAGGCATACATGTCGCGCGACGGCCCGCGGGCGGCCGTCTTCTTGGCGCCGCGGATCAGGGCATCGTTGGTCTTTTTCCAGGTCGTGAACATCCGGCACAGAAGGCCGGCCGGCGTGAGCGCGGGAGTGTCACCAGGCCCGCGGTAGCCATATCCCGCTCCGTTGTCGGACTGCACGGAGTCGAGGAACTCGGTCAGCTTCGGGACGAATTGCGGATTGACCCTGAGCCCAGAGATATTCCCGCTCTTGAGCGCCATCATCTGCCAGCAGACGATCGACGTGTCGCCCGGGGATCTCGGCGAATATCCCCAGCCGCCGCCGTTGGGGTCCTGCGCCATCAGAATGTAGTCGATGGCGGCCTGGGCCGGCACGAACAGCCGCTCGTCCTTGGTCATGCCGAATGCTTCGGAGAGGACGATGCCGGTGAGGCCCTGGGTGTACATCCCGTCTCCGGATGCCCCTTTCCCCTTCATGACTTTCTGCGCGAGAAACGTGAGGCCCATTTCAATGGGCTTGGCGTATTTTCCTTTTTCGCCGCGGGCAGTGTGGGTATAGCCCTGACCAAGCATCGGGAGGAGCGCCATCGCCGTGGCCGCCGTTCGGTTGCCCATGTGGCCTTTGCTCTTCGGATTTCCGCACTTGCCCATGCAGCCCGGGATCTGTGAACAGTCGAACGACCAGCCGCCGTCTGGAAGCTGATGGCGAACGAACCAGTCACATGCTTTCTCGACCGACTTGATGACTTCGTCGGGATCACCGCCGCCCGCCTTGATCATCGCCTTCTGGCCCGCCGAGTTCGATCGTGCGGCCAAGCCCGTCTTGGCAGGGCCAGACTTGGACACCGTCTTGAGGATGTCGGTCGATACGCTGATATTTGCGCCGACATCGACCGTATCGACGGAGACATCGGTGGCCGCAACGTCGGCGACGGTGGAGGCAACCTCCACTGATTCCATCGCGACTGCTTCCGCAGACTCGGCGACTTCCTCAAGCACCTCTTCCGATTGTTCCTGTTCGGGGGTCGGGAGTTCGACCGCCTGAACCTCCTCGACATCCGCCATCGATTCCGTCGGTGGAGAATCGATCGTCCTCAAGCCCGCAGGCTTGGGCGGCTCGTCTGCCACCATGAGCGCCAGCGACAGGAGCACCACGACGTGCAGCAGCATGCTCACGAGCCAGGCCGGGGTCTGGCGGAGCAACCCGCTCGACGATCGTCCACGAGCGGGCTGGTTTTCCTCCGCGGTTGTCCCCGCAGCCTTGGGGGGCGGGGCGGCTGCGTTCCCAGCCGGTTCCTTGGGAGCGGGCTTCATCGCCGCCGGTGGCTGGGGCTGGGATGGTGGTGCCGTGTTTGGCTGGTTGCCGGTGGGGCTGCTCATGCCATGATCCAAGTGGGGGTGGAACCCCAGAAAGTCGTCTTCAGGAGGGAGACGTCCTCAGTCCGCTTTTATGGTACGACGGGTTCCACCGGTCAAGCAACAATTCATGCCATTTGCGGCCTTTTCCGGGGCCTCGCTGGTGGTGCCGTCCGGCCCGCGTTACATTCTCGCGTCTGCAAGGCGGGCGTTTCGCCCGGCTTGAGCCCGTGAGAACAAGCGATGGCAAAAGGCAAGAAGAAACTCGAGGTCGTTCAGCTGGTCTGCGAGGAGACGGGCGACCAAAACTACACGCTCCGGCGGAAGACCGGTGGCGAAAAGCTGAAGGTCAAGAAGTATTCCCCTCGGCTGCGGAAGCACACGCTCCACGTCGAGAAGCGGAAGTAGCGGCTGCGTTCACGGCCCGGTCGACCTGGGCCGCGAGGGCTTCGATGCCGCCGAGAATGTCGATCTCGAGTTCGGCCGCCATCAGTGGGATGCCGCCCAGATCGTCGCGGCCGATCTTCACCAGATCCTTGAGGGTTGTGAGGATCATGGCCGCCCCGCGGGATCGTGCCCAGGCTCCCAGATCGGCGATGTCTTCCGGCGAGTAGGCATGATGGTCCGCGAAGGGCCGAAAGGCTTTCGGCGTGCCGCCGATCTCGACGAGCGACGCCTGGAAGGCGGCTGGATTTCCAATGCCGGCAAAGGCGACGACCGGCCGATCGAGGGCCATGCCGAGCGGCAGCCGTGAGCCCGATGCCTGCCGCAGGGCGATCAGCCGGTGGGTCGCCTCGGCCCATACCCGCGGCATGCCGCCGCGACAGTGCCGGCGAAGTTGCTCGCGAATCTCCTCGCGTCGCTCCACGTCGACAAGCGTCGCACGCGTCAGCACGATGACATCGGCCCGCGCGAGGCCGGCGAGCGGTTCGCGGAGCAGCCCGCGTGGGAAGAGTCGTCCGCAGCCGAATGGATCGGTGGCATCGATCGCCACGATGTCGAGATCGCGATCGAGGCGTCGGTGCTGAAAGCCATCGTCGAGGACGATCGCCCCGGCGCCAGCCGCCACGGCCTTCCGGGCGGCCGCCACGCGATCCTTGTCGGCGACATGGTTGACTCCGGGCAGCAGCAGCGCGAGTTCTGCCGCCTCGTCGCTCCGCTCACCCGGTTTGGCCGCATACCCGCGGCTCACCACGGCCGGCTGGATGCCGAGCCGCTGGAGGTGCCGCACCACCCATGCCACGAGGGGCGTTTTTCCGGTCCCGCCGAGCGTGAGGTTTCCGACACAGATCACCGGAACGTCGCAGGCATGAACGGGGAACAGCCCCAGGTCATAGGCGACGTTGCGGCAGCGAACCGCCGCCGAGTAGGGGACTGCAAGCAGCGAGAGCCCCGTCCGTGCCGCTCTGGCAGCCGGGGCATGGCTCGTGCCATCGACCAGCCGCTTGAAGGCATCGGCATTCGGCAGCAACGACATGCGGGCGATCTTAATGCGGGCTGTCGCCCATGGCCAAAAGCGTGGATTGTGCGGAGCGGGGCGTCAACGCGGCAAGGCGACGGGTGCGGCTGCCGATATACTATTGGAGAGAGGGGGTGATGGACCGCTGCCGCGGCCATCGCTCCCGAGCGAGGAGGAGTGCGATGGCGACAGTGTCGGGCGATCCATCGCAGCCGTTGGCGGTCGGCTCATGGGCGGCCGATGACCACACCGCGTCCAAATCGGAGCGGTATCTGGCGAAGCGGCTGGCGGCGGCCGGTGCCGATTACAAGGGCGTGGCGCTGACGACCTTCCTGCTTGCGGCGGGTGTCGTGGGGCTCGCGTGGCTTGCGGTGGGCGTGCTTGCGGAGCACTGGATCGTGCCCGGCGGTCTGCCGCGGTGGGCCCGATGGACGTGGCTCGCTCTGGGAGCGGCCTCGCTGGCGACCGGCATCGTCCGATGGATCGTGCCCCTCATCCGCTGCCGCGTGAACCTTGTCTATGCGGCCCGTTCCATCGAGCGAGAGTATCCCGACCTGCACAACGATCTGGTGAACGCCGTGCTCGTGAAATCGAACGAGGACGCCACCAGCGAGCGGATGGTGCGATCGCTCAAACGCCGTGCCGCCCGATGGCTCTCGGGCGTGCCGGCCAACGAGGCCGTGGTCGATCGCACGGCGGCGGTTCGGCTTGCCTGTGCCGTCGCCGCGTTGGTGGGTCTGGCGTGCCTCTATGAAGTCCTGGCGCCCAAGAGCCTGTTGACGACCGCCGCCAGGCTGGTGGCTCCATGGACGAATGTCGCTGCACCGTCTCGGGTGCAGATCTCGCCGATTCATCTTCGGTGGCGGATGCCGGGGGATGACGAGGGCGATGCCGCCGCACCCGGACACGAGATCACGATCGAGTCGGCGCAAGCCACGCTCGTGCGAGGCAGGCAGCTCGTCGTGGCCGCAGAGATCCGCGGCCTGCGGCGAGAGGAGCAGCCGACGCTTACGGTCCGCCCACTTGGGAACGACGGCTCGGCAGACATCACGGCCAGGCCGTGGCAGGCGGTGATGGAGCGGCATCGCGGCGGCGATGGCCATGGGTTTATCGCCTCGATCCCGGACGCGCGCCGAGGACTTGACCAGTCGCTCGAACTCTCGCTGGCCGCCGGTGATGGCCGGAGTGATCCGGTGCGGGTCGTCGTCATCGACGCGCCCTCGCTGCTCGTTCGCGAGGTGCACTACGACTATCCGGCGTATACCAGGCAGCCGCCGGAAATCGTCCGGTGGCAGGGGGATATCCGTGCCGTCGAGGGAACGAAGGTGACGATCGTCGCCGCCGGCAACCGGGCTCTTGGTGCCGCCTGGCTCGATTTCGGCTGCGATGGCCGGCGCGACAAGCCGCTCAAGGTGAACGCAAGCGATCCGACGCAGGCATCGGTGACATTTGACCTGCGAGCGAGCGTCAATGGTGCAGGGTCTGACCATCGTTCCTACGGGCTGCTCTTCGAGCCTCGGGATGCGGCCCCAGGCGGATCGGCAGGGATGATCGCCGATCCGTTGCAGCACCGCATCGACATCGTGGCCGACGTCGCCCCCGAGATCACGATCGAGGAACCGCGGGAATCTCCGCTGCGCGTGCCGCCAGATGCTCCCGTGCGGGTGCGGGTGCGGGCTGTCGATCCAGACTTCGGCCTGGCCCGCGTCGGGATCGAAACGCGCGTGAAGAACGGCGGCCAGCAGAAGGAGATTGTTCTCCTTTCGAAAGAAAAATCGGGCCCATTCGAGGGGTCCACGATGCTCGTGCCCAGGCAGATGGGCGTCGCGGCCGGGGGCACGCTCGAGTATCGCGGGGTGGCGATCGACACTCGTCCGGGCTCGCCGAACGAGACTCGAACGGAGTGGCAGGCGTTGATCGTCGATCCGTCGGCTCCTCCGCGCGCGGCTCCGCGGGCTCCCGAGGAAAAGGAGCGGGATCGCGACGAATCCCAGCCCGACGGCGGCCTGGGCAATCGTGATCCCGATGAGCCACGGTCGGGGAGTGATCCTGCCGAGCCAGACCGGAAGCCCATGGAGAACCCTGACAAGAGTCAAGACGACACGGCTGGCGATTCCCAAGCCGGAGAGAAGAAGAACAGCGGCAAGGAGTCGGGCGGCACGGAGAACGGCGGCAAGGAGAACGGTGGTAAAGAGAACGGTGGTAAAGAGAACGGTGGCAAGGAGAACGGTGGCAAGGAGAACGGTGGCAAGGAGAACGGTGGCAAGGAGAACGGTGGTAAAGAGAACGGTGGTAAAGAGAGCGGTGGTAAAGAGAGCGGTGGTAAAGAGAGCGGTGGTAAAGACGATGCCGCTGCACGTGGTGATCGCAAGCAGTCTGGCGGCGGCCCATCGGGGCAGAAGCAGGCCGGAGAAAATGCAGGAGACAAAAAAACAGGCGGTGAGAAGGCTCCTCGTGAGTCGGTGTCCGCCGATGGCACGAATGACGGCGAGGCGATGGAGCGGATCCTCGAACACCGTCGTCAACAGAATGGCATGAATCAAAACGGACAGCCGCAGACTGGCCAAAAACAAAATGGCGACCAGGCGAAGGGGGATGAGGAGAGCCGCCAGAAAGAAGGTGGCCAGAAACAAGGTGGCCAGAAAGAAGGTGGCCAGAAAGAAGGTGGCCAGAAAGAAGGTGGCCAGAAAAACAACAGCCAGCAGCAGGAGAAGCCACCGTGCGCGGGCGCCGATGGCAAGCCATGCGGCAAGCAGGGGTGCAGTTCTTGCAGTGGTGGATCGAAATCGGGAGGAGGTGCGGCCGGGAGCGGCGAGGGAGGATCGCCCGGTCAGGCGGGCGAGGAACGCTCGGGGAAGCCTGGCCAATCCGGAGCCGACGGCACGGGTTCCACCGAGAACGACAACGGTGCTGGCGATCAGAAAAACGGACAGGCCCAAGAAGGCAAGTCTGGAGAAGGCAAGTCTGGAGAAGGCAAGTCTGGAGAAGGCAAGGCTGGAGAAGGCAAGGCTGGAGAAGGCAAGGCTGGAGAAGGCAAGGCTGGAGAAGGCAAGGCTGGAGAAGGCAAGGCTGGAGAAGGCAAGGATGGAGAAGGCAAGGCTGG
>JBJTDB010000067.1:0-1338 GCA_046092145.1 Planctomycetia bacterium | reverse complement strand
GTATCTGGAGGCCGCGACGGAGGCGCTCGATCAGTCGATCGTGACGGCGCCTGTGCCGCCCAAGCGATCGGTGTGGCGGGAGCCGGCCATGAAGCAGGGCACCGTCCACGGCGCCGTCGCACAGATGTGCCTCGCGCCGCTGAACGGCCGCGACCTCGCGGCCGGCTATCTGACCGGGATCGCCGGCAACCCGGTCAAAAGCATCGGCAACTCCTATCGCTGGGCGAAGTTCGACGGCTCGGCCGAGTCGGCCGCGCTGCTCGCCGGCAAAATCGGCGCCCATCAACCGCAGGGCATCCAGATCGACCGCTTCGAGCCACCGGTGCCCGGGCTGTATACGGTGCGGTTCTCGATCTGGGGGCTGCGCTGGGCCAGGACCAAGGCCGAGGCGGCGAAACCAGGCGACATCGCGCAGTATCAGAGCTTCGAAAAACCCTTCACGGAAAACGACCAGGGGAAGTGGCAGGCCGTGCCGGTCGACGACGACGCGAGGAAGACGCCCTTGCGCCGAAAGACCGACAATCTCGAGCAGCTCGCGGGCGACGGCACGGACGTCCACATCGTCCGCGCGTCGCTCCGCGGCCGGCCGCTCGGCTACTTCGACGCACCGTCCCTCGAACCGACGTCGCACGAGTTCACCGTCTGGCTCGCCCCCGACGACCGCATCTCGTTCCACGCGATGACCCTGCCGCTCAACGGCGCCCAAAATGCCCCCTTGAGTGACGGCGTCCGCGATTACGAGGGACCGGGCATCGCGTTTGACTGGTTCGAGGTGGAGGGCCCGCTCGACGATTCCTGGCCGCCGCCCAGCCAGCGCAGGCTGTTCGACAAGGCGACGGTCGAGCAGCCCGCGAAGCGTGCCAAGAAGTCGAAACAAGCGAAGCCGCCCGTTCAGGCCACGATCCGTCAGGAAGATGCGGCCGCCCCGGCCGCTCTGCTTCGCGACTTCGCGGCGGCCGCCTTCCGCCGACCGGTCGCCGCGCAAGAACTGGAGCCCTACGTGCGGATCGTCGAGGAGCAGCTGAAACTCGGTGAACCGTTCAAGGAGGCGATGTTCGCGGGCTACCGGGCGGTGCTCTGCGCCCCCGACTTCCTCATCGTGGGACTCGAATCGGGCCTGCCGAAGGCTGAATCCACACCCGCACCGCTCGGGGCCCATGCCCTCGCCTCGCGGCTCTCCTACTTCCTCTGGGACTCGCTGCCCGACCGGCCGCTGCTCGATCTCGCCGACTCCGGCGCAATCCTGAAGCCGGACGTGCTCGAAGCCCAGGTGGATCGCATGCTCGCCGACCCCAAGTCGGAGCGTTTCGTCGAGCATTTCCTCGACGAATGGCTCAA
>JBJTDB010000066.1:0-6198 GCA_046092145.1 Planctomycetia bacterium | reverse complement strand
CCACCTGCTCTGGGGAAGGCGGCAGGCCGGTGAGGGCGAAGGAGAGCCGGCGGATGAGCGTGGGCCGGTCGGCCTCGGCGTTGGCGGGAAGCTTCGCGGCCGCGATCGCGGCATCGAGAAACCGGTCGAGAGGGGTGGCCGCGGGGGCGGCCGGCCGCACCGGCCCCGCCAACCGCCCCGACCCCCACGGCGGCCGCGGCTTGCTGCCCGGGAAGGCGATCGGCGGCCCATCGTGAAGCACGATCTCGGGCTCGGGTTTCGCGGCGGCGGCTGGCTGCGCAGGCTCGGCCGCGGGGCCGGCCGGCACCTCCGGCCGCTCAATCGGCCGATACGACCAGTGCTTTTCATAGGGGGCGCCCGCCTGGATCCACCGCGTGAGCAGCTCCTTCTGCTCGGGCGAGAGCGCCTTCTTCGACTGCGGCGGCGGCATGATCACGTCGGGATCAGTGGCGTTGATCCGCGCGATCAGCTCGCTCGCCGTGAGGTCGCCCGCCACGATCGCCCGCGCGCCCGAGTCGAGTTCGCGCGTGGCCTCCTCGGCGGAATCGAGCCGCAGGCCCGCCTCCTGCTGCCCCGGCCCGTGGCAGGCGTAGCAGTTTTCGGAGAGCAGCGGCCGGATGTCGCGGTCGAACCGCAGCGGCGCGGATTCGGCGGCCAGGGCCATCGCCCCGGAGATCGCGGCAACCCAAAAGGCCGGCACGAACGATGGAGGCGTGTGGGGCATGCAAAATCCATCGGGTCGGGAGGGGGGACCAGACGAATCTATCTTTTCACGCCGCCCCTGCTCCTGCAAGCCGTGCTTCGGGGCCTACTTGCCGAGCCGATCGAGGATGTTGCGGGTGATCCGCTCGACGGTCGGGTTCTTGCCGTTGAGCCCGTGGGCCCAGTCGGTCGAGCCGCAGGTGAAGACGGTGCCGCCGCGGGTGTAGAGGCCCATCACGGCGTGCCCCGTGCGGTCGAGCGGCATCCGGTCGTAAAACCGCTTGAGCGCCGGATCCCAGCTGGCCGGTGCCGTGGCGACCACCGTGAAGTTCTCCGGCGTGCCATCGCGGCCCGTCGCATACGGCAGGTCGTCTCGCCATTCGAGCTCGCAGCCGTCGCATTCGTAGCCCACGATCGTCTGCTCGCCCCCAAACTTCGCGTCGCGGGCCAGGCCCGTGCCCTCGAAGACCCAGTGTTCGGGCCGATGCACCTGGTAGGCGCCGTCGCCGTCCATCACCTCGCCGTGGCTGAGATGGTAGCCGCCCCAGAGAAAGCCCACGCCGATCATCTCGTTTTCAGGACGGCCGACGAGGTGATGGCTCCAGAGCGTGCCCAGAAGCCGCTGGTCACCGTTGCGGTAGAGCGGGTCCATGTTGAAGAACTGCTTCCAGCAGGTGAGGGCCCGGCCGCCGTCCTCGCTGCGTACCTGCCAGCAGCAGGTGTTGCCGGTGAAGAAGGCCACGTTGCCCCCGTTCTTGATGAAGGCCTCGAGGTGATCCCGCATCGGCGACGACCAGTATTCGTCGTGGCCGACGCTGAGCACGAGCCGGTAGCCGGCCAGCTCTTCGGGATGGAATTCGAGATCGGAGTTCACGGCGTAGTCGAGCGTGTAGCCGCTTCGCTCGGCCCATCGCAGAAACGGCACTTCCCACGAGTTGATCATCCCCGAGTGCTGCGGCCGGTTGAACGACACGCGATGCCCCTGCAGGCCGGCCACGTCGTGGTAGGAATAGAGGCTGTGACCGCCCGAATTCGTGTAGGCGTTCCAGGTGTTCGTCGAGAGTTCGAGAAGGATTTTCGACGTCTTCCCGGGCTGGGCCGACCGCACCACGAAGTGGATCACCGCCGGCGTCCCGCCGGCCGCGGGCGCGAAGGCCGCCTCGTAGACGCCGCTTTTCCAGTCGGCGGGGATCGCGAAGCTCCAGGCGACCGGCCAGTTGCAGCCCTCCGACGAGGCCTTCACCGGCATCGGATGCGAGCCGATCGTGATCCCGTCTTGCTCCAGAACGACGCGATTCTCGCCACCGATCCGCTGGATCTTCACCCGGGCCGCGGGCGCCTTCGCCGACAGGTGAAAGGCCACCTTCTCGCCGGGCCGGTAGCTGAGTTGATCGGTGTAGCCCTCGATCGCGGGCTCCTCGGCGGTCGCCGGCCCCGCGGGCATGGCGATCATCGCGAGCCAGAGGAACACGAGCATGAGGGCCGGAAGACGGCGGCGCGTGGCTATGGTGTGCATCGTGGAAGTCTCCTACGGAATCCGGTTGGCGACGGTGTGCAGACTACCAGTCTGCACCTACGGCGGCAGAAATGAAAAAGAGCTGCGTCCTTTCAGGGGCCCCCAAGTTTCCCGGAGCGAAGCAGCCGCTCGAGCAGATCGGCCACGCCCACCGACTCCGCCATGCGCCGCATGTACCCGATGTCGAGCGCATCGCCGTGCAGCGTCACGAGCCGGGATACGTCTTGCCACTGTCGCTCAGACGACTCGTCACCAATCCGAAACCATTCGAGCTTGGCGACGATCGAATCCTCGGGGGTCGCCACCGGCACGGTGATTTCCAGTCCAGCGGCCAGTGACAGGGGAACTGCCCGCTCCATCGCGGCGACATCGAACGGCCGCCCTCGGGTCACGAACACGTCCACCTTGTAGGCCGTCGGGAGGTGGATGAGATTGAAGCACGACCGCCTCTCGACCGCCTGCCGCACCGCGGCTTCACTCACGTAGAAATCGCCGCCGAATGCCGAGAGGAAGGCATCGACCTGGTCTGCCCGAAGGTCACATATGACATCGACGTCCATCGTCGATCGGATCGCGCCGTGCATGGTGCTGGCGACGCTGCCGCCGATGAAGTGCCGGATGCTGAGCCGGTCGAACGCGGCGGCGACGGGCGTGAGCGCCACGATGAGATCGTCGGCTTCGCTCATCCGTCACGTTCCTGTAGCCACCGGCCGACATCGGCGGCCATCGCAGGCCCGAACGCGAGTTCGATGAATCGCAGACGCACTTCGGTCGCACTTGCGGCTGGATGCCTGCGGCGGATCGCCTCCATGGCGAACCGCCGGCCGCGTCGGGACAGCCCGCATCCTTTCTCGAGCCGCTGCGCGGGCGAAAGGTCCCGGATGCGGGCCAACCAGGCCGATTCGGCGGCCGAGTCGGTGTCGTTCATCTCGGCATGAGGGATCGTGGGGCGGCTCATCGGAGCGATTGTAAGACTGCGTACAACGGTGCACAAAGTGGCCGAAAATGAAAAAGAGCTGCGTCCCAGTCCTGCTCGGCACGGCGATTGCTCGCCGGCTGCGGCATATGTGATCGTTGCTGAGAAGCCCGTGGCGCGAGCCGAGGGAATGCGTGTGGCTGGATATGAATGGCGAGCGTATTCCCTCTGCTTGCGCAGCGGGCTTCCAAAGCACGGCAAAGCCCGCGCCGAACAGGACTGGCTGCGTCCCCTTTTCAGGCCTCCCCTTTTCAGGGCCCGCGGCTCACTTCGATGAAATCTCGAAGTTGGCGACCGTGCGTTTGTGCTCGACGGCCTCGACCCGCAGGGGCGACCGCGACGGATCGGAATAGCGCGCCGGAAAAATCTCCTCGTAGTCCTCCGTGGGTACGCCTCCCTTGGCCGCGTCTTTTTTTGACTCGCCGACACTCCGCTGCTTTCTCACTGTCACCCGATAGGCAGTCGCCGCGAGCGTCGCCGCATAACACCCCGAGGCGTCGGTGACGGCGCTGCCAGTGCGGGCATCACGCTGCTCGGGAATAAAATCGAGCATGGCGTTGTCGATCGGGACGCCGTCGAGCGTCACGACACCGACCGCCACCGTCGCCGGTGGACCACAGCCGACCGTCGCCAGCATGACGGCCAGCACGGCAGGCAGGAGCACCGCGGCCACGCGGGCCGCTTGAATCCGTTCACGACGGAACGATTTGTCGTTGATCATGGGCGCAGCTCCTTGGATTGTCGGCATCATCAAAAGGGTGACTCGCTCGGCTCGCCCCCCTTGCCCGTGGCCAGTGCCTGCCACGTCGCCAGGCCGATTTCATTCGAGACAAATCCGACCGCCCCGTCGCACATCGCCACGCTCACGCCTCCGGAATGACGGCTGCGGGCCGATATTTTATTTCGCCAACGGATCGACGAATCCTGTGCCGTGCATGGCGTATCGGACGTGCTCGTGCAGCTATAGAGGACGTCCGTGCCCGTGTTGGGCGTGGCATAGGCCGCGAACGAGGGGGGCGAATTCGTCCAGTGCGATCCCCGGCTGTCGCTTGCCGGCGTCGTCCGGCTGAAAATGATCTCGCCAAACATGAGCGTCTTCGACAGGCCGTCGGTGACGTCCTTCATCGTGCCTCGCACCGGAATGAAGTTGTCCCAGTCCGGATTGGACGATCCCCCAAAGCCGGTCGCGAGCCAGCCGAACGGGCCTGCGGGATTGACTTGGTTCGCCGTGCCCGAGCTGACGAGGTAATTCGTCCTGCCGCCTACCGTCGTCTGGAAGGCCACCGCAGGATTGTCGCTTGGGCACAAGTAGAGAGGAACACGCCTGTTCATTAGGGCAAGGTTCGATGCATTGCCCCAACTCGAGCCGGCGAAGGTATAGCTCGAATACATGTCGGCGCACTCCACAAACGGCCAGAGATGCACAAGCCACGTCGCCCCATCGCCCGGATCGGTAGCACTCGTCGCCTCATTGCCCGGCGGATTGGTGCGGGTGCTGATCCACGGATAACACTGCCGTATGTCGTGGTAGACATGCATCCCGAGCGCCCACTGCTTGAGATTGTTGCTGCAACTCAACCGCCGCCCCGACTCGCGGGCCCGCTGGACCGCCGGCAGAAGCAGGCCGACAATCACGCCGATGATCCCAATCACCACCAAGAGTTCAACAAGCGTGAACCCGCTGACGATCCGACCCCGTTTGAGTGCCATGAGAGTTCATTCCTTTCCCCGGTATGACGTCACGATACGATGTGAGATCGAGGTGCGACCCCCGTTCTACTCCACATACTATACCCCCCCAACCCCCTGTCCATGGCCTTTCCTGCTGACCCTTTGCAGGATTTGGTATGCCGCGGGGAGGTGGCCACAGACGGTGGGCGTGGGCGCTAAAATGACCGCAATCGTGCCGCTATACTTCAGGAAAAGCGGTGCCGCGAAACCAGCCCCCACGAGGCCCCGAATGACTTTCCAAAGCCGTTTGCGTGTCGCCGATCTCCGCTGTGTGGCCTTCGTGATGGCGATCGGGGTAGCCGGAATCATCCCCGCGGCCGAGCCGTCGGCCGGTGAGCCCGACTACTCGGGCGACCTGCCCCGCATCCCCCAGACAGCCGCGGCCGACGCACCGGCCACGATGCGGGTTCGCCCCGGATTCGCCCTCGACCTCGCCGTGGCCGAGCCGCTGCTCGCCAGCCCCGTCGCGATCTCGTGGGACGAAGACGGCCGGCTCTACGTCGCCGAAATGCGGGGCTACAGCGAAAACCAGGATGAACGGCTCGGGCGGATCCGTCTGCTCCACGACGACGACCACGACGGCACCTACGAACGGGCCACCATCTTCGCCGACGGTCTCACCTGGCCGACGGCCGTGGTCGCCTGGGGGGGCGGCATCTTCGTGGGCGACGCCCCCGACCTCTTCTCTATGAAGGACCACGATGGCGACGGCGTCGCCGACGAGCGGCGGAAGGTGTTTACGGGATTCGGCACCTGGAACGTCCAGGGGCTGCTCAATTCGTTCGCCTATGACCTCGACAACCGCATCCACGGATCGGCAAGTTCCGGGGCGGGCACGATCCGCCGCGTGAACGAGAAGGGCGAGCCCGAGGGGCCGGCGGTGGCGGTGGGCGGCCGCGATTTCTCGTTCGACCCGCGAACGCTCGACTTCCGCACCGAGACGGGCGGCGCCCAGCACGGCCGCTCGACCGACAACGTGGGCAATGTCTACATCTGCCACAACAGCGACCATTGCATCCGCTGCATGGTGGATGACCGGTTCCTCTCCCGCAACACCTTCTTCCCCGCGCCCTCGGCCAAGGAAAGCATCGCCCTCGACGGGCCGCAGGCGACCGTCTTTCGCATGAGCCCGGTCGAGCCTTGGCGGGTGTTGCGCACACGGCTGCGGGCGGCCGGCATCGTGGAAGGGGGCGTGGAGGCGGGGGGGGCGGCCGGCCGGCTACTTCACGAGCGCCACCGGGATCACGTTCGTGCGCGGCGATGCCGTCGGCGA
>JBJTDB010000065.1:0-1373 GCA_046092145.1 Planctomycetia bacterium | reverse complement strand
CGCGACCTCATGCTCCTCGCGCCGTGACCCCCGCCGTGTCACGGTGACCGTCTGCCCCTCTGCCGAGAAGCCCGTGGCGCGAGCCGAGGGAATGCGGGTCGGCGTCTGGTGATGGGGCGCGGATTCCCTTTGCTTGCGCAGCGGGCTTCCAAGCAGGGCGGGCTTCCAAGCAAGCGGCGGGCAGATCAGCCGCGGGCTTTCTCGCCCCGGAGAAAACCAGCTCCCGTCCCCGATTTTTCAACCTGAGTCGCTCGGTCAGGCGGCGTGGGTTTCCCGAGCATGCGTCATGTCGCGCTCCGTCACGCCACGCACGTCGGTGAACTCCAGGGTTTCGACAGCGCGGGTATGTCCGTCGAGCGACACGAATTCGACCTCGAGGCCGGCGCGATCGGAGTAAACATGCACGATCGTGCCAACATCTCCGGCAACCAGTCCGACGCGCGGCAGGTCCTTCAACAACACCACCCGATCATGCTCGAGCATCGTCGTGCTCCTCCGTTGGATAGGCCGTCACAAGCCGAGGAATGTCGGCATCGGCGTCGATGATCCAGATCGTTCTGATCGTGGCTTCACCAACTCGGGGAACGTTCACCGCGCCATCAATAATATACTTCTCGCCGTGCGTTGACGTAGCGATGGCCTGAATCCGCCCGGTGCGGGCAACCAATGCGAGGGCCTGCCTCAAGACCCGCCATTCGGTCCTGCGAAACCCCATTGCCGTAAAGAATGCGGCTTTGCTCGCCCCATCAGGATGCGCAGGATTGAGCAGGTATCCGAAGACTTTCATCTCGGAAATGTCAGCACGGTCTGCATTGGGCATCTGGATCATCGGAGAGCGGATCACTGTACGTATATATACATTTTGCATCAACGCTTCCGAGGGTTCCGCCCGCGCGGGCTTCCGCCATCCGGAATACATGACCGTCGCCTTCAGGTAAAAGGTAAAAGTTGCCAGCCACCGAATCTGGGTGGTGATGGGGCGCGGATTCCCTGTGCTTGCGCGGCGGGCTTATAAGCAGCGGGATTCCGAGCAACAGGGCGCTGGCCGTAACCATGTGGCCGGAAAAGTCATCACAATGACAGCATGTCTTCTTCTCCCCCCCTGCTCCGGTGCGGATTGGTCCTGTTCGCGGCGGTCGCACTCGTCTGCGGCCGGCCGTGCCACGCCGCGCCCGCGGCCGGGACGGCCGCGACGACTGGGAGATCACCGCCGAAAGTGAGGCCGCGATCGATCGCCGCCAACCAGGGCCCCGAGGGCAACTGGGGCTCGAACGATCTCGGCCTCGTGGCCGTGGGCGGGCTCGCCTTCCTCTCCGCCGGCCACATGCCAGGGATCGGCGAGCACGGCGAGGCCTGCAAGCGCGCCCTCGACT
>JBJTDB010000064.1:0-588 GCA_046092145.1 Planctomycetia bacterium | reverse complement strand
GTGCCGCTCGCCGAGCCCTTCACGGCCGAGGTCCTGCACGTGCGCCGCCAATGAATCGGGCGACCGCACTGAGTTGGCCGGGTATATCCGAAGGCGGATTTCATTCAGCGGAGATACCGCTCGATGTCCATGCTCCACCTTATTTCCGCCACGATTCGATTGCCTCGGCCACCTCTTCGGCGGTGTGCGTCCGGCCCGCGGCGGCATCGTCGAGGCCCCGCTGGATCATGCGGGCAAATGCCAGTTCCCGCAGGATTTCGTCATAGGTGCTGTCGTCGGGTTGCCGGCCGATGATGTCGATCATCGACTCCTTTACCTGGCTCATGGCGGTCTCCATGGAAACATTCATCTGGGGAAAGGATAGCCCGGTCAATGGCACGTCGACAACCATCTTCCGGTCGCCGAGCGACTCGTGAACCGGAGAGAACTCCGGGGCGCCGGTCCCGGGCCGTCCTGCCGCCGCCGGCCGCAGGAAATGCCATGCCGGCGGCCCTGCTCGGACCGGGGCTCGGCTCACTGATGAAGTACACGTCAAAGCAGAGAGAGCGGCTGGAGCAGGTGATCACGGAGACGCTGGCGGCGACGAAG
>JBJTDB010000063.1:0-1880 GCA_046092145.1 Planctomycetia bacterium | reverse complement strand
CACGTGACGAAGAGCCGTTCGCAGCCTCTCGACACGAGCGTGGCCGGCCTGCTCGAGACCGTGCAGCAGTGGTGCCAGCCGAAGGGCCCGCTCGACGACGTGTCGATCCTCGGGCTGGAGTGGGCGGGTGATCTGAAACCGGGCCGGTAGTGGACGGCCGCGGCTATCCTCCGGACGCAGTACTTGCAATTGAGTTGCAAGTACTGCATAGTGAGTGGCTCAGAAGCCCATCTCACAGGAGTCGCATTCCGATGTCTGAGCCCGTCGTCGATACATCCGGATCCGAGCATCGCTGCGGTGGTCGAAGCGAGCGTCTTCCGGTCACCGTGCTTTCGGGATTTCTCGGGGCCGGAAAAACCACCCTTCTCAACCATATCCTGGCCAACCGCGCTGGGTTACGGGTCGCCGTGATCGTCAACGACATGAGCGAGGTGAACATCGATTCCCAGTTGGTGTCCAATCCTATCGCCGGCTCATCGGCCGCTGCGCGACTGAGCCGAACGGAGGAAAAACTCGTCGAGTTTTCCAACGGGTGCATCTGTTGCACGCTGCGGGAGGATTTGCTTGAGGAAGTGGCGAGGCTCGCCCGAGAAGGCCGATTCGACTATCTACTCGTGGAAAGCACGGGTATTTCAGAGCCTCTGCCAGTCGCGGAGACGTTCACATTCACGGACGAACAGGGGCAAAGCCTCTCGTCCTTGGCCCGCCTCGATACGCTGGTGACCGTCGTCGATGCGGTCAATTTTCTAGAGGACTACTGTTCCCGGGACGAACTTCGCGATCGGGGTATCGGGCTCGACGACAACGATTCGCGAGACCTCGTGCAGTTGCTAGTCGATCAGGTGGAATTCGCGAATGTCATCATCGTCAACAAATCGGATCTCGCCGATACGGAAAGCATCGGCTATCTCGAATCGATCCTCAGAAAAATGAATCCAGCGGCGAAAATCCTCAGAACGGCCCATGGCCAAGTCGATCTTGGCGAGATCCTCGGCACGAAACTCTTCGACCTGCAGGAGGCGGCGAAACATCCCGGATGGCTCGCCGAGGCACCGGGAACCCATGTTCCCGAAACGGAGGAATATGGAATTTCAAGCCGTGTTTTTCAGGCACGTCGCCCGTTTCATCCTCAGCGCCTGTGGGATCTCATAACCGGCCCCTATTTCAAGGGTGTCATACGGTCGAAGGGGTTCGTCTGGTTGGCGACCCGTCATGATTGGGCGGGAGTGTGGTCGAGTGCGGGCGTGGTCTCCAGTCTGCAGCCGGGTGGCACATGGCTCGCATCGACCGCGGAAGATGAATGGCCGGACGATCTCGACCGGGCAGAGATCAATCTCATCTGGGAGGAACCATGGGGCGACCGTCGGCAGGAACTCGTGGTCATTGGGGCGAATCTCCATCCGTCACTTCTGGACAAGCTTCATTTCTGCTGTTTGACGGACGACGAATTGGACCGCGGCCCCGATTCCTGGCTGGAATTCGACGACCCTTTCCCTGCCTGGCGGATCGGGGTCGATGGGCGTGACAATATGGCCGTCGAGGAAACCGCACCGGAATAGAGACTCCCCTCCAGGGAGGGGAGTCCGCCAGGTGCTTGATCATCCTCGCTCTTTATGCAAAAAGTATAAGAGTGCAATCGATTTGCATTTCCGTGAGTGGGGCGACGCATGCGCATCATCGGCGGCTGGCTGACACGGCTTCTCACGCATGACTTTTTCCCGGGCGTGAACCCATGGGTCTATTGGATCAAGCGGCCGATTTTCGCCCTCGGGGTGGCACTGGCGATCGCCTTGATCTGCGCGGTTTTTGTCAGCCCGGTTGCCCTTGTGTCGTGCGCGGCCATCCTCCTCGTGATCGGGCTCGGCTATGGCTGGCCCCAG
>JBJTDB010000062.1:0-775 GCA_046092145.1 Planctomycetia bacterium | reverse complement strand
ATGCGTGGGTCGCGCCCGGCACGGCTCAGAGGCTGTGAATATCGATCACGGGCAGATCGTCGGACGACACCTGAACCGCTTCGCGGTCGTCATGAGCTTGGACGAGCTCGCCCCAGGCGGTAGGCGGGCCGCGAGCGGGCGCAAACACCCCGTGGTAGCGAGGCATGTCGCATGGATCACTGTCGAACGTGCTTGTGCGAACGGCAGCCTGGCCGGCCATCGCGGCAACGGCACCGGCCTCGCCCTCCGCCGCCGCCAGCCGACCGACAACCGCTCCAAGCAAGGACATCGATCCCGCCAGGATTGCGATCTTGATTCGCATGCACGGCTTGTTCGGCCCGCGGCGATCGATTATGATTTCGTTGCACGACGTATTGATCGATCTTTGCCATCGACTTGGGAGCCATCATGCACCACGTCACGATTTCGCCCAAATTCCAAGTCGTCATTCCACGGGTCGTTCGGGAGCGACTCGGGCTGCGGCCGGGCCAGAAACTGCAGGTGATCGAGCATGCCGGGCGGCTGGAATTCGTCCCCGAGCGGAACATCCGCGAGTTGAAGGGATTCGTGAAGGGAATCAAGACGGACTTTGTGCGCGAAGGCGATCGCCTGTGAACGTGGTGGATTCATCCGGTTGGCTGGAATACTTCGCGGGGGGACGCCACGCCCGCGTGTTTGAACCGGCTCTCGAGGACCTCGAATCGCTGATCGTGCCCGCGGTATCGGTCTATGAGGTATTCAAGGTGCTGCTCCGCGAGGCCGGCGAGGAGGCGGC
>JBJTDB010000061.1:0-2051 GCA_046092145.1 Planctomycetia bacterium | reverse complement strand
CGCCAGTGCGAGCCCGGAGAAGATTCGTTGGTCCACCGCGACGGCTACTGACGCCGCTCCTGCGAAGAGAAGCAATGCAACGACGAAGCAGCTCATGAGGTAGCTCGCGCCGCCTCGGAGCAATTGCCAGGCTCGCTGACGGGAGTAGCCACTGATCCATCTGGCGCTGACGAAGGCCGAGAACGCGATCGCGGCCATGACGAACATGAGGCCGACAGGATCACACGCTTCGGAAAGCCCGGCACGGGCGTCGCCGCCCCCCGTCACCGCCGCTTTGACCTGGAACCACAGGAGAGCACATCCAGCCACGAGCAGGTAGAACGCGACGATCCCACTCACGACGGGAAGGCCGAGGCGGTACAGCCGCTCGAGTCGCGCCGTGGCGGCATCGAGATCATCACTCAGATTGCCGAAGATGGCCGCGGCCTTCGTGGTGTCGGAGAGTTTCTCGGCGGCCAGCCGTTGCGATCGCTCGGTCTCGTGTTGCTGGTAGATGAGCGATAGCATGATCCAGATCGCCAGTCCGCCAGCCATGTGCCACGCTGCGGCGTAGATGGCCTGCGAATCGGCCCACAGGGCCACAAGGCCGGTGGCCGCCACGAGGCCCACCTGAATCGCAAGCCCGGAGAGCGCAGCGGTCCGGGCGCGGCGGAACACGAGCGAATCGTTGACCGCCGTGATGCGACTTTGCTCGGATGCGGCGAAGGGCATGAAACGTCCTGGTACAACAGGGCTTTGAGACTCTGCCAGGATTTTAGTTTCCCATTTCCCGGCCTGCAGTGCCACTCACACGAATCTCATACTCCGTGGCGTACAACAGGGTGGGTCAGCCGCTCTAGCCGACACCCATGACGTTTCTCGCACTCGCCCGCAACGCGTTCCTTGAATCGATCCGGCAACCGGTGCACGCTGTGCTCATCTGCGTGGGGCTGCTTGCCCTCCTCCTCAATGTAAACGTGGCGGGATACACGCTCGAGGACGACAACAAGCTGCTCGTCGATCTCGGATTGAGCACGCTTTTTCTGACGGGGCTTCTGATGGCGGCCTTCACCGCGACGGGAGTGTTGGCCAAGGAGATCGAAAACAAGACAGTGCTGACGGTCGTCAGCAAACCGGTTGCACGACCACTTGTCGTCCTGGGCAAGTTCATCGGCGTTTCGTGTGCGATTGCGGTCGCTTACTGGCTGTTGAGTGTCGTGTTTCTGTTGACGGTCCGGCACCGTGTGCAGTCGAGCGTGAGGGCCGAGGACATCTTCGATGCACCGGTCATCACGTTTGGGCTCGTGGCTCTCCTGCTGACGTTTCTCGTCTCAGGGCTCTCCAACTATCTCTATCGATGGTCCTTCCCGGCGACCTTCGCGATCGTCGGCGCCGCGGCGGGGACGATCGCCTGGGGGCTGATCTCGTGCATCAGCCGCACGTGGCGGCTGCAAAGTCCCATGGCCGATTTCGACCCCCAGCTGATGCGCGGACTCGCGCTCGTCTTCGAAGCGATCATCATTCGCACGTCGATTGCCATCGCCGCTTCGACGCGGCTCGGGCAAATCCCGACACTGCTGGTATGCCTCGGATTTTTTCTGGTCGGTTTGGTCGGTGAATATTTCCTCGCGATGGCGACGTCCGGGCGGGCGTGGCTGCGGCCACTGGCCGCAGTGATCCCGAACATGCAATTCTTCTGGCCTGCCGACGCGCTCACGCAGGGCAGTACCATCACGCTTGGCTACCTCGGCACGGTCACGCTCTATGCCTTCTTCCTGATCGCAGCGGCGATCGGGCTTGCCGTGATCCTGTTCCAGGGGCGGGATGTCGGCTAGGCGGAGCGGCAGGCATCGTTACCGAGGTCGTGCGGCCGCCTCCGCTTGTTCGATCTCTTCGCCACATCGGACGAGCCGAGCCGAGTTGAACACCACGGCCAAACCACTGACGACATGCAAGAGTGCCGCCATCACGGGCGACACATACCCGGCACCGGCCAGCGTCACGAAGGCAAGAATGAAGAGACCGCCGATCACCATGTTTTGACGGATGACCGCGATCGTCTTCCTGGAGAG
>JBJTDB010000060.1:0-762 GCA_046092145.1 Planctomycetia bacterium | reverse complement strand
TTCACGAACAGCGGATGCATAGCGATGTGGCGCACGCGTCGCGCTTGACGAGCGCGGCGTTCGAGTCGATGCAGGCCTGTGCGGCCAGGCGGGATCTGCTCACGACGATCGAGAAGCTGTTTCAACTGCAGGCGGAGCGGGCCGACCTGGAAAAGCGGCAGGCCGAGATCGACGAGCTGTCGGAAAAGACGGCCGATATCGCCAGACAACTGCGGGAGATTCCGGAGGTCGATCGACCGACGCTCGTGTCTCTCGAGGACCTGGACCGGCGGCGGCAGCTGGGCACGGCCAGGCTGGAGGCGATCGCCACTCGGCTGGAGGTCGTCCGCGCCGACGCGGCCGTGCTCGTCGACGAGGACCGCCTCACCCCCGGCGAGCAACGGACGCTGACCGATGCAGCCGACCTGTGCATCGGGGATGGCACGACGATCCGGATCACGCCCGGCGGCGGGCAGTCGCTTTCAGACCTGAGGGTGGAGATCGCGGATCTGCAATCCCAGCTCGGCGTCTGCCTCGCCAGGCTCGGTGTCGCGAGCGTGCAGGCGGCCCGCGAGCACCACGAAACGCGGCTGGCTCTCCAGGCCGAAGGCACGCGGCTCGAGGAGAAGATCGATGGACTCGGTGGCGCCGCCGTGGCGACCCGGCTGATCGCCTTGGATGCCGATCTCGAAAAAGCTGAGGCCGAGGTCGTGCGGAAAGCCCCGGCGGGGTTCGTGCGGCCCGCCGACGCCGCGGCGCTCGAGGCGGCGATGCAGTCGGCCG
>JBJTDB010000059.1:0-4217 GCA_046092145.1 Planctomycetia bacterium | reverse complement strand
AGGGCTACGACACGCTCGATTGCCTCGACGCCGCCGACTCCGGGAAGAAGCGGTTCGCTCTCTGCCTCGGGGGCAATCTCTGGGGAGCAAGCCCCGACGCCACCTACGCCAGCCGCGCAATGTCGAAGATCGACACGGTCGTTTCTATGAGCCCGTCGCTCAACACCGGCCACGCCGGAGGCCTGGGTGGCGAGGAGACGATCCTCCTCCCCGTGCTGGCTCGCGTCGAGGAGCCGGAGCCTTCCACCCAGGAGAGCATGTTCAGCTACATCCGCCTCTCCGACGGCGGAAAGCCGAGGCATGTCGGGCCACGGGCGGAAGTCGAGATCATCGCCGACCTCGCCCGCCGCGTGCTCGGCGAGGCCGGGCCGGTGAACTGGATGGAAATGGCCCACACGAGCACGATCCGGCAGGCGATCGCGAAGATCGTGCCGGGGCTCGAGCAGATCGCCGACATCGACAGGACGAAAAAGGAGTTCTCGATTCCCGGCAGGGCCATTGACAGGCCGTCGTTCCCGACCCAGGACGGTCGTGCGAAACTCTTCGTGCACGACCTGCCCGAGGCTCCCCGTGGTCTGCAGCTCATGACGATCCGCAGCGAAGGGCAGTTCAATACCGTCGTCTACGAGGAAGAGGATCTCTACCGCAACCAAACGCGTCGGGACATCGTCATGATGCACCCGGACGACATCACGAGGCTCGGACTCACCGCCGGAGGCCGCTGCAGGATCACGAGCTCCGCGGGGACGATGCGCAACCAGGTCGTATCGGCCTTCGACCAGATTCGGCCCGGCAGCGTGGCGATGTATTACCCCGAATCGAACGTGCTGGTACCGAAGGCCGCCGATCCCCTCTCGCGGACGCCGGCCTACAAGAGCATCCCGGTGGAGATCGCGCCCGACGACGCGATCGTGTCGGTCGGATTTCCCCGTCCCGAACTCGTCGCCGCCGGCACCCCCCGTGACGCCATGAACCAGTGCGGTTGACGCTGGGTCGGCTCGTTTGACCCGGCTCGGGGCTGCCCACGCCCTCACGCGGACGTTCGCAGATGCCCTCCAGGCATCGGCTCTCTGCATGTGCGCTTCGCTTCGCCATCCATGGCTTCGCTCGCTCCCATAGCCCGCTCGAGGGCATGGGCAGCCCGAAGCCGGGTTGGCAGAATGTTGCTCTGGCGCGATTACTCGAAAAGCGTTGGCTGACCGGTGGCGGACGGTTTCTTGCGTAGCTTGGCCGAGGCCGATGCGCCCGCCGACTCGAAGCCGAGCAAGAGATCGCGGGCCCGCTCGATGACTCCCATGGGCACGCCCGCGAGCCTCGCCACGTGCACGCCCCAGCTCTTGTCGGCGGCGCCCGGGGCCACCTGGTGGAGAAACACGAGCTGGTCGCGATGCTGTTTCACCAGCACCTGCACGTTGCCCACGCCCGGCAACCGCTCCAATTCGGCGAGCTGAAGGTAGTGCGTTGCGAAGAGCGTGCGGCAGCCGGTCGTTCCCTGGAGGTGCTCGACGACGGCCTGGGCGATCGCGAGGCCGTCGAACGTGCTGGTGCCACGGCCTACCTCGTCGAGGATGACGAGGCTTCGCGGCGTGGCGCGGTTGAGGATGCGCGCCGTCTGAGCCATTTCCACGAGGAACGTGCTCGCGCCGCGGGCAAGATCGTCTCCGGCGCCGATTCGGGCGAAGAGCCGGTCGACGATGCCCACGCGGGCCCGGGCGGCCGGAACGAAACTGCCGGCTTGGGCCATGACGGCCACGAGCGCCGCCTGTCGGATGAACGTGCTCTTGCCCCCCATGTTCGGTCCGGTGACCAGAAGTATCGCGGGCGTCTCGGGTCGCCGTCGCGACTCCGGCTCGCGGGCCTCGAGCGAGAGGTCGTTGGCCACGAGCGTGCCGGCTGGTAGCAGGTCTTCGAGCACCGGATGGCGGCCCTGCTCGATCACGAGGGAGCCGTCGAGGGTGATCTCGGGGCGGACCCAGTTCCGCGAACGGGCCACCTCCGCCAGCGAGACGAGCACGTCGAGCGTGGCGAGGATTTCCGTTGCGCGGTCGAGCCGTTGCCGCTGATCCGCGACGAACGCCCGCAGCTCCTCGAGCAGCTGCAGTTCACGCCGGACCGACTCCTCCTCCGCGCCGAGCACCTGCCGCTGCCGCTCGTCGAGTTCGGGGGTCGTGTACCGCTCCGCGTTCTTCACGGTCTGCTTGCGGATGTAGTCGGAGGGCACCTTCTCCGCGTTGCTGCGGCTCACTTCGAGAAAGAACCCGAAGACGCGATTGAAGCCGACTTTCAGCGACGCGATTCCCGTGCGTTCGATCTCGCGAGCCTGGTACTGCGCGATCCAGGCCTTGCCCCCCGTCGCCAATTCGAGAAGCTCGTCGTAGGTGGTGTCGAAGCCGGGCCGGATGAAGCCGCCGTCACGGGCGAACACCGGGCATCCCTCGCGAAGCGTCGCGCCGATTCTGCCTGCCACATCGATGCAGGGATCGAGTCGGTCTCGCAGGGTGGCCAGCAATCCGCCGCATCGTCCGAGCGACGTGATGATGTCGGGCAGGATCGCCGTCGCCCTCCCGATTCGCTCGAGATCGCGGGGGCCGGCACGGCCCGACATGACCCGGCTGACGAGCCGCTCGAGGTCGCCGATGCCGGTGAGTGACTCGGCCAGCCGCGCTGCGAGGCCTCGAGCGGCGACGAGCGACGCCCCCGCGTCGAGCCGGCCGTCGATCCGAGGGGCGTCGATGAGCGGGGCGGAGATCCACTCGGCCAGCAGGCGGCTGCCCATCGGCGATTTCGTGCGATCGAGCACGCCGGCCAGCGAGCCTTCGCGTCGGATCGCGCCGGCGGCGTTGGTCGCCCGCACCAGTTCGAGGCTGCGGCGGGTGGCCTCGTCGATCTCCTTCCAGTCGCCGGCTCGCCAGGCGGCGAGCGACTCGATCCGCTGCACCGCGGCCGGCTCATTTTCCTCGAGGTAGGCGACGATCGCACCGGCGGCGGTGATGCCGGGAGTGTCGGCGGGCAGGTCGAAGCCGAGCCCTTCGAGCCGCTGGCCCGCGAGTGCCCTCCCGACGGCGGCCTGCGCCGTCGGCTCGTCGAACCACCAGTCGGGCCGGCAGGTGACGGGTCGAAGCGGCCCCGCCGACCGCACGATCGACGTCACCGCATCGCGGTCTTTCTCGGCGCAGAGCACCTCCGATGGATCGAGCCTCAGGAGATGGTCGGCCGCGTCGTCGTGCGGAACGACCGCCGCCTCGAATCGGCCGGCGGCCACGTCGATCCATGCCAGGCCGACGAGCAACCCGTCGGCTGCAGCCCGCGGCGCGATCGCCAGGAGGTGGTTGGGCCGGAGTGGGTCGAGCAGCGACTCGTCGGAAACGATGCCGGGCGTGACGATCCTCGTGACCTCGCGGCGCAAGAGCCCCTTGGTCGTCTTGGGGTCGTCGATCTGTTCGCAGATGGCGACTCGCCGGCCGGCGGCGACGAGCTTCACCAGCTGCACGTCGAGCTGATGGTGAGGGAATCCGGCCATCGGCATGGCGTCGGGCCCCTTGTCGCGGCTGGTGAGCGTGAGGTCCAGCAGGTCGGCCGCCTCCCGGGCGTCGTCGCCGAAGAGTTCGTAGAAGTCCCCCATCCGGAAGAACACCAGCGCCCCGGGGCACCGGTCCTTCGCCGCTTCGAACTGCTGCATCATGGGGGATGCCATGGCCGGAAATGTAGCAGCCTTTGACCCGGTGGAGGGCGGGGCGTACAAAACAGTGCGGCGCGGATGCCGATGAGAGGCCCCTGCGATGGGGACCTGTGAACCTGGTCAGGGCCTAACCGCAGCAGCCATAAGCAGTCGTCCCTTTGTGCGGAGGGCCTCTCATCGGCGTTCGAACGGCCGCTCGAACGTGGAACCAACGATGGCCGAGTCCGCCGCCTACCAAGTCGTCGCCCGCCGGTATCGACCGCAGCGATTCGACGAGCTGGTCGGGCAGGAGCATGTCGCCCGGGGGCTCTCGGGGGCGATCGAGTCGGGCCGGATCGGCCATGCCTACCTCTTCACCGGGGCCAGGGGAGTGGGCAAGACGAGCGCGGCCCGGATCTACGCCAAGGCGCTGGAGTGCGCGACGGGTCCTGCGGCCGAGCCCTGCAACCAGTGCGACTCGTGCGTCGCGATCTCCGCCGGCCAGGATGTCGATGTCGTCGAGATCGACGCCGCCAGCAACCGCGGCGTCGAGGAGATC
>JBJTDB010000058.1:0-3999 GCA_046092145.1 Planctomycetia bacterium | reverse complement strand
GGGATCATCGCGCCGAGGATCGCCTCGGCATCGTCACCCTCCTCGGATGGGCCGACAAGCAGCACGACGGTCGCCTCGGTGCCGTCGAGATCGACCCGTTCGGCAGATGCAATCGCCTCCGCCGCGGCCTTCTCCCGAGCTGCCTCATCGGCCTTCGGATCGAGTTGTCCTGCCCACCGGGCGACGTTGCTTTCGAGCGTCCCGGCAGCCGGGATCACGGTCACTTCGTGGCTGGCGATTGGGTCGCCGATCGAGAGCGTCGCCAGCCGCATTCCGGAGGCGCCGCGGTCCGACCAGCCTTCCGGCACGTCGTATCGCACGTCCGATGATGCGGCCGCAGCCCGTGGGGCGGCGATCGCCGGCAATCCGGTATCGGCCGCCTTGGGGATGCGATAGATGCGGATGTCACCGGGTCGGATGTCGGCGGGATCCGAGCAGCCCGCGGCGACGAGCGCTGCCGTACCGGCCGCGGCGAGGATGGCCGTGGCCAGGCGACCGCGAGGCGACGCGGCGACACCGGAGGGATGGGGGGCGTTGGTTGGCATCCAGGCAGGCGGCAGTGGAGTGTCGTACGCCCCCAGTATAGCGCCCTTCGTCGCGTCGAAGGCGATTCGGCGCGGTTTTCCGGCCGATCACCTTTGCCTACCGCCACTGGAAGAGGCCGGCCATGCCTTCGAGCAGGTGATTGGAGAGGCCGGTGCCTCGTGGCGTGCCGATCGTCCGAACCAAGTCGAACGCCACCAGGCCGCCGACCAGCATGACGAGCGCACAGCAGACGAGCCCGCCGACCTGCCACACCTAAAACCCGGTTACCTGAATGAATCCGCCCGGGATGCCGAACGACTCCGATCCCGCATCGCCCATGCTGAAGCTTGGTCCGGAAAAGGCCGAACTCTCGTCGCCCGTCTGGAAGAGGCTCGAATCGCCCGACTCGTCGGTGGGGTTCAGGACCGAGGCGTTGTCGTCGTCACCCTCCCCCGTTCCAAGATCGAAGCGGTCGTCGTCATCGCCCAGGCCTCCGACATCGGCATCCAGTCCCGAGGCGAGAACACCGGCCGGTTCCTCCTCCTCGTCGGCCTTCTCCTCGATTCCAAGATCCACTTCGTCCCAGGCGACGACTCCCTCGATCTCGACCGGCTTCTCTTCGATCAACACGCCGCTGTCGAGCACATCCGAGAGTGCCGATCCGACCTTGCCACTTTTTCGCCTCGCGCCGGCAGCGAGATCGCTGCCCACGCCGATCGCCAGCGAGGCGCCCGATCCATCGGGAATCAATGGTTCGCCAAGATCGATCTCGAGCGTGCCCTCCGCAGCGGGCTCCGGGCTGGCCTGGGGCGCGACTGCGGACGCCCCGATGATCGAATCGATCTCGAGATCGTCACGGTCGAGCGTCATGGGCCCCGACACGCCGAGAGCCAGTTGGGCTGCCGAGTCGATGCCATTTACCTTCGGGGATTCGATTGACGAGTGCGAAATCGAAAGCGAGAGCGCGCTGCCGCCGACCGCAGGAGCCTCGTCGGCCAGTTCGATCACGTCCGACCCTGCGAGGCCCGACGGCTCCCCGAGCACCAGGGAATCGGCTTTGTCGGCGGCATCGACCGGGGCGACGACCGGCGCGGGCGTGACTTCTCGCGCGGAAAGGTTCGCCGGCTCGACGCCGAGTTCGACGTTCAGCGTGAGGGAATCGTCGATGTCGAGTTCAAGGTCAGGGCCCTCGACGCCAGCCGCGGGGAGGGAGTCAGCCGCGTCGGCGATGACGGGCGGCACGGCCTCGTCGTCGGGAATGGACAGCGAGTCCTCTCGCTCGGCAAGGTAGCGGGAAAGATCATCGTCCTTGAATTTGAGGGTCGCGCCGTCGCGGACGGGATAGAGCTTCCGCTGATCGACGAGGCGATGGACCTCGTCAATGGTGCCGCCAAGTCTTTCGGCGGCTTCCTCGATGGAGAGATAACGTCCTGGCATGGTGTCCGTGCCGCAGCGGGAGGGCCGAGATCCTCTCTTCGGCCCCGACCGCTTCCATATTCTACGAGCGGCGGCCAGATCATGCGCAACCCGCAGGGTTTTCCAGCGAGGCTCACGGTCCCCGGGCCGGGCCGGCCTTCATATCGAGCATTTTTCGCAGGGCCGAAGGCTTCGGATCCAGGGCATTGAATTCGCCGAGCTGGAGGTCGGGGCCGATATCGCGGGTGCTTTTGAGCGACAGCGTGCCGGTCGAGGCATCGAGATGGTAGATGGCGACCTGCCGCTGGATCGGATCGACCACGATCAGGACATGCTTCGACTCATCGAGCGGCATGGTCGAAATCCAGAGTCGGTCGCCCGACTCGCCAACTGGCCCTGCCATGGCCCCCCTTCCCGCCGGCTGGGCCGATGCCATCTCGGCATGCAGAAGTCCCAGCAGCATGCAGAGGAATGGGACGAGGAAAGCACACGTGCCGCCGGACGAGCGGATGCCAGGCATCGTGGTGCAAGGGATGCGTCGTCCCGCGAAAGACTGCGCGGGCCCCGCATCCTCTCCGGTGTCTCGATTCATGGGTCGAGACCCTACGCTCCCTTGGAGCAGTGAGACAAGACCGCTGAACGCCTCGCGCGGAGGCTGGGGCAGGCCGGCAGGATAGGCAAGCCGACCGATTGCGACGGCATTTTCGATTCAACCGACCTGGCAAGCCAAACCGATTGAAGGGAACAGTCCGGCGGTTTCCGTCGGGACTTGATTGTGGTATCCCCCGCCGGAGGAGATGCGTCGTGTTGAAGAACAACGCCCTGTGGTCCGTGCTGTTTCGTTCGCCGCTCCTCTGGGGAACTGCGGTCAGCTTCTTCTTTTTCGCGTTGATCCACGGCGGCGTGGTCTCCGATCCGACGGTGATCCGCTATCTCGCCGGTCACTGGGTGGAATATGTCGAGACGTGGATGTTCGGCATCGGGCTGGCAGCGCTCGTGATCAAGGCCGGAGAGATCATGTGGCAGCGCCGAACCGTGTCCGAGGCGACGCTGCCGCCCATCCCCGATGGCGGCCAGGATCCGATGGAGGCCGTCGATCTCGTGAAGGGACTGCCCGATCCTGAGCCCCGGGGCGAGACGTTGATCGTGCGACGGCTGCGCGAGGCGCTCGACCTGGTCGTCCGCACGGGGACGGCCGACGATCTCGAGGACCACCTCAAATATCTCTCCGATCTCGACGCGGCTCGCGCCGCCCAGGGCTATGGCCTCGTCCGGTTCGTGATCTGGGCGATCCCCATCATGGGCTTCCTCGGCACGGTGATCGGCATCACGGTCGCGATCGCCTGCCTGTCGCCGACGCAGTTGGAGAACATCTCTGGCGTGGTGGCCGGCCTGGGCACGGCGTTCGACACCACCGCGACGGCCCTCGGGCTGTCGATGGTGCTGATGTTTGGTCAGTTTCTCGTCGATCGATCGGAGCAGCGGCTCCTCACCGAAGTCGATGCGACGGCGTGGGAGTCGCTGGCGGGCAGGTTCCAGTCGGTCGCCGGAAGCGACGGGGCATCGCTTGCGATCGCCCGCCTCGGCGAGGCGGTGACCCGCAACTCGGAAAAACTGATCGAGGCGCAGGCGCAGTCGTGGCGTTCCCTGGAGCAGTCGGCCTCGACGGCCCTTTCGGGCGTGCTGGACGCCGCAGGAGACCGTCTGCAGGCGGCGATTGAGCAGTCGATTCAGGCGGCCCTCGAAAGCTGGACGGAGTCGCTCGCAAATGCCCAGGAAAACCTCTCCGCACGGCGCGAGGATCGCTGGGCCGCAGCCGCCCAGTCGCTCGCATCGGCGATGCAGGCGATGGAGCGGCATGAGCAGACACTTGCCGGCCAGACGAAACTTTTGGCCGGCGTGGTCGATGCCACCCGCGATCTCACCCACCTCGAGAAGACGCTCACCGACAGCCTCGCGACCCTCTCGGCAACGGGGCGGTTCGACGAGGTGCTCACCACGCTCTCTGCCGCCACGCAACTCCTGGCGGCGCGGGTGGGAGCGACTCCGCGGGCTGTC